>JBCDDJ010000465.1:0-5382 GCA_039180385.1 Cyanobacteria bacterium P01_G01_bin.38 | reverse complement strand
ACCCACTACCCCTCTGCCCTTCTCAACTGCCGTAGCGATCGCCGCAAATTTGGCACCGCTGAAATCACCATCTCCAATCGAATTCGCCAAATCCGAGCGGCAGAGGCTTGTGCCTGGGGATAGTCTTTCAGCAACGTGCGGGCCGTCTCAAGATCTCCCTGGGTGGCACAGCGATAGGCGGCGATCAGGGCATAGTTGGCCAACAGCTGCTCTAATAGCGCCTGGTAGGGAGCCGGGCAGTGGGCTCGAATCGGGTCTGGCTCTAGCAGCATCGGCCAGGGGGGACAGGTTTTTCGCCACACGGCCAGGTCAGAGGCCTCGGTGTGATACCACATCAAGGGCTCAAAGTCTCGGTAGATGGGGTAGTGCAAAATGATTTGCAGCCACAGGTAGAGATCTTCGCCATAGCGGCATCCGTCCTGGCTATAAAACCCGCCAAACTGGTTGACGACGGTGCGATCGCACACGATTGCACCAGAGTGCAAAATATCCAGGCTGGGCTTATGCCGCTCAGGGGGCAAATCTGGGGGCAGTCGCCAAACCCCTGCGGTTAGACCCAGCTGGGCCATAATTGCACTCCAGTTTTGGCGCTGCGCCCCGCGCACCTGGCCGCTCACCGACAGTACACAGTCGGGGTGAGCCCTGAGCCGATCAAGAGACCGCTCTAAAAATAGCGGAAACCATTCATCATCAGCATCTAAAAACGCAATGTGAGATCCCCGCGCCCGCTGTAAACCGTGATTGCGAGCTGCCCCTGGGCCAGCATTTTCCTGATGCACCAGCTGAATTTGAATATCGGATGCCGCGTTGACCTCACCCGGGCTCTCAACGATGCCTCTGGTCAGCTGTTGCACAATGGCAGGTCCCTCATCTTGAGAGCCATCGTTGATCACAATGATCTCTAGCGGTGACACGGTTTGCGCCAAAATAGAGCGCAGCGTCCGGGCAATATAAGCCGCTTTGTTATAGAGCGGTACCACGACACTGACTTGAGGCTTGGCTCGAGGAGAAATCGCTAACGGGTGAAACTTTTCCATGTCATTTCTATATCATGGCAGCACGAGTACGGCAGCAAGGCTCAATTATGGTAGCCCAGCTAAAGCCTCTTCTATCCGGTTAGCCACCGCTGACCAGGCATAGTGTTGCAACAGACAGGCATAGGCATTTTTCGCGAGCTGTTGCCCCCGGTCAGGATTGTGCCACAGCTCCAGAACGGCCTCGACAATGGCCGCTGGGGTCGAGCGCAGATAGAGCTGTTGTCCATCTTGGACCGCTAACCCTTCTGCCCCTTTTGGGGTACTCACCACCGGGCACCCCGCCGCAAAGGCTTCCAACAATTTGAGTCGAGTGCCGCTGCCGCTTTGTAGGGGCACCACCATGATGCATTCCATTGCTAAATAGGGGCGCACATCGTCCACCTCCCCGGTGACTATAATGTCAGGATCGGCTGCGGCTGAGATCATCTGAGGGGTAGGGTCAATACCGACGAGAAGAAGTTGGCAGTCGGAGACTTGTTGTTTAAGGGCCGGATAGATGTGATTGATCAGGACCGCAGCCGCCTCGGCATTGGGAGGGTAGGAGAAGCGACCAGGGAAGAGGAGGGTGAGTGGCGGTGGGGGAGGGGCTGGTCTTGTGCCTGCCCAGTCCGGAGATAGGGGAGATGGGGAAGCGATGGTAGGGGCCAAGGTCTCATTGCCCAGGAAGGCAGGGGGAGATGGGGGAGGTGAGGACGGTGGGGGAGTAGCGGGTAGCGGGTAGCGGGTAGCGGGTAGCGAAGTTGGGTCGGTAGGGTTGGTTTTGAGGGTTGTATAGAATGTGGGGTCGACACCGTTGGGGATTATTTGTAGAGAGGTAGATGTCTGGGGATAGAGTTGTTCGAGCAAATCCCTATCCGTCTGGCTGCAGGTCCAGACTTGATCAGCGTGTTGTAGCCAGTGGCGCTCGATGTGACGGATTTTGGAGAGGGTGTTTTGGGTGGCTTGAAATCGCTTCGCATCCCCCTCGACATTATGGTTGTCTAAAATCACTGGACACCTGGCTGAGCGCAAAATGGGAAGATAGCGATAGAGCCAGATCTCGGCGCAAATGATCAGGGTGGGTCGAAACTGTTGGATGACGTCCTTTAGCTGTTGCGCAGCTTGCCGAGTGTAGAGCCAATCAGCGCGGGGATGGCCATCGGGCCTGAGCCAACCCAGACGACGAACAATCTTTTCTCGTCGCGATCGCTGGGGGGCTCCAATGTCATAATGATGCCAAGTAGGGAGGTGGGCTTCGGTGTGAGCGCGGCTCGACTGAGCGCTCGCCGAATGTCTCAGCCAAACGGGCGGCGGGGGAAGCTTGCCCTGAGTTTGTCGAAGGGTGGGGAGGTTGTTAATGCGATTGAGAATCGTTCTAGGATGGGGCCCCTTAAAGATAGAAAACAGGACGACCTCACCGGACTGGGCCAAGATATTTAGGTTTTGCCAAACTCGCATCGCTCCCCCCCCGCGAGCCGGATAGGGGCAGAGCTGGGTTATAAACAAGGTGCGATACCCTTTTGATACCTTCATGGACAGCAAGTCATGGGCCATAAGTCACGGGCGGTCAAGACATGAAACTGGGATACCTTCATCTAGCCACAGCCGGACAATCCTACGAAAGTGGTGTCACCCGCTATGGTCGATGTTTGGCGGCAGCGGCGCGATCGCACCACTCCGTGATAGAGCAGGATGTGGTTCTCACCCATGATAGTCGACAGGATAGTCGACACAATGCTGATTTATTGAGACGGGCGGCGGCGACCCTTGCCCAGAGTGACCTGATTCATTTTCAATATAGTCCCTTCCTTTGGGGGCATGGCCGCCCTCACTTACAGCATCTCCAGCAGTGGCTGGGCGAGCTTTCTCGGTGCTCCCTCCCTTGGGTGGTGACTCTCCACGATGTGCATGAACAGCTTTATCCGCCCCAGTCGGTTTGGCAGGTGTTACGGGCAGAACGGCGCAAATACAAAGATCTCTCAGGGTGGCAGCGACTGGCTGTGCGCACCACCTGGCGATATATGTGGCATTGCTATGGGGCCGATCGTCAGGCGATGCAGCTGTTGTTGCGGCAAGCCAGTGCCCTGCTGACGTGTCATGCTCAAGAAAAACAGCGGCTGTCGCATTTTGCAGCGGCTGAGCGGATTCAAGTGATTCCCCATTTTGTAGAGTCTGTGTCTTTTCAACGCTCAACGGCCTCACTTTCAACAGTCCCGCTTTCAACAGCCGACGCCAAGGCGAAGCTGGGGCTATCGGCTCAGACGATGATTACCCTCCAGGGGTTTATTTATCCGCGCAAGGGCCATACCCTGGCGATTAAAGCCCTGAGCCAGCTGCCAGAGACGATTCATTTGGTGTTTGCGGGGGCGGTGGTAGACGGTCAGGCGCGATTGCTCAAAGATTTGTGGACCCTGGCTCAGCAGCACCAGGTAGACCACCGGGTCACGGTGACGGGCTATCTCTGTGATGCCGATCTCGATCTTTACTTGAGGGCTAGCGATCTGGCGATTTGTCCGTTTGAGACCCTGTCGGCGTCAGGGTCTCTCTCTCGGTGGATCGCCCAGGGGAAACCTATCCTGGCGACTGACCTACCTCAGATTCAGGACTATAATCAGCTTGTCCCCGGTGCGATTGCAACCTTCTCTCCCTATACGGCAACGGCTTTGGCTGAGGCCATTCTTGCCCAGTTGGCTCAGCCAAAGCCGCCCCAGATCCGACAGCAGCTGCGATCGCAGCTCAGTCTACCCCAGATTTTTGAGCGGCATCAGGAGTGTTACGCAGAGGTTCTAGAAGACGTGCCATGAACCCAGTCAGTCAGGGGTGTTTGTCCCATTCCCAACTGCTGCTGCCAGTGTTGGAGCTGCCCTGTGAGTTTGCGCGTGAGTTGCTCCCTGCGCCACTGTAGCTGTCCCCTCAGGGTCTTGCCTGACGTGATTGGGGTATAGCCATAGCGGGCCATGGCGTCACGGCTAATTTGTTCAATGATTTCTATCCGAGCCCGAGACAGTTGCTGCTTCCATTTTTCTAGGGGAGTCATCTCCAGGGGGGCTAACGCCTGACGGAGATGATTTGCAGCCCATTTTGGGCGATTGACGATGGGGCTATTAGCAGCCGATCGGCAGTCGATGAGATCGGGGGGGTAGGGCTCATCGAGAAACTCACAGATCTGCTTGAGACAGTCCTGGGGCTGGGTGAGGAGGGCTTCGTAGCGCACCTGCTTAACCCGAGCATCGGTTTTCCAGTGGTGCTCATAGTGACGCAGGCCCTGGTGCCAGAGCCGAGCATTTTCATCGGTGTAGTCACTGGCCCAATGCGCCTTCAATAAAGATGACACCACTGCCCGCGGGTCGCGCAGCAGCCAGAGCACCGATGCATTGGGATACCAGTCAAAAATTTGGTCGAGATGCTGATAGTGCATCGGGGTTTTTTCGCCCCACCGCGGCTTGTTGAGCTGGGCCGCATAGGTTTCTAGCATTGACTCAAACAAGGTTTGCTGGGTGGGTTGACCTTTGGTTTGGGTGCGTGCCCAGACCGTATCCGCGTCCATCCCAAAATAGGAAAATCGCTGGCTCTGGCGCAGTTCTTGCCAAAGGGTCTCAAGCGGTAAGTTGCCCCAGGTGGGCAGCCAGTAGTTAAAAAAATGACTTTCGGGGGAAATTGCAATAGCGGGATGGGCTGACAGGAGTGATGCCAGCAGGGTCGTTCCTGAGCGCGGAACACCCACAATAAAAATGGGAGATAAATTCACGCTTAAGCCTGCCAAAAATCTGCCAATGCGGCCATGGCGGTGGCCCCTGCCTGCTGGTATTGATGCAGGCCAGCCCGGACTGACTGTCGGGCCGCATCGGTATTTTCAAGCAGCCGAGCCACCTTTGATGTGGCGGTTGCGAAGGTGAACTCTTCCAGAGGAATAGAATTTTGGCCCTGGCCGATAGCGGCCATAAATCGATTGACCTTGAGGTCATATTCGACGGCTAGACCAGGTATTCCGGCCTGTGCCGCCAAAATCATAGAGTGTAGACGCATCCCGATGATCAGATCCAGCGATGCTAGGATACCATCTAAACGTCCTAAGTAGGGAACGTCAGCATACAATTCCATCCGATCAGCGTGGCGACACCCCTGGATCATCGTCTGGGTGCTGACATAGTCGTCAACGGCGGGTCGGTGTCGGCGACGATACGTCCCTGGGAACGACTGGAATGGAATTAAATGGATTTCGGCATCGTAGGTGTCGACCAGCCAATCTAACAGCGCGGCCATGGATTGCTGTAGTCGCTCAAAGGTCTCTGGGGCGGCGTTTGGGCTGTGGCGATTTGCGATCGCACGCCACGACACCCCAATCTGCGGTCGTGACTTAGGGGTT
>JBCDDJ010000464.1:0-5386 GCA_039180385.1 Cyanobacteria bacterium P01_G01_bin.38 | reverse complement strand
TCAGCGCATCTTTCTGAGGCTGGTCGGCGTTGGCGGCAATAGTACTACAGATACGGAATGGAAGCCAGTGCGGAAACGAGAAGTGAGATCGCGCTTCACTGATGACCTAGAACAAGCGGTACTGATCCAGCTAATCGATGCCAATTTGCTGGTAAGTGATGCCTCTACGGCCAATGCCAAGTCAGAGGCAACGGTAGAAATTGCCCATGAGATTTTGCTCACCTCTTGGGATGAATTAAGAGATTGGATTAAGCAGAACTGTGCAGCAATTGCTTTGCGAAATCGAATCAATGAAGACGTAGCCCATTGGAAGTTAGAAAAGCTCGATGATGAACTTTGGAGCGGGACAAAGTTAGCACAGGCAGTTGATCTACACAACAATCTCACCTTTAACCATGTACTTGGAGGTTTTAGTCCAGAGGTTACAGAGTTTATTGATTGCAGTGTGGGTCTGCGAGATCGACAGCAGAACGAAAAGGAAGCACGACGCCAGCGAGAGCTGGCGCATGAAAGAAAGGCACGAAAAAGTGCCCAGAAGATGACGGTAAGTATCGCGATCGCCAGTGTACTAGTTTCAGTTTTAGGGATCTTATCTGGTTTTCAGTGGAGACAGGCAGAAATAGGTCAAATTGAGGCTTTGACGCAGTCTTCTAATGCCAATTTCACAGCGGATCGAATCTCTATCGATGGACTGATTGACGCACTAGAGGCTGGGAAGCGTTTGCAGAAATTACCGTTTGGGACTGCGAAGCAGGAACACCAGGCTAAGGTTCTAGAAACTTTGGCAAAGTCTATAGCCTGGGTGAGAGAAAAAAACCGCTTGCAGGGGCATGGGGGATCTATTCGAGATATTGACTTTAGCCCAGATGGTGAAAAGCTTGTCACAGGAAGTTTTGATAAAACGATTAAGCTGTGGCAACGAGATGGAACCCTGCTCAAAACCCTAGAAGGACATACAGACACCGTTACAACCGTTAGGTTTAGTCCCGACTCGCAGACGATCGTCTCTGGTAGTTTCGACGGAACTGCAAAACTCTGGAATAGTGACGGTAGCCTGATACAAACAATATCAGCTCACAGCGGGTCCTGGGTGATGGATGTTGCTTTTAGCCCAGATGGTCGCCTTGCAACTGCGAGTAACGATGGTACTGTCAGATTGTGGCGACCAGAGAACGAGCAACTGCTGACAACCCTCAATGGGCATCAAGCGTTAGTCAGGCAGGTGAAATTTAGCCCAAATGGCGATCAGATTATTACGGTGGGTGATGATAGTACCGTCAAGCTCTGGAGTTGGGATGGTAAAACGCTTCTGAAAACACTGAATCATCATTCCCATGCTGTAACTAGCATAGATTTCAGCCGGAACGGTCAGCTTTTTGTGACAGGTAGCCAGGATGGAACTGTAAAGCTCTGGAGTCTAGAGGGGCAGCTTCTCAACTCTTTTACCTCTAGTGGAGAGGTATGGAGCGTTGAGTTTAGTGGAGATGGACAAACAATCGTTTCTGCCAGTGCTGACGGAACCATTAGTCTTTGGACACAAAATGGCGATTTACTAGATACTTGGTCCGCTCATGATAGCGCTATCTACAGCATTGCTTTTGACCCAAGTGGAAAGACCTTTGCCACAGCAGGCAAAGACTTGAATGCCAAGCTTTGGCAAGTCAACAGAGATCATATAAAGCTTTTAACTGGACATCAAGACAATGTAACCTGGGTTACTTTTAGCCCAGATGGGAATCGGATCGCCAGTACCAGTGCCGATGGAACAGTGAAAATCTGGAATCAAAAAGCTGAGCTACTTTCGACGTTAGAAGGACACAATGGGAAAGCTTATACGGTTAGCTTTCATCCTACTAATAATGTAATTGCCAGTGGCGGTGAGGACGGGACTATAAGGCTCTGGAGTGATGATGGACAACTTCAACAAGTATTAAAAGGACATCAGGATAGCGTTCTTGCTATTAACTTTAGTCAAGATGGACAAATACTTGCGTCTGCCAGCGCCGATTACACAGCTAGAATTTGGGACTTAAAGAGTAAGGAATCAATTCTTCTAAAAGGACACGAAGATAGAGTATTAAGCGTAGCCCTTAGCCCTGATGGTCAAACAATTGCAACGGCTGGTGATGACAACACTGTCATATTGTGGAGTGCTTCAGGAAAAGAACTTAAAAGACTCACAGGTCACACCGATGTAATTCGATATGTTGGTTTCGGCCCGGATGGAGAAATGCTTATTACAGCGAGTGACGACACAACAGTAGGACTGTGGCAGCAAGATGGAACTTTAGTCAAAACCCTGAATGGTCATATGAATGGCGTGATGGGAGCGAGTGCAAGCCCTGATGGGAGAACCGTTGCTTCTGTAAGTAGTGATGGAACGGCAAAACTCTGGCAGCTGAATGGTGAATTAATTACAACGCTGGATGGATATGAAGACATTATTTATGCAACAAACTTTAGCCCTAATAGCAGGTGGCTCGCTTTCGGGGGTGCTGCTCAAACCGTTTTGCTATGGCAGGTATCTAATATTAACCTAAGCGATTTGTTAGAGGAGGGGTGCAGCTACGCCAGTGACTATCTGAAGTCTCAATCGCAGAGCTCGGCAAAGCTTTGCGATTGAGATATGTCTAAGTGCTTCCTTCGGGCACTTCTTATCCTTCAGAAGCTACTTACGAGAAGACGATTGTGACGAATCATGAGTGAGAATTTCTATCCGACGGCCTAGGTGGATCTCCCTTGTTTTCACCTGTATACCCTATCCCTCCAGGGCTAGTATCGTATTTGAGGAGATGTTGTCCTCTAAATTTCTGATTACTCACTCTTTCAACGACATCGAGTTTTTTTGCAGAAAGAATCTCAACGCTTGCGATAGACTGTTTTTCTTCAATAGAGATATTGGCTACTTTTATCCTGTCTGGCTTAAAGAAATCAATTAAGTCACGTTCTAGACTTTTCTTATCACAAACTGGCAGCTTACTAATTTCAAGCATCTCAGCACCCCTTGATGAATTATGATTTTGAACAGCTTTGCTGAGGATATTAGCAAGCCTGAAAGATATGCGAAAGGATCAGTTTTTTTCTGAGGGTTGATCGATCCGGCCTGATTAACGGACAATAAAACTTTACCTACTTGTGCGTATCGGAGTACCCAAAGATGGAACAGGAGCCCTCCGGAACCCAAAAGCAGAGTGCTGGAGATGTCAGCATCGCGGGCGATGACAATGCCGCTGCCTTTGTCAATGCGGCGGGGCAGGCGACGATTGACCAGTCGCGCCACCATACCATCATTAATTATTACTATAGAGAAACCATCACGGAGCCCCTGGCAGAGACTATCGAAGAGCCCGATACTTTGCCCTGTCCCTATCGCGGGTTGTTTCACTTTGGCCCGGACGATGCTGAGTTTTTCTTTGGGCGCGAGATTTTTGTGACGGCCCTGGCTGAGGCGGTTGAGCACCGAGCTTTTATCCCCATCCTGGGAGCCTCGGGCAGTGGCAAATCCTCTGTGGTGCTGGCCGGGCTGGTGCCCCGTCTACAACAGGCAAGCCACTGGCAATTTACCCACTTTCGCCCCGGCGAAGATCCGTTTCATGCGCTGGCGCTGGCGCTGGTGCCGCTGATGACGTCAGATTTAGACGCCATGGGGCAGATGGTGCAGGCGCGACAGCTGGCTAACCACCTAAAATCTGGGGAGCTGCGGCTGAGCGATGCGATCGCAACCATTCAGCGGCAGCATCCGCGCGATCGCATTCTCCTGATCGCCGACCAGTTCGAAGAACTCTACACCCTCTGTCCTGACGAAGGCCCCCGACGGCAGTTTCTCGACTGTCTGCTATCAGGGTTGCCCACAGCCCGCAGTAGTTCGTCGCTAGTGCTGGTCGCCACGCTGCGGGCCGACTTTCTGAGCAATGCCCTGGCCTATCGTCCGTTTGCTGATGTACTACAAACCGGCGATATCAAGCTGGGAGCGATGAACCCGAGCGAGCTGGAGCAGGTGATCGAGCAGCCCGCCCAGACATTGGGAGTGGGGTTTGAAGAGAGATTAGTTCGTCGAATTCTCCAGGACGTCAGCGAAGAACCCGGCAACTTACCCCTGCTCGAATTTGCCCTGACCGAGCTTTGGAAACGTCGAACCGGTAGGCTACTCACCCATCAGGCCTATGAAGCCATTGGAGAAGTCAAAGGCGCTCTGGCCCGCCATGCCGACGCCAAGTATAACAATCTGAGTTCGGCAGAGCAGGCTCTGGTGCGACGCATCTTTATCCAGCTGGTTCACCCCGGTCAGGGGACAGAAGACACCCGCCGACTCGCCACCAAAGCCGAGCTTGGCGACACTAACTGGTCGCTGGTCAAACAGCTGGCCGATGCCCGGTTGGTGGTCACCAGCCTCGACCCGGCTCAGCAGCAGGAAACCGTCGAGGTGGTTCACGAGGCGCTGATCCGCAACTGGGGTCAGCTGCGGCAATGGATGGAGACCGATCGAGAGTTTCGGGTTTGGCAAGATCGGCTGCGGGGCTCAATGCAGCAGTGGGCAGTCTCCCGCCAGGATGAGGGGGCCCTGCTGCGGGGTGCGCCCCTGGCAGAAGCCGAAGAGATTTTAAAAACCCGTCGCCAGGAGCTTAGCCCAGATGAGCAATCTTTTATTCAACAGAGCCTGGCCCTGCGCGATCGCCAGGTACAAAAAGAAAGACGACGGGCCAATATTTTACGATCGCTCTTAGTCGTCACCAGCACAGCAGCCGTACTCGCGGCGGTAGCGGGGCTGCTGGCGTTTCGTCAGTCTCGCATCGCCGCCGAAAAAGCCCGAGAGGCCGAGGTCGCCCGAGCAGCAGAACAAGCACAAACTCAGCTGGCCACAGGTGCCCAGCAGCAGGCCGAAAATCAGGAGGCGATTGCGCTCAGTCAGTATTCCCAGGTGCTCTACAACTGGAATCGAGACAAAATTGATTCTTTGATCGAAGGGATTCGAGCTGGCATTGAGCTACAACAGGTGAGGAATGTCGATCCGGATGCGGAAACCCAGGTCAGGATTGCACTACAGCAGGCTGTTTATGGCGTCAGCGAGCGCAATCGCCTACAGGGCCACGATGGTGGCGTCCAGGCGGTGACCTTTAGCCCCGATGGTGAAACCATTGCCACCGCTGGTCGGGACAACACGGTTAAGCTGTGGCAGGCCGATGGTCAGCCGCTGCTGACGCTCAACGGACATCGGAATGTTGTGTGGAGTGTTGCGTTTAGCCCCGATGGGCAAACGCTGGCGTCGGCTAGCCGCGATCGCACCGTCCGACTGTGGGATCTCAAAGGCAATGAGCTAGCTGTACTGCAAGGTCATGATGGCGATATCTATCGGGTCAGCTTTAGCCCCGATGGGCAGACCCTTGCT
>JBCDDJ010000463.1:0-5394 GCA_039180385.1 Cyanobacteria bacterium P01_G01_bin.38 | reverse complement strand
TCAGGCACATGGAGCGAAGCACAACGTCGGGCGATGCCAACACTGACAGGCACGATACGCTCAGCATAGTTGGCAAGAACGTGATTATCTAACCACTGTCGCAGCATAGCACCTTGAACCGGATCCCGACGTTCCATCACAAGCACACCCCGTTCCAGCTCAAAAACGGTGATCACAGAGAGAAAAGATTGTTCTCCGGACGTCGCGCTTGCCCAATTTTCCACCTGGGGGTTGCACTGGTTAGAGCCAGCTTTCCGTAGCTCAGAGATAACGTTGGTGTCTAGCAGGAACATCAGGACAAATCAATCTCTCGAAGGGCAACATCAGCCGTGCGAACGGGGGCAAAGTCAATATCAGCACTCTCGGGCATTGCTAATAAATCAGCGACGCTTTTACCTGTTCCTATTAGCCGGTGGTACTCATCTATCGTCAATAACACGTGCGCAGGGGTTCCTCGATCGGTTATGAAAACAGGTCCCTGCTCAGCAGCCCGCTTTGCTTTGCCCACATCTTGATTGAATTCTCGACTTGAAAGACTGTACATCCTTTTCTCCTGAGCAATGTAGCAACGTAACTATATTTTATGGCAGGATATTGACTTTGAGTAACTTTTTGGAACTCACTGCGACGGCGGGTCAAGCCAGTAGAGTAGACAAGGGCACACCCAAACTATCGCTGAGTTCTTGAGCCAGCCATTGGAATTCTGTTGTGGTCAGACCTAGTTTTTGACGGTCTAAGCGATAGCAGCTGTGGCTACCTGAAATTTTTAGGCTGTCTTGGGTCGGCTCCCATTCCAAAGTTTCAATCTCTTCTCGTTTTGCCTGAAACATAACCCGCCGCCGTCGCCATAGAATACTGGATTCTCGATAAATCATCAGACTGTGCTCATCCAGGCGCAGATGTAGCTGTCGCAGGAGATTGTTTCTGGCAGAGGTGGGCAGCAGCGTGATGGCTATCAACCCAGCCGCAATACCGAGAATGCCATACAATAATCGGATGATAGTGATGACCCATATGCCCATCTCAAAATAGCGAGTGCCAATGAGCATCCACAGTGGCCATCCAATCAGTCCAACAACAGAAGATGCGACACTAAAAATCACAGCGAGGCTGATCAGATCAAGCCAAGACCCGACGCGTTTAGGTTGAAAGCCTCTAGGTGGCACCACAATATCTAACCTGTCGGCCCGCTGATTGACCAGAATGCGATCGGGGCTGGGGTGCCGCAGCTCAGCCAGGCTGCCGGTTTCTAGCAATGTCTCTAAGCCAGTCAGGGCTTCTGTGGCTGAGGCGGGGCGCTGGGTCAGGTCGGGGTTGGTTAGCCAGCATAGCCACTGGCGCAGCGGTCGGCCAATGTGCATGGCTTTGGGCTCAAACCGGATGCGCAAATTTTGCTGGGGCAGCTCGGCGGGGTGGTGCCCGGTCACTAGATAAATCAGAGTTGCGCCTAAGCTGTAGAGGTCGGAGGCGGGTTCGGCGCGGCCACCAAACTGCTCTGGGGGCATATAGCCGTAGGTGCCGACGATGGTCAGCGTCCCGGTGGGGTGCAAAAAAGGAGCCTGCACCGAGCCAAAATCAACCAGATACAGCGCGCCCTGACTGTGGCCAGTGCGATCGCACAGCAAAATATTACTGGGCTTCAGGTCACGATGCACAATCGGCGGCGTTTGACTATGCAGGTATTGCAAAATCGCCAGCAGCCGTCTGGCAATGTCAATCACGTCGGTTTCGTTGAAGGTCCGCCCCCCTTGCAGATGGCCTTGTAGCGATTGCCCCTCTGCATAGCTCTGGACCAGGGCATAGCCTTTATCCTGCGGGCGGTCGATTTCAAAATAGTCTAGATAGTCGGGAATATCCTGGTGATGTAGGGATTTCAGCACCTCCGCTTCTCGCTCAAACAAGCGTAGATTCGCCCATTCAAAGTCTTGACCAAAGGTGATGATCTTAATCACCACCGGGCACCGGGCCTGTAAATTATCCGCCAGCAGCGTCCTGCGCCCCACCGCCCGACCCAGCTCCTGACGAATCTCGTAGCGATCGCACAGCCGCTGACCAATCCAGTCTGAGGTGGGTGAAGTCGTCATTTAGGGTGGCTCCTTGAGGCGCGATCGCTTTCCTAAGCATAGTCAATGCTTCAGAGGGGGCACGATGCTTTCCCGATAGAGCTGGTAGCCGTGCCCTATCGTTGTAGATATAGAACTTTTCTGTTGAAAGGCTGCAGTGCTTCAGTGGAGTCACTTCTCTGGCTCAATTCAACAGCCGAGATGGTTTGGGTATTGCCAGGGTAAACGAATATAACTCCTCTAGATGGGTGCTTATCAGCCAGAAGTGACATGTAAGTATCCTAATTTCTATACTTAACTACCAGAAGTGACATATAACACCCGATTTCTCGGAGTTATGCGTCAGAAGTGATGTGTAAGTTCTACAAATTAGGGTATCATCACTCAAAAGTGACGTACAAGATCCAGAAATGCGGATCTTATCGATCAGATCTGACACTGAATACATAGTTAGCTTGCAAATGCGTGAGTGATGACCTTAAACATCACTCAAATTGAAAGGTGATCTAAATCGAGAGGATCACTTTCGACATAATCTTTAGCTGTTATGTCTGCTAACGTTGTCACTTGACCATCTACTTCGTGATATCGTCCTGCCGGTTCAATCAGATTAAGCCATTTATCAAGTAATTCATCCCATCCCATATCTTGGAACCTAACGTCTTCCTCTTCTCGGATAAACCAAAACATCAACTGCACTTCGGAATGGTTCCAAGAAGGAGCTGCTCGCACTCTTATCTCGCGTAATCCACGAAGTGCTTCCCCTTCAGATGTGAGTTTTGAATGTTTTTCTCGAAACCGTCGTTGTAATTTGCTAGCCCAAGATGTGAAATCATCTGGAAAGGCAAATCTCATCTGCTTTCGTGCAAGAGCTTGAGCAAAGGATCTGATTTCTTGGTCATTACTACATCCTGACTGTCGTACCCAACCTGCAACAATAGTTTTCTCAACAGTCATGACACGATCAAGGTCAGCAACCAAACTATAACTTTTAGCTCCTGGTACGAAAGCATACTGAGGTCTTCTGCAACGTTGAATCTCTCGTAGTGAACTTTCTCCAACTTCTACCAGAGGTGCCACTTGGACGTAAGGCCTAGATTCGCATGAGCGCATAATATCGCAAGTTTGTGTAACAAGAACTAAGCCTCTCGTCTCAACTTCAATAAGATTGTTACCCTCAGATTCATCAAATTGCTGAGATTCCGTTAAAGATTGCTGCGGATCGATTCGGTAAACAAACCAATGTTCTCCAAGTACAAAATCACCTTGACGCCACTCTTTTAGAGATGCATCTACTGATTCTATTAATAATTTTTGATCATTGTTTTCTGTCACGTTTTCTGACTTTTGCTGACCGAACTGAACGGGAGCGACTTATATCCTTGTGAACTGGCTCGTGTAGTGCATCGATTAATTCGCCGGGCTTCTGCGGTTTACGTGAAACAAGTTCGTTATCATCTATTGGTTTGAGCTGAACTTGCTCTGGGATATTTCCATAACCCAGCAAATTTTTGACATCCTCGTATCGACCAGCAACTAATAAGTCAAATGGAATTTGATCATTCTTGCATGGGCTCAATAATATATGGCGATTTGTATTTGCACTTCCTCGATTGATATACCTCAACGTACTAAGCAAGCGATGAAGACTTTCTTCATTAAATCGTGAAATTGGTTGACCGCTGGCCCAAAAGTGGAGGCTCCTCCGCGAAACATTGAATAGCTTAGCAAGTTGTTCCCATGTCAACCCGCTAAGTTTTCTAAGTTCGCTGAGAGCAGTTTGTGGGGTATCAGTATCAGTGCATACTTCTGGCACACTGAAGCCAGAAGTTGTTATATCAAGAAGATGTAATAAATCCCAATTTAGTGTTGATTCATGACTAATGGTGTTTCCTGGGGAAGGAAACACCGTAATACCAATTTTCTTCTGGAGACGCGATGTCTGCATCGGGCTATCAGCAGAAGTGATAGATGTAGGGTGAGTCATTGGAAAGTTGATCATATCTCACCTCCAAAACGGCGCAAGAAATCTGGCGTTACAGCCCATCGAAAGAATGTATAAATACGCTCAGCGAATTTCTGAGCATCAGACATAAGATTTTCAACATTAAATTCACGTTGTTCTACCAGCGACATATCCAAATCCAGCACCCAGCTAGGCTCATTCACTGGTTCAATTGCTGATGGATCAATAGTTGCGTTGGCGGGTAGGAGGCCCCATCTTGCCAATATTTGGCCTTCTCCACCAGGCAGCTTGAATAGTGACTCGTTAATGTTTTGATATATCTGATCTCCAAATTCAGATGCTATGATTCCTGCAACTTCGGAACGTACAAGTGTTGAAAGATTTTCCACATCTTTGCTATCAAGCCTATCAACATATCGCAGGCCAAATCTCTCAACTATCTGAGGTTTTATATGCTTATTCAGAGCAATAAGAATTCGCTCTAAGCGTCGTAAAAAGTCACTTCGACTTGAATATGCAGTAGTTTCAATGGCTAAAAAGTCAGGAGCTAATGATATTCGCCAATTACCACTGGTATCGGTAAATCTCCAAATCATTTTTGGAGAACTCGCTGTAATTCCTGATGCACCTATTACGAATCCACTAGTTTGTTCAGGCTGCAAGATAGGATATGCATCACGGATGGCTTCTTGAAAGGGAGCTACAAACCCTTTTTCTTCAATAGAAAGAATACTTGGAAAACGCGCTTGAGCAAGAACGCGAATGAGTGGCGCGTTTTCTAAAGGCACCTCTTCTGGTGGTGGGGCGATCAGCGGATTATAATCAGCTAAAGTCATTCATCCCTCAGATGTATCCTCATGGGTTCAGTGAACTGGTGGTACCACAGATCAGTGTTCCCATAATAAGCTAGAAATGTGAAGTATAGTGTGAAGTGAGTACAGATTGTGATGATACTTTGCTAAATGCGCTGCGAGTCAACTCGCCTGCTTTTTATTCAATTGCTTCTTCAAGACACTATATGTAGCGTTTTCTGTTGCTCCATGCGAAAGCTAACACTATAATGCAGCGGGCAGATAGCTTATGCAGTTACTCTAAAAAGTCATGGTTACACACCGCCGCTGATTTAAGCCCTTAGATAGCTACCTAAAAATCAGCTCTGTCCTTATTTGACTCAAAAACCCTGAGCCTGGTCAGGCTGAGTACCCATGGAAAGACTGTTCATCCAACCATAAGGATTGCTCAGCTTGCTAAAAACCCAGGCAGTGGCACATCCATCTTCCACTGCTTATCCCGGTAAAACAGTATCTGATAGACATGCAGGCTCCCGTAGCGAAAAGACGCTTCAAAGGATTGCAGGTAGAGATA
>JBCDDJ010000462.1:0-5400 GCA_039180385.1 Cyanobacteria bacterium P01_G01_bin.38 | reverse complement strand
GTTAGCCATCGGCGAAACATCGAAACGCCCCCGCTCAGGAAGATCCACCACAGGGCCGACCCTAAAAAGACGCCGCTCACTAGAATGGCCGCTTGCCCATAGCCCAGATCGGCGGGTGCAAATCCGGCAAAGATCAGGACAAAGGAGAGGATAGTCGCTGGGTTCGTTAGCGTCAAGACGACCGTAGATAAGTACACTCCCAACAGCCCGGTTCTCGTCGTCGGAGCTGCCTTATTAGCCGGTTTTGCTAAAAAAGTGGTGATCCCTAAATAGCAGAGAAACAACCCGCCGATGATCCGCAGCCAGCTCGACTGATTGACCAAAAAATCAGACACCAGCGCCAACCCAAAGGCCGCTATCCCCCCGTAGACGCCATCCGCCGTCGCTGCCCCCAACCCCGAGAGCAAACCGCTCAATCGTCCATAGGCCAGGGTCCGCCGAATGCACAGCACACCGATGGGGCCGACGGGAGCTGCGATCGCAAACCCCAACAAAATTCCTTTCAAAAACAGCATACGATGCCTCCCCAATTGCGCTTTAAACCTTTGAGAATCCTGGGTTACTCTGCGAGAAGGCAGAGCCTACATGCTTCAACCCAACCTGCCTAGCCTCCACGGCTCCCCCATCTCCCCCATCTCCCCGTCCCCGCGTTCCCGCGTCTCCCATCCGCCCGTCACCCTAAACCGGCAACGCACCCCCTTCCTTCACCGTGGACAAGGCAATTGACGTCCGCGTCTGTACCACCCCGGTCAATCCTTTAATCTCATCGCTGAGGATCTGCTCTAGCTCCGTCGTATTCCGACAGCGCACCTTAAGCAGGTAGTCCCCCTCCCCCGTCACGTGGTGACATTCTTGAATTTCCGGTTTGGCCTGCACGTAGTCCAAAAAGCCCTGACGGTGGTGGGGGCGCTCCAAACTCACCGCCACGAAGGCGGTGATGTCGTAGCCCAAATACTTGGCTGACAGCTGGACGGTATAGCCCGCAATAATGCCGCGCTTTTCTAACCGACGGACGCGATCGGCTATCGCTGGGGCTGAGACCCCACACGCGCTGGCTAGCTCAGCCCAGGTCACCCGACCGTCAGATGTAAGATTTTTCAAAATTTTTGAATCAAGTTTATCCAACACTTCACATTTTAATCGAAACTGTTTTTCCGTATTTTAGCTTTAAAAATAATCCAAAATTCAATTTTTATCTTATAAAAACAGGATCAAGCGATCCAGGGTTTAAATGGTACAGTAAATCTCCGTAATCTTGCCGATGATGGTCTGACCCCTCTCCGAGGGAATTGGTAAGTAAGCGCACAAAATCGAACAGACAATCAGGCGCTGTTCGGTAAATTTTTAGGCTGCATCTGTTATCTATGCTGAATTTGCTGTCAGAAACCCTGCCAACGCTGGATTTGCCTGCCGACTGGGTGGGCATTCGTGTTCTTAAAGAGACCAGTACTAAGCGGGCGGTACGGGATGGTCACCCGGCTCATAACGGTAAGACCCTGAGTCAGGGGGCGATGGTAGAGGTGCTAGCCCAGGGGCAGTTTGGCTATTGCGCTACAAACGTGTTGACCTCCTCTGGGCTGAAGGTAGCGGCCCAGCAAGCCTATGGTCAGGCCATTGCAGCTAGCCAGTGGGCGATTCACCGATTTACAACGGCGGTCAGGCCCAAGGCCGTGGGGGAGTATGTTGCGCCGTATCAAACACCGCTGTCAGTCCTGACAGCGGCAGATATTAACGATGTGCTGCTGCAAATTTCCAAAGGGCTGCGGGTTTCTAGCCAAATTGTGCAGACCAGCGCCCTGGCGCTAACCCATGACATCGAGTCCTGGTTTGCCAGCACCAACGGATCTGAGATTTATCAAAAGACGCTGCTGGTCGAGACTCACTTTGGGGCCATTGCCCAACACAACGGTGCGACCCAGGTACGAAGCGACCACGGCTATCTGGCCCACAGCTACCAGGGAGGTGGTGAGCTGTTAGCGACCCCGGCCCTATGGCAGCGAGTCCAGACGGTGGGTGAACAGGCGGTGGAACTATTAAGTGCGCCGGATTGCCCCACGGGAGCCACGACCCTGGTATTAGCCCCCGACCAAATGATGCTGCAACTCCACGAAAGCGTGGGACATCCCCTGGAGCTCGATCGCATTCTGGGGGACGAGCGCAACTATGCCGGGGGCAGCTTTGTGCAACCCACCGACTTTGGCGCATTGGCCTACGGGTCGCCCTTGATGAATGTCACCTTTGACCCCACCGTGACCGGGGAGCTGGCCAGCTACGGCTTTGACGATACGGGCACCCCAGCCAAGCGGGACTATTTAATTTGTCAGGGGCAGCTAGAGCGAGGGTTGGGTAGCCTCGAAAGTCAGACCCGTTTGGGCGTACCAGGGGTGGCCACGGCTCGCGCCTGCACCTGGAATCGACCCGCCATTGACCGGATGGCCAATATCAATCTAGAACCCGGGGAGACCGCCTTTGAGGAGATGATTGGCAACATCGAGTCGGGCGTCTATATGGAAACCAATCGCTCGTGGTCCATTGACGATCGGCGTCACAAGTTTCAGTTTGGCTGTGAGTACGCCAGGCTGATTGAGAATGGCCGCCTGACTCAGACGCTGAAAAATCCTAACTATCGGTCAACCACCCCCCAGTTTTGGCACAGCCTTGCCCAGGTGGGCGATCGCAACACCTGGAAGGTCTATGGCACCCCCTTTTGTGGCAAAGGCGAGCCCAATCAGCTGATCCGGGTAGGTCATGCGGCCCCGGTGTGCGCCTTTGAGAATATAGAAGTGTTTGGAGGGGCAGCATGATCCTGCCTCCCTATGAAGCGGTCTTTGGTCAGCTGGCCGATGCGATCGCACTCAGCCTGCACAACACCGAGCACTTTACCCTCACCTTTACCGGAGAAGTCAGCCAGTTTGTGCGTTTTAACCGGGCGCGGGTGCGGCAAACCGGGTTGGTGCAGGATGGGCAGCTGCACCTGACGCTGATGACCGCAGAACGCACCTGTCAGAGTAGCGTCCCGTTTACAGGTCAGTTTGAGGCAGATTGGCCGCTGCTCAAAACAGCGCTGGTTGATTTGCAATCGGCACTGCCCCAGCTGCCGATTGACCCCTATGTCGTGCTGCCCAACGGCTCAGCCCAAAGTCATGAAACTTGCACAGGTCAGCTGCTAGGGGTAGATGCGATCGCATCTACCCTGCTACCCCCGCTCCAGGCGATTGACTTCGCCGGGATTTATGCTGGGGGGCTCTCCTACCGGGGCTATGCTGACTCAGCCGGTCAGCGCCACTGGTTTGAGACCACCGCTTACACCCTCGACTATTCTCTCTTTGATGCCGATGGACAGGCCGTCAAAGGCACCGTCGCGGGCCACGAGTGGGACCCCTCTAACTACCTGGATAAAATTGCCGCTGCCAAGGCTCAGCTGGCAATGCTGGGCAGACCCCTCAGCAAGATTGATCCAGGAGAATATCGCACTTACCTGGCTCCGGCGGCGGTGGCCGAGATTTTACACATGTTTTCCTGGGGGGGCGTGAGTGAAGCCGATCTGCAGCAAGGCAACAGCGCCCTCGGCTTTTTGCAACGCGGAGAGCGTCTGCTCTCGCCTAAATTTTCCCTCACTGAAAACTTTAAACGAACTGGCGTACCTCGATTTAATAGCCTGGGGGAAGTGACCGCTGCCCAGCTGCCGATCATTTCTGAGGGCAAACTAGCCAATAGTCTAGTCAGCTCCCGCAGTGCTAAAGAATACGGCAAGCCTTCTAACCATGCAGACCCCGAGGAAACCCTGAGAGCCCCCGAAATTGCCGCTGGCACCCTATCGCCCGACGATATTTTGAGCCGCCTCGGCACCGGGCTCTATCTGTCTAATCTGCACTATTTAAACTGGAGCGATCATCCCAACGGACGGATCACCGGCATGACCCGCTATGCCTGCTTTTGGGTCGAGCAGGGCGAAATTGTTGGCCCCATTGAGAACCTTCGATTTGACGACAGCTTCTATCGCTTTTTCGGCCATACTCTGCTTGACCTCACCGAATTCCAAGACTTTGTCCCCAATGTAGATACCTACAGCCAACGTCAGCTGGGCGGCATTTGGACACCCGGCATCTTGACGGACGAGTTTATTTATACGCTTTAGGCAGACGTAGGGTATCCATTTGGACAAAAACGGTCTGGTTAGGACAGGGCGAAGGGGACAGGGCGTTAGCGTTAGCCATACCCGCAGCCTTTGCCTTTCGCCCTTCGCCCTGTACCCACTTACAATTAAAAACTAAGCACTCTAAAAGAGTCCCATGGCCTCCGAACAGCGTCTAACCCTTTCTATGAGTAGCCTGGTCACGGTGATTTTGGCCGTACCCTTACTGCTGCTGCTTTGGCAACTCAGGAGTCTGCTGCTGCTGGTAATGATTTCGATTGTGCTGGCGGCCTCTATTGCCCCGGTGGTTGACTGGGCCGAAAAATACCGGCTGCCCCGATGGCTATCGGCGGTGCTGGTCTACCTCACCCTGATTGGGGTGCTGGCCGGTGTAGGAGTCTTGATTGGCCCGACCGTTTTTGAGCAGCTAGAGCGGCTGGTCCGACAGGTGCCGATCTCACTGCGCAAGCTGATTGCTGAGGCCGAGATTTGGGTAGCCACCCTCAGTGACACTCGCCCCGAACTGGCCACTGAGATTTTTAATCAGGTGATTGACGTTCAAAGCATTATTAGCTGGAGCATTCGATCTAGCCAAAACCTATTAGTGCGTTCCTATGGCCTCACCACAGGCATTTTGGGTGGTTTTTTTAGCCTGATTTTGGCGGTGTTTTTGTCGGGCTATATGCTGGCCGATAGTCGCACCTTGGTCAAAAACTTTACCCGACTGCTGCCCGAGCCCTGGGACGAGCGGATGGCGGATCAAGTGGCCCCGGTGAGCCAGCGCATTGGCGGCTACATTCGGGGACGACTGATCGTATCGGCGATTTTGGCGGTGGTGATTAGCGTCAGCCTGGGCTTTATCGGCATGCAGGATTTTGCATTGGGTTTAGGTGCGATCGCAGGCGTTACCAACCTGATTCCCTTTCTCGGGCCTATTCTCGGCGCGATCCCGGCCCTGGTGGTGGCCGTCTCCCAGGGGGGGTGGACCTTCCTGTGGGTGCTAATCCTCTACGTGGTTATTCAAAATATTGAAACCTATATCCTGGACCCCCTATTGGTGGGATCATCGGTGGGAGTCCATCCCCTCTACCAGCTGCTAGCCGTGCTAGGAGGAACCCAAGTCCTAGGTATTATCGGCGCGTTGATTATCCCGCCCTGGGTAGCAGGCGGCGCGGTTGTGCTCGAAAACCTCTACCTGCGGCCCAAGCTATTGGCCGAGCGACAGCGCCGCCGTGAGGCGGTCCAGACCGAGCTAGCCCTGGCCC
>JBCDDJ010000461.1:0-5408 GCA_039180385.1 Cyanobacteria bacterium P01_G01_bin.38 | reverse complement strand
CTGCGGTTTTTCACCCTGCTTTAACGCCACTAAAATCATCGTGACTTGCACAGACCCAAAGAGAATTAATGCGCCTGTGCCCGCCGCTAGCTGCAAATAAGAAAATGAGAAGGTTACCGCATAGAGAAACAGCATGATGGCGGCGGTCCATTTTCCCCGAATCTGTCTCTGAATCTGGGTGTCAGGCTTTCCTTGAGAAAACGCCCTAATCAAGAGCAACATCACCGCGCCAGAAGCCAACCGCAGGGTCATAAAACTGGCCGCATCAATTGAGCCTGAGCCCAGGGCCATGCGAGTCAGCAAAGAGTTGGCAGCAAAGGCAATCAGGGTGGGCCCTGTCAGGATAGTAGTTTTGATGGCAGGGTCAGAAATTGAGGGCGTGGTTTTTTCCTCAGTAGAGCGCTCTTGTATTCTATGTGCCTGAGGTCTGTTGCTCAAAGGCCAATAAACTCTCTCGACGAATTAAATCAAAGCAATCTTTCTTGAGGGTTGAAAATTGAGGATCTAATAAGAGCTCAATCGGGCGGGGGCGGGGGAGCGAGATGCTGAGGTCTTTGAGGATACGGCCCGGATTGGCACTCATCACCACCACCCGGTCGGCCAGAAAAATGGCTTCGTCGAGATCATGGGTAACAAACACGACGGTGGTTTTCAGGCTTTCCCATAGTTTCAATAAATTTTCTTGCATCATAAACCGGGTCTGGGCATCCAGTGCGCCAAAGGGCTCATCCATTAACAGGACCTGAGGTGAATTTGCCAGTGCCCTTGCGATCGCAACTCGCTGCTGCATCCCCCCCGATAACATCATCGGATAATGTTTTGCAAACTTAGCCAGCCCCACCATTTGCAAAAAATCTCGGGCGATCTGGTGAGCCTCTGCTTTAGATTTGCCTGCCATCAAAGGACCATGGGCAATGTTTCTGAGCACAGTTTTCCAGGGAAACAGAGACGGCTGCTGAAACACCATGCCCCGATCGCCCCCCGGTTGCTCAATCAAACGACTCCCCACCCAAACCGAGCCCTGGGTAGGTAAGATAAATCCGGCAATACTATTTAGCACCGTGGATTTACCACAGCCAGACGGCCCAATCAAACAGACAAACTCCCCTGGGGCAATCTCTAGAGAAAAGTTCTCAACTGCCAGAAAGGACTGTTTGCCTGAGCCAAATACGACGCTCAAGTTTTGTATTGAAATATGCCCTGGGGGTCCTGACGGCGGACGATCGGAGATCGACCTCGGAGCCGTCAGGGCAGTCTGAGCAGCACCAACGGATAGGGTTTTAGACTCTGATTTAGACTCCCTCGATGTCATCATGTCCACCAGACAATTTTCTGAGAGAATGCCCCAAAGAGCCGATCGGCAACGGCTGAAATGATCCCTAGAATAATTAACCCGCCTAAACTTTGGCCGACCTGTAAATTTTGTTGGGCAATATCAATGCGATAGGCAATGCCTGAGAAGGTACCTGCTAGCTCAGCCGCCACCAGCGTATAAAAAGAAATGCTAATCGATGTTCTCAGCCCCACAAAGATATAGGGCAAAGCACCGGGTAACAAGACTTCTGGCAGCATTTTTCGCTCCGGAGTGCCCAAACATTGGGCGGCCCGGACCAGGTTTTTATCTACCCGTTGCACCCCCAGGTGAGCCGCGATCCACACCGTAAAAAAGACGCCCCAAAAGACCAGAAACCATTTGCCTAGCTCTGAGAGCCCAAACCACAAAATTACAATGGGCACAAAGGCAATCGGCGGAATGGGCCGCAGCAGTTGAAAGATCGGAGCTAACAGGTTAGCGACAAATCGATACTGTCCCGTCAAGATACCGACGAGGATGCCTGCGATCGCACCCGAAATAAAACCCACCAGCACCCGTGAGAGGCTCATTGCCACATCAACCAGCAGCGTCCCCTTTAAGGCCCAGTTATAAAGTGCGATCGCCACCAGGGTAGGTGGTGGAAATAAAACGGGGTTGACGACCCCTGATCGAGAGATTAGCTCCCAACCGCCAAAAAAGATAGGAATAGACAGAAACAACGCCCAACGATTCAGGACTGCCTGCCGATTGCTCACACGAGTCATGGGTCTCCCCCTTAAAGGTCAGGAATTTTAACCCGATCGGGGGCAACCGCTTGCAAAGGTTCTGGGTAGATAATGGTCTTAAAGTCAGGCACGCTGGTCACCCCATCGGGGTGGTTACCACTCTCGAGTCGCCAGGCCGCATGGGCATCTAAAATGTCGAGGGTTTTCTGATCAAGCGCCACTTCATAGACATAGTCATCCCAAATCGGAGCCAGATCCTCTCGTTTCATATCAACGGTTTCGGCCACCAGGGTAATGGCATCTTCCCGATTGGCTTTCATCCAGGCTTCTGCATCCAGAAGCGCCTGCATAAACTTCTCAGCCACCACCGGATTTTGGTCGAGATAGTCCACCATCGTAACAATATTAAAAGTCTCTGAATAAATCCCCTGAGTATCCAGCTGAACAACCTCATCACCCAAGGTCTTTTCACCATTGCTGATGTGGGGCTCCCAGGTGTTGTAAGCATCGATGCTGCCCGAGGTAAGGGCTGCCAACATTTCCTGGGGGCGCAAATTTACCAGGGTGACATCGTCTGGGGTCAAACTCGCTTTTTCGAGGACAGCCATGGTATACACTTCGCCCCCGGTGCCCGCCGTAAAGCCAATTCGTTTACCCTTTAAATCAGCCAGGGTGGCCACCTGAGCCTCCGCAGCCGTGAGGGTTTTGAGGTCGGAATACTCCATGCGGGCCAGAAAGGCAATCGGTTGCTTAGCCATGGTCGCCGCCGTCGTCGGCGCTTCAGCGGTTGTGGCGATGTCGGCAGCGCCCCCGATCACGGTTTCCAAACATTGCTTACCCGACGTGAAGTTACTGACCTCAACCGCCAGCCCCTGCTCATCAAAAAAGCCTTTTTCCTGGGCAACAATGGCGACCCCAGAAATTGGGGAGAGATTCTGGGCTAAACGAACCGTGATCTTTTCTGCTGGTGCCGCCTCAGCTGCCGGGGCAGCTTCGGGCGTAGGAGCTGTGGTTTGTTCTGTGCCACAACTCCCCAGCGTAACGGTGACGGTCGCACCTAAACCAGCCCCCAGCAGCAACTTTTTGAACTGTCTTCGAGAAAGCATCATGATCGTTAAACCCTCGCCATGTAACAGCTATTGTTTCAACCAGGTAGCAGACTATAGGGTGAAAATATTGAAATTCGTGTAATGCTTTGTCAGCCTTATTAGCATTGAAGCAAGTCTTAGGCAGAGATTCTGCAATCACTGATACGGGGAAGGTTATCTAGTGCTAGGACGTTTTCGTTGAGCCGACCTGGGGCAAGTGTTCCATAGACGAAAAGTGAGTAAGTCATCAAGCTCCTAAAGGCAGCTAACGGTCGTGGTCAGCGGCTGCAAGTAACTCTGAACTCAGCAGGTTTGGGTAAGTCCGCTACACCACGGTTGTTGGGCCAAATTTCTGACTTGCAAATATTCTCAGGCTTCATATCCTGAAAGCAGCAATTAGTCAGGAAGCCTGACAACCAATTCCATCTCGACTTGCAGGTCGGGCGCAGCAAGCGCCTCGACACCAACACCAGTAACACAGGGTTGAGCCCCCTCAAAAATGGCTAGAAACGGTGGCATAACTTCTTCTAATCTTTCAGGGGTAAGATTGGTCATGTAAATGCGTGCAGTCACAACATCATGTGGTGCAGCCCCAATGGCATCCAGCGCGGCCTTTGTGTTGATCGAGACAATACTCATTTGCTCAGGTAGGCTTTCAGGTACTGCCTCACCGTTTGGCCGCCACGCGACTTGGCCAGATATATAAGCCATACGGCCCGGTTCGACTATCGATATCTGTGAATACCCCATTTCGCCAGCATTCGGCAATGCCGGCGGATTAAGGCGAGTGATTAAATTTGTCATGTTTTCTCCGAAGCTAAATTTTTCATAGAGAGACCAGAAGGCCTAATGCTCGCGCTCCCCGGACTCAGACTCTCTTCACAACTCAATAAAAAAGCAAGTATGTTTCGGTGCAATGCGGTTGTTAGGTGACGCACCAAGATTCAGAGGTTACGGAGCCACGCCGTGGCTGCAAAGCGCAGCTTTAGCCGCGAATGAAGTCCAGCACGTCAGCATTGAATTGCTCGGCTTGCAGCTGAGCAAGGCCATGGCCGCCGCCTTGATAGACCTTTAGCCTTGCGTCTTGGACGATTTCAGCGGCGCGATTTGCAGACGCTTCGATTGGCACGATCTGATCATCATCACCATGAATGATCAGCGTCGGGCGGGTGATCGCCTCAAGATCTGCGGTGTAGTCGACTTCCGAAAATTCACGGATACAGTCATAAAGGCCTTTGATGCCGCCAGACATACCTTGAAGCCAGAAGCTTTCGCGGAAACCTTCATTGTCGTCGACGCCCTCACGATTGAAGCCATAGAAAGGCGTGGTGAGATCGCGGAAGAATTGTGAACGGTTCAGGGCGGTGCCGTTTCGGATACTGTCAAAGACCTCCAACGGGGTGCCATTGGGATTCGCATTGGTCTTGAGCATCAGCGGCGGAACCGCACCGACTAGCACTACTTTGGCCACATGCTCATTGCCGTGGCGTCCAATGTAGTGGGACACTTCCCCGCCGCCGGTAGAGTGGCCAATCAAAATCGCATCGTGCAGATCGAGATGTTCAATGAGCTCGGCAAGATCGTCGGCATAGCGATCCATGTTATTGTTGTCCCAAGGTTGTGCTGAACGCCCGTGGCCGCGCCGATCGTGGGCAATCACTCGATAACCCTGCTGGCCAAAAAACAGCATCTGGGCATCCCAGGCATCGGCGCTGAGCGGCCAGCCATGCGAGAACAAAATCGGCTGTCCGCTGCCCCAATCCTTGTAGAAAATGTCAGTTCCATCGCTCGTCGTAAACTTCATTGTGAGATCTCCTTTCAGTTTGAGTTTCTTGGGCTGAGCCCAGTTTATAGGTGTCTATTTCCATCAAGGATATCAGCCTCTCGCAAGAGACTAATGAGTTTATAACCTGAATTTTGGAGATTAGGCGGTCGATGGCGTATTCGCCTGTTTGAGCCCCTCCAATTCTGATTGAAACAGAGATATACCGGTGTCCATCCATCGAGCGACTTCCGCGAGTAAGCCCTCCAATGTGAAATGTTCAAAGCGCGTGTTCAACGTTGCCAAGACGGTCATGATGATCCCCCTACGGTTTGCACCGTGGTCCGTCTTACTGGTGCGTCCACCCTTTCTGACCTCAGCTTCGCGGCGCACGTTGCGTTCACTGCGATTGTGGGTGGACTCGACTTGGGGATGAACGACAAAGACAAATAAGACATCTAAGCCGTTGAGCAATTCATTTTGCAAACGGATGAAGGTCTGCTGATGGACTGTGTAGT
>JBCDDJ010000460.1:0-5409 GCA_039180385.1 Cyanobacteria bacterium P01_G01_bin.38 | reverse complement strand
GGTTTATGATCAAGACGATTAAGCACAAGGGGCTCAGAAAGTTTTTTGAGTCTGGTAGTACTGCGGGCATTCAGGCAGAGCATAAAAACAAGCTGAGGCAACAGCTAACTGCTTTAGAATCGGCTCAAGAGATTGGTGATATGGATTTACCCGGATACAAGTTACATCCTCTCAAGGGTGATCGCGCTCAGACTTGGGCAATTTCGGTCAGCGGAAACTGGCGGCTGACGTTTGAATTTTCAGACGGTAATGTCTACGGTTTGAACTATGAGGACTATCACTAATTATGATGCACAATCCTATGCACCCTGGTGAGTTTATTAGCTCTGTTTACTTAGAGCCTGCTGGTATCTCGGCCAGAACATTAGCTGAAAAGTTAGATGTCAACCCTTCGACGGTAACCCGCTTGCTCAATGGCAAAATGCGCGTATCTGAGGAGATGGCTCTGCGGCTTCATATTGTGCTAGGCCGCACCCCTGAAAGCTGGCTAACTATGCAGAACCAGTATTCGCTTTGGCAGGCTCGGCAACGGTTCGATAGTACAAAGCTGTCGCCGTTGGAGATTACGTCTGCCTAGTTCTTTGAGTGCATTTTCTAGAAGAACCAGGGCTGGCTGTTCGCATGATAAATCAATCAGCGGAGTTTCTTCCGATGACAAGTTCATCCTTGGAAAAATGCGATCGCGAAGTCAAGTAATTGTGCGTGTCGAGGTCTTAAGTCCTTTTGCATGAAAGGGTTTGAAGAGATGCCTTTTCTTCAACTGAATTCAGCATATATACATGAACTGAATTCAGTATATATAAATAAGTGATATATATATTCTCGATGGTTCATGTATATGATATTCGAGTATATATAAGGATTTAATTACACTGATGTGACTGCGCTGGCCAAAATTTCCGGAATTCATGTCACCAGGCGGTTGCGATTCTCCGGTGGAGAGGCTGCGCCAACGCACCCCTCAAACCAGGTGGTTGCGTTTCTGGAGGGTTGTCTGGCTGACGCTGCGATCGCGTTTAAAGGGCTGCGATCGCAACCCTCGACCCAGCTGTGATTGTGCTTCTGGAGAGTTGCGATCGCGTTTAAAGGGCTGCGATCGCAACTCTCCAAGGTGTCATTAGGGCTACAGAGCAGATGTTTGCCTGAGTAGCCGAGGGAAGGATATAACAGGACTGCTGCGACTCCTGGGGTATCAATGACTGCCCTTCTGCGCTCCCTCTTCAAGTAGGCTGCTTTACCCAGTCGGCCTAAAACAACGGAAGCTGCGATTAGGGGCAATATAGTATAAATATACTCACGTAATTAACGATTTTTGGTCGTTTCAGCTTCTATCGACTAGGATCATTCTCAACTATTGCCGCGTAATGAGAATCTCTGAAAGCTCTACTAACAAAGGGGCTGAGATGTAAATTGCCCCAAATCGCATCGATAGTTGTTTTAAGCCGTGTTACCCCAAAAACGCCGAAATTGAACCATGCCTGGGTTGATGCCCTTGAGGACGACTTTGAGTTGAAGGACGCTGGGAGGGGCAGTTTCAGTCATGCCATCAGGCTACCCAAAGAGTTTTCAAGCTTTTCCCCACTTTTTTCCACTCTCCTAAACCCGGTTAATTGTCGGTCGCACCCAAAGAAGTGATGCCCCGCTGAGCCAGTGCCTTTGCAAAGGCGGCATCCAGGGGTAGATGCTTGACCAGTAGCCGATAGTAGATGGGGCCGTACAAAATATCCATGGCCAAATCTGGGTCCAGGTTGGCATCAAATTCACCGGATTCGAGGCCCTGCAGAATGACCTGGCGGGCAGCATCGCGGCGAGGATGCAAGAAGCGATCGCGAAAACTCGCCAGTGCCTCAGGATTACACTGTCCCTCAGCAATAATTTCCGCCACAATCCGGCCTGTCTTGCTCTCGAATACCGCTACAAGGTTAGCCATCTGCTGCTTGAGAGCAGCCGCGGCAGTATCCGCCTGCTGAAAGGGTAAGACCGGATCTACCTGCGCTATAAACGCATCGACTAGCACGGCGGCTTTACTGGGCCACCAGCGATAGATGGTGGTTTTACTGACTCCGGCTTCGCGGGCGATCGCTTCAATTGAGATTTTATGAACGCTCTGGGACTTCAGAAGCCGCCAGGCAGCGTCTAGAGTCGCCTGTTCCGACTCAGAGGAGCGAGGCCGCCCAATGGCCGGTTGCGGTGCGGTAGGAGGTTGCTTAGACACGACCTTACATGAGTATCGACATCAAACCCTGTCTCAGGGCTATTTGATTGTATACGAAACGAATCGTCCATGAATTCATTCCCGAGGGTTGACATAAACGAAACGCATCGTATATAAATTTAATATACGAAACGGAACGTTTCTTAAGCTAGTCAGTTGCTGACTGGCCAATCAGTCGGCAGGTCGCTCGTATGTGGAGCATGCAGAATGAAATTTTCAGTTTTGACTCACTCGATCGCGTTTAGTCTGCTAGGTTCGGTACTGGTGTTAGCTCAGCCTCTTGCTGCTGAGGTGTCGATTGCTGGTGCCTCCACAGAGCGGGATGAAGTGATCGTGGCGGATGCCAATAGCTCAGAAAGTCTCTTGTCCACGACTGAAATCCGTCAGCTAACGGCGCGGTGGTTTGAAGCGTGGAGTCCTGGCGCTCGCCCGATTGATTGGGACGCCATGGGAGCCTTGTTTTCGCAAACGCCAGGAACCTTGCTGATCTTTGATGATGCCGGGGGCACGGTGGTGGTGCTTGAAAGCTGGGCTGACTACCGGGCTACCTGGGAGCCCTTCATGGAGCAATTTCCCGAATGGCAAATCGAGCCAGAAGGTGAAATTCGCGTCCTGCTCGAAGGGGATTTAGCCACAACGATGTTCACCCTGGTGGGGGGTGGGGTAGATCGCGAAGGCAACACGGTTGAGTTCCGCCAGCGGGCTACCCATGTTTGGCAGCGCATTGATAACCAATGGGTGATTGTTCACGAACATTTGACAACGGATAGCTAACACCCGTTTGTCGAGAAAGCACGCATCCCCGTTAAACCGATATCAACCATCCCAACAGGAAACTAAAATCATGTCTTTAAAGGATTTTACTCAACGCGCTGCTCTGGGCATTTTGGGCATTGCGTTGGCCGCAAGTTCTTCTGCTTTACCCAGCATGGCTTCTGTTGATGCAACAGAAATTGCTCAGCAAGAGAGTTTGGCCCAGTCCACCGTTACGGTGGCCCGCCTGCCGCTCAGCATGTATGACATCAATTCTGCCTTTGTCGAAATCATTGCTGAAGCCAAAGGATTTGAGGTCGAGTATCTCGATGGGCTACATGCCGCCCTTTTCCCGGCACTGGCAGAAGGCGAAGCGGATATCTTGACCTCCATCTGGTTGCCCTACGGTCATCGCACCTATTGGGAAGAACACGGCGACAACTACATCACGATTGGCACCATTTTTCAGAACGGGATCTCTTATTTTGCCGTCCCAGACTATGTAGACCACACCATCCAGTCCGTCAACGACCTGGCTAGACCGGAGATTGCTGAGCAGTTCTCTTCCACGATTCCGACCATCCATGTGGGAACGTCGATGTATGAAAAGAGCGCTCAGATAGTGGAGGACTACGGTCTTGATGCGGTTGGCTTTCAGGTCGAGCCGGGCGATAGTGCTTCATGGGAAGCGGCTTTAGAAACGGCGATCGCGAACGAAGAATGGATTGTTTTCCCGCTTTGGGAGCCGCAGTTTCTCAATCGGGCCTATAATCTGCGCCCGTTGGTAGAACCCCAAGGCATCTTTGGCGGTCGTGAATCGACCTTTTTGGTGGCGAATGCTGACTGGGCACGGGAGGCTGATCCAGCCTTGATCACCAGTCTTAGCCGCATCAACGTTAGCCTGCAAGACCTCAACGAACTTGACTATCAGGTGAATGTGGAGGGCCTTTCAGCTCGGGCTGCAGTGGAAGCGTATTTTGCGGAGCGTCCGGGATTGCTGGAGGAGTGGATCCGCTAGATAGGCTGGCCCAGCTTGGGTTATCAAATCTACAGCTGGGCGATGCTGCGCTTAACGGCAATCAGCACGGCCTGAGTGAGATCGCTCCGTCAGAAGCTCAAACCCGCTGGTGACCTGATCCAGATCTTGCGAGGTGTAAGCTACATGTTGAAAAACCACTCCACAGCCTCAAGTTTATAAATCCGATTTCATTCCATTAACGCTTTCGTCATTCAGATTAAGGCTTGGCCTTTCTGAAAATTGAAGTTTACAAAAGGTTTGTCAATTGAAGTTTACAAAAGGTTTGTCATAGGTCATGAATATGAATCCGTATCCCAGAACAATTAACCACATCGGTTTGACTGTTTCCGATCTTGATAAAGCAATCAACTGGTATCAAGAAATACTTGGATATCGCCTAATTTTAGGGCCATTGGATATCCTTCCAGACGATACTCACTTTGGTCAATTAGCCAAAGATCTGCTGGGCGATCGTTTATGTCATGGACGCTTTGCCCATCTTGCAACGGGTAATCAAGTTGGACTAGAGCTCTTCGAGTTTGGTGATCCAGAAGCAGGCCCCCGCTCAGGCGAGATGGAGTACTGGAAAAATGGTTACTTTCATATCTGCATTACTGACCCTGATATCGAAGGTCTGGCCAAACGTATTGTCGCCAGTGGTGGCAAGCAGCGCAGTCAGGTTTGGGAAATCTTTCCAGGGTCAGAACGCTATCTCGTCTATACCGAAGACCCTTGGGGCAATGTGATTGAAATCTATTCCCACAGCTATGAGTTGACGTGGGGTAACCATTAATAGGAGGGATCATGAGTAATGTTGTGTTGCTGCTTCAGGCGATTGTCAAAGTAGAGGCAATTGAGGCATTCAAGAACGAAGTAATCTCCACAGCTTCTGAGGCAACTAAGGAACTTTTTTGCGTGTCAATTAATCTCTGCCAAGATCCTGATCAACCTAGTCATTTTACACTTTACGAGGTTTGGGGAGATAAGGAGTATCTTCTCAGTGATGCTCATCGACAATCACCTCACATACTCGCTTTTTTCAAGAATACTGAGAGTATGTTAGCTCAACCTTTTCAGTACAGCATTCTTAATAGTATTCATGAGCTAAAAGGGACTGATTTGGCGCGTCAATAATCGTCAAAATTTATTATTTCGAGATCATAGCTCTTGCTAAAAATCCGAGCAAATTCGTGGCAATTACTGCTATAGCGTTTCCCATGCAAATGAGGTAGAACCTTAGTATCATTCAACAGATTAATTCTGCACCACATGAAGCCTTATTCAATTGATTTAAGTCAGAAAGTTGTGGATTCCTATCTCGCAGGTGGAATTTCCCAAAGTAAATTGGCAAGACAATTTAGAGTGGCCCCTAGCTTTATAGGTAAATTACTCAAGCAATATCGCAACACTGGCAGTGTTGCCC
>JBCDDJ010000459.1:0-5418 GCA_039180385.1 Cyanobacteria bacterium P01_G01_bin.38 | reverse complement strand
TATTTTCCAGTTCATGGGTATTACTGATATCCAATTTGTTCATGCGAGTGGTTTGGACATGGGAGATGAGGCAGAACAGCAAAGTATGAATGAAGCACACGCTAAACTTCAAGAGTTAGCTATGCATTGGTAGATTAGTAAGGTCATAAACCACGTCCGAATTGAAACCTGGCGTTCTCCTCCAAAAAAACTACAGTTTTGGACATAGCCAGGGTTCGGAAAAATAATTGTATCCGTTGTTGGCTATCGCGTGTTTCTAGCGTTTAGCAGTTAGGTCAACCTGTGACTCCAGAAGAAATTATCTCAGTAATTGAAAATAAACTTTGCGGTATAGTTCCTAAAGAAAGCTGGGGTGAAACATCGTTGTTTTATAACCCAGGCAGGGTTCTTCCTAATGGCGTCTATTTCTGTACCATCAAGCATCAGAACGGGAACAATGACAAGGCTTCCGATCTGGATCGGCCAGGAGTCTTTAGAGTTGCGATCGGTCTGAATCCCGATACATACGTGCGTTTGTTTGGCCCCAAGCCAGGACGCCCGCTCAAGGGTGGCATCGTCGTCACTGATAACAATTACGACTTCACAAAGCTAAATGAGCTGATGCCTCATCCTATTTATGCCTGGATGGGATGGGCACAAATACTTTGCCCCAGCCGCAATCAGTTTGAGAGTATTTTCCCTTTGATAGAAGAGGCTTATAAGGGAGCTGTGAGGAAGTTTAAGAAAAAGACTACTAACCATTCAAATGCAGCGGATGATTGAATTCTATTGACAATAAGCTTGGGGTAACTTGCGATCGCTGATTTGAGTTGTTAGCTATCTTGGAATTACAGTGTGACTGCTGTAATCGGTGGAAACGAATAGTCATGACACGAGCCAGTGGCGTGGGCAACATGGAAAGTTTTTGTGTACAGGAGGTATATGCATGGCCATAGCCACAAAACTTGGAACCCAGAGACTTACACTAGAACCGATGACACTGGCTGATATGCAAGCTATTTACGATATAGCTAAAGAAAGACAAAGCATCGAAGACTTTCAGTATGTTGCTTGGAGTATTGATGATGTGAAGACTTGGCTAGAGCCCAGTTACCATGACCCAACCAACTTAGTTTGGATCATACGAAAAAAAGGGAAAACTATTGGGCTCTTTGAAGTTTGCTTTGAGGCTGAATACTCCGGTTTAGAGACCAAAGTATGTCGAATCGGATATTTTCTCGATTTTAGGGAACACAATCATGGGTATGCAACAGAGGCATTACTCGCGGTAATAGACTGGTTGTTTTGTCACACAGATGTTGAGCGAATTGAAGCAGGAGTGACGCTGCACAATATACCCTCATATCGTGTCCTGGAAAAAGCAGGATTTATCCGTGAGAAAATAGTTGAAGGCAATTGGAAATGGTACGACAAAGTTTATGATAGTGCCTACTACTATCTGCTTAAGACATCTTCTAACTTTTGAAGCGAACCCTTGGTTTATACATGGTAAGAAAAAATATTTCTTCCGGTTCTCCCATGGAGCAACCCATTGGTTTTTCTAGAGCATCGCGTATTGGAAACCTGATCTCAGTCGCAGGCACAGCCTCCATTGACGCTGATGGTGCGACTGCTTGTCCAGGCGATGTCTATGGTCAGACTCGTCGGTGTTTAGAGATTGTTCACAAAGCCATCAAAGAGGCGGGTGGAAAGTTAGATGATGTTATTCGGACAAGGGTCATGCTCATAGACATTTTAAGGTGGGAGGAAGCGGCTAAGGCCCATGGGGAATTCTTTGCTGATATTCGCCCTGCTTGTACGTTTGTAGAGGTGTCCCGATTTATCAAAGAAGATTGGTTGGTGGAAATTGAAGCAGATTGCGTTGTGAGTTAGCTCAACTTTATCTTTTATGTAGATTACGATAACGTACTTACTTGTGTAAGTGGTGGCAGGATTTACGATGACGGCAAACTCGTGGGCATCCGAAGACAACTCGAAGCCAGCATCTAAGTGGCAGTCTCCCCCCGAAGAAGTACTGGAGATAATGCACGCTCAGCAGTTTCCTCAAGCGTGGACGGCACCCAGGCATCTGCTGATTTTGCCTATACAAATGGGCGAGCATGATCAGAATACAAGTCTAGTCAGGTTATGGTTAGGGGACAAAACCAAGCGCTCTTAAGAACCATAGAGCTTGATGGGATGACTGATGCGTCGCAAACGCTGCTGACAGCTGCTTAAGCCAATCTTTAGAGGCCTTCCAACCCTCACCGATGATGAAAAGATCTACCAATGACTACGACCACTACCACGCGCATGTCTACTTCGACGAAGCCTCTGTTGAGCAGGCTTCATTAATTTGCCACAGGGCGGGAGCGCTTTTTGAAGTCAAGGTGGGTCGAGTTCATCAGAAGCTGATTGGACCACACCCTCGTTGGAGTTGCCAGCTTGCATTCGATAAAGCACAGTTTGATCTGTTGATCCCGTGGCTTGAGGAAAATCGCGAAAATTTGACGGTGCTCGTCCATGCGCTTACCGGCAATGATCTTGAAGATCACACCAAACATGCATCCTGGCTTGGAGACCCCGTTCCACTCAATCTATCGGTCTTCGGTGCCTAACAGGGTGTTAGGCCAATTCGATGACTAACAAGAGGTAAAGGTGAATATTTGAGATTATCTATGCAGACCTGAAATCTTGGCGAGCTAGAAGTAAGAAAACGCTTCACAATGGGCGTTGAAACAATATCTGAAAGCAATTTGTATCGTGCGTTAACTTAACTTAGAATGAGCAGTCAACAAACCCTACTAATTCTGGTCGGAAGCCCCCGTCGAGCCGGAAACTCAGTCACCCTCGCCAGGGCTGTTCAGCAAGGTGCGGAAAGTGCTGGGACGCAGGTGGCGCTGCGCTTTATCGATGATTCTATTTAGAGCTTCCTGCGCGATTGCCGTGCTTGCCGTCTGCCCGACGGTGAATGCGCGATCGCAGAGTAACTTCACCGACTGCGTGTTAAATCGTTCTGAAAAATGAAATACCCACACCCCCCGCTGCTTTGGTGACGTCCTTTTTTCTTTGGGGACGCCCTTTTTTCAGAGTTTCATTAACTTGACAAGCCCTGGGAAGACTGGTGTAGAATGCTCGATGCAACTTACTTGTTTATGATCCGCAAGAGTTGGCACAGCGGCTCAATTGCGCTTTAGCTTTGAAAGCTGCTGAAAGTCGCCGAATAACTGAAGAATGGGAGTTCTACTGATGAATCGAAAGTACTTTTTGACTGGTTTTGTTGTATTTACATCTACTTTACTGTTTGCTCAGCCCCAAGTGCTTTCGGAAACCAGTGATGGGGAGACTGTCTTAAATATGCTCCAGGAAGGGGGTCATGTCATCTATTTTAGACATGCTGAAAGGGCCCAACCTTCTAGTGTTGACTCCCGCTTGCCAGAAGAATTTAGCTCATGCCTATTTCCAGATGTCCTGCTGACCGAAGGCGGCGTTGAGTCCATGAGATTGTTAGGTCAACAGTTCAATCAGCTCAATATTCCAGTCGGTGAAGTTGTGTCTAGCCCTGCCTGCCGCTGCATCGAATCGGCCTGGTTTGGTTTTGGGAAGGTGGTCATTGATTCGTCCTTAGACGGTGTATATGACAGGGATGACGCGGGTGATTTCATTATCAATGAAACCGTCACCGAAGAGTATGCGATGAATTTGCGTAGGGCCCTTGTAACGATGCCAGAGGAGGGCAGCAACACATTATTGTTCGCCCATTCCTCTAACATACTTGCCCTGACAGGGCTAGAGCTAGAACAGGGAGAAGCTGCCATTTTTAAGCCCGATGGCCAAGGCCACTTTACCTACGTGAGCCGATTGAGTCTGGATGAATGGGAAAATTTGATGGAGTAGGTTGAGCCCAAGTGAGCAGTTTTGCGGCTGCGCCTAACCTGCGAAAGTTAGGTGAGATAAGTCTATAAACTTTGCCTGGTGCAGGCACAGGATGTTTCATGGAGACATTCCCTTGATTGCACCAGGCATCACCATCATTAAGAGTGCCTACCACTACCCGCTTAAAATATCCTCTAACTTTTGAAGCGAGCCCTTGGTTGATAGATGGCAAGAGAACATGTTTCTAGCGATTTACAAACCTTACTGATTTTAATCGGAAGCCCCCGTCGAGCCGGGAACTCAGCCACCCTCGCCAGGGCTGTTCAGCAAGGTGCGGAAAGTGCTGGGACGCGGGTGGCGCTACGCTTTATCGATGATTCTATTTCGAGCTTCCTGCGCGATTGCCGTGCCTGCCGTCTGCCCGACGGTGAATGCGCGATCGCAGATCGCTTCCGCACGCTGTTCTTCGACGACTTTCTGCCTGCAGATGGCGTCATTTTTTGTTCACCGGTTTATTGGTATGGTTTGTCCGCCCAAACCAAAGCATTTTTTGACCGGACTTTTTGTTACTACGCGGCTTCTTATCCTGACTCTGCGCGGGTCATTGAGCAGATGTCTCGCAAGCGCATTGGGTTAGTGCTTGCCTCCGAAGAAACCTATCCAGGCGCATCGCTGGGGATTGTCCATCAGATTCAAGAGTATTCCCGATACACCCATTCCCAATTTGTAGGGGTCGTGCGGGGTATGGGCAACAGTCGCAGCGAAGTGACGCGCGATCCTGGCGCACCCCTGGTCGCCGCCGAACAGCTAGGTCGAGAAATCTTTGATCGCAAGTATTCCGATTTTCGTCTAGATACTGAGCGGAGTGGGCGGGTTTGGCCTCAAGAAGACATGCCGTAGTATCCTGCTACTGGGGATGCCCATCCAACACTATGGACGGCGACCGATCACAGCGAGGCCGATCCCGCCTAAAATCATCAAGGATGCCAGGGCCAATCGCAGGGTTAGGGTTTCCTGCAAAAATAAAATGCCCCCGACTGCTGCGATCGCAGGTACTGCCAACTGTACGGTGGCAGCGCGAGTGGCGGTTAACCCTTTCAAAGCCGCGTACCAGATGGCATAGCCGACGCCAGAGGCCAATGCCCCTGATAACAGGGCCAAGATTATCCCTCTCTGGGTAAAGTGTAGACCCGATAAATTTAGCAAGCTGACCCCAACGGCAAAGGGGACTGCCCGCACAAAATTAGCGGTTGTGTAGGCCACCGGGTCCCGGCTGCCACGCCCCAACAAGGAGTAAAAACCCCAGGCAATGCCTGCGATCACCATCAGGACAGAGCCGACCAGGGGGGGCGCGGCTAACCCTGGCGATACCAGGTAGAGCAGCCCGATCAGGGCCATGAGTAACCCGACCCATTCCAGCAACTGCGGTTTTTCACCCTGCTTTAACGCCACTAAAATCATCGTGACTTGCACAGACCCAAAGAGAATTAATGCGCCTGTGCCCGCCGCTAGCTGCAAATAAGAAAATGAGAAGGTTACCGCATAGAGAAACAGCATGATGGC
>JBCDDJ010000458.1:0-5428 GCA_039180385.1 Cyanobacteria bacterium P01_G01_bin.38 | reverse complement strand
TCGTCGGTCGAGCCAGTATCAAAGACCCAGATTTCATCCGCTAAATCACGAACACTCTCGAGACAAGCTGGCAGATTAGTTGCCTCATTTTTGACAATCATGCAGACGCTTAGGGTCATGGGAGAAGTGGGTGGTGGGTAGTGGGTGATGGGAAAAGGGTAAGAGATGAGGGAGATAGAGAGGATGGGGAAGACAGAGAATTAGGACCTCAAATTCCTTCCCTATCTCCCCTATCTCCCCCATCTCCCGTTCCACTCTCTATTCTCCAAGTTTCTTGTGAGCCATCGCTAACGCCTGACGCACCTGCTCAAACCCCGTGCCCCCCGCGCTGTTACGGGCAGAGACGACCTGGTAGGGTGCGATCGCATCATAAATATCGGCTTCAAAAGCGGGATGGAGGGCCTGCCATTCTTCCAGGGTGAGGTCTTTAAGCAGCTTACCGGCGGCAATTGAGGTTTTAACCACTTTGCCCACCAGATTATAAGCTTCACGAAAAGGGATGCCCTTGGTGGCCAGGTAATCAGCTACATCGGTGGCATTTGAGAAATCTTCAGCCACTGCCGCCGCCAAACGCTGGGGCTTAAACACTAAGCCCTCTGAGAGCAAGATGGTCATCGCCTGCAAACAGGCCGATACCGTTTTGACCGTATCAAAAATGGCTTCTTTATCTTCCTGTAGGTCCTTGTTATAAGCCAGGGGCAGCCCTTTCATCATCACCAATAAACCTTGGAGGTGGCCAAAGACTCGGCCAGTTTTACCCCGTATCAGCTCAGGCACATCTGGATTTTTCTTTTGAGGCATAATGCTGGAGCCCGTGGCGCAGCTGTCTTTGAGGGTGACAAAGCCAAACTCCTCTGAGGCCCAAAAAATGACCTCCTCGGACAGTCGCGACAGATGCATCACAATCAGGCTGGCGGCGGCGGCAAACTCAATGGCAAAGTCGCGATCGCTCACCCCGTCTAAGCTGTTGGCATAAATTTGATCAAACCCAAGCAGCTCTGCTGTGTAGTGGCGATCGATTGGAAAAGTCGTCCCTGCCAGCGCCCCACAGCCCAGGGGCGAGATATTTACTCGTCTTAGCACATCTCCCAGCCGCACCCAGTCCCGCTGGGCCATTTCAAAATAGGCCAGCAGATGATGGGCCAGGCTCAGGGGCTGGGCGCGCTGCAGGTGGGTATAACCTGGAATCAGCGTTTCTACATTCTGCTCTGCCAGGGTCACCAGGGCTTGCTGAAACACCCGCAGCTGTTCGCGGATATGCGCTATCTGCGATCGCAGGTACAGGCGCAGATCGGTCCCCACCTGATCATTGCGAGACCGAGCCGTGTGCAGCTTTTTGCCCACATCTCCCACCAGCTGGGTCAACCGTCGCTCGACGGCAAAATGGACATCTTCCTCGGCGATGCCAGGATTAAACTCGCCTTGCCGATATTCTTGGCGAATCGTTTCTAATCCTTGGACAATTTGCGTCCCCTCTTCGGGGGATAAAATTCCGACCTTGGCCAACATCTGAGCATGGGCCTGGGAGCCGGTCAGGTCATGTTCAAGTAGCTCAATATCAAAACCGATGCTGGCATTGAACTCCTCTATAAAAGGATGCAGGGCCGACTCAAAGCGCTGACTCCAAGTTGTAGGTTGTTTGGGGCTATTCACAGGGGCTCCTAATAAGTCGTCAAACCGCGAACCAGATAGCCAATCACAAACCCGATCAAGAGCGCCCAAACCTGTCCAGATTCGACAAAATTGTTCAGGATTTCCCCAGAGCTGCCAAAAAAATCTTGGTCAAAATACTGGCCCATCACCGGCTGGCCCACAACCGATGTTCCCACTAGACTCTCTGAAATATCCAGACCCGGAATCACCGCTGGGGAATCAAGCGGCAGGGTATTGGCAGTGGGTAAAAGATGCGCTCGCACTATCAGATCAGCGCCGGTATCCAGGAAAGACGATGGGCTATTGTACATAGGTTTGGGCAATTACGGTTTTTCACCCCAACACAATAGCGCTTAACCTCCTCAGAATGAAGCTATCACCCCAGCATTTTTACGGAAGCATCGGATTTTTGCTTACTCGCTGCCCGCTGCACATGACCTACTACCCATTCCCTATGCCAAATTCTGCTGAATCGCAGACAGTTGCCTAAACTCCGCAGGCTGAGTCACTCGCAAAACGACTAGGGTCGTATCGTCTTCGCTAGTGCGATCGCTCCCCACAAACCGCCTGAGTAGCTGAAACAAATAGTCAAGCACATCGCTAGACCGCTCAATATTTCGGCAGGCCCATTTCACAGCCTCAATTAAATTACCTTCTTCGAACCGCTCTCCCCGCGCATTGGAGGCATCGGTAAACCCATCCGTATAGAAAATCACCGTATCCCCTGGATGCAGCTGCACCTGGCTTTCATGATACTGGGTGTCCATATCCAGCCCCAGCAGCATCCCCTCCGCATCCAGGCGCTTGACCGTATTATTATCGGCTCGCCACAGCAGTGGTGGATTGTGGGCGGCGTTCCCGTAAGACAACACCTGGGTCTTAGGGTCGTATTCGGCATAAAACAAGGTGACAAACCGATTAGAATTTTCCAAATCGTTGTGCATGACCAGATTGAGGTTTTGTAAAATCTGCCCCGGCGAATGGTCATTCAATACCTCTGCCCGTAGCATGCCCCGCAGCATGGTCATCATCAGCCCCGCTGGCACGCCTTTGCCCATCACATCGCCGATGGCAAAACTCCAGGGTTGTGCCCTTGAGATCGACGACTCGGGCCGACGGAGCTGCTCATAGGTGGTGGGGATAAAGTCGTAATAATCGCCCCCCACCTTGTTAGCCGTAAAACAGCAGGCTGCCATATCGATACCCTCAATGGTGGGGCACTGCCTGGGCAGCAGCTGTGCTTGGATCTCAGCCCCGAGCTCTAACTCCCGATCGAGGCGCTCTTTTTTACGCAACGCGATGGTCAGTTCGTCGTTTTCAATAGCAACCGCCGTTTGATCCGCTACCAGACGGACCAGCTTTTGGCGGGTTTCTGTCCAGGCATAGTCAGGGTCCTGGCTAAAGACATACAGCCGACCCCGCTCAATATTTTGAACAATAATGGCGGTTCCAAATAGCTGAAAATCTGCCCCCAAGTAGCGATTAAGCTGATGATCGAGGGTCACCATGGCGCTGGCTGCAAGGGTCATGGCTCCTTCTGCTGCCGTCAAAGATGCCGTAATTTGCCGCGTGGCCGACTCCAGCGCAAACCGCACCGTCTGGCACTCGTCCTCGTCTGGACAGTACAGTCGCTCCAGACGCAGTTGACCATCGGGTCGAAATAGGACCAAAGCCCCCCCAGATGCATCAGTGACCCGACTGGCAATCATCGGAATCAGCTCTAGAAACTGGCTGAGATTATTCAAACTCCGCAGGGCAAACCCCAGAGAACTCAGCAAATCTTGAATCTTATACTGCTCTCGCTGCAGCCGCGCGACCAGCTCCTTAAGCGCGAAAACTGGCGTCGCGCCCGAAAGGGCATTTCCCTCTGGGGTGGAGTTATACAAGAATGATGGCCTCGGTATCTTGTGCGCAGCGTCTATTGCGGGAGCCGTCCATTGAGTAGCGTGACTCGATTCTCAGAGGGTCATTGCTGATCATGGCAAATTTAGCATGCCCGACTCTGGTTTGTGCGCCCATTATTGAAGTAAGAAAATGAAGAAATTGGAGGCGAAAAATTAGACACCACCATACCATCTCCCTAGCTTTAGTCAAGCGGGATGTTTGCTTAGAGCGCCATTTTTTATCACATGGGCCACGCAATCAGCCTCAAATCTACCGATATAGGTTGATAGACACAGATTGACAGATTATAGACGTCTGCCCTATCTAAGGTCGGGCAGCTTTGCCCCTGACCGCAAACTCTGACCGCAAATCTTGAGCGCAAAAGTAATGGCTTCGCTCAGTTGGTGAGTTACCTGGGGATAGGCCAACGTCGGGCGCGCCATGATCACGAGCTGTATCCCAAGCGCCTGAGCGATTTGATGTTTCACCGACTCACCCCCAGCGACCCCAGAGGCCTTTGCGACCACCGTTGTAATTTGCCACTGTTGCCACAGCGCTTTTTCAAACGCGGGGGTCAGGGGCGGTCGCACCGCAATCAGCCGCCTGGGCTCAAAGCCCGCTGCCTGCGCCGCTGCCAACGCCGTTGCTGAGGGCAAAATCCTGGCAAACAGTGTCGCCCGTGCCTGCCAGGGGGCAAATAGAGATAGGGCTCGATAGCCCACGGTGAGTAGCACTCGCTGACCGGCCAGGATATTCTCGGTTAGGAGTGTGGGGTAGTCTGGCACGGTCAGGAGGTTGGTAGGGGCAGAAGAGGCAAGGGAATCAGGGGGAATCGGGGGGCATTTTGGGGGAGTCGGTGTTAAAGAAGGGCGTTCGTAGCGGAGATAGGGGAGGGAATATTGGTGGGCGGCTGCGATCGCAAGCTCAGAAATTGTCGTTGCAAACGGGTGCGAAGCGTCCAAAATCGTGCCAATTTGAGATTCGTTCAAAAATTTAGGTAGCGTCTCTGGGGTCAGCTGCCCCACCCAAACATCGGTCCCCGCTGGATAGAGGCTCACCGCCGCAGAGGTAGTGACCGATACCAGGTAAGACGCTGGAGAAATTTTGTGGGGTGCGAACTGACAAGTCATTGTTCGCGCGATCGCACGAACAATGGCCGCACTCTCCTGGGTTCCCCCAATAATCCAAAGGCGCTGGGATGGCGCTAAGCCCATTTCACCTTGAGCAGCTCAAAGACCTCGCCCGGTCGATGACTCACCACTTTTCCGCCTGACTCCCGAATCAAAGCACGCCACGCTTTCAGCGGGGTTAATTCAACCTCTGGCCCCAAATAGGTTTCCAAAATCGCCCAATTTTCCGCCATCGCTTGCTCAGGATCGAGCACATCAAAAACCAAAAAACCGCCGGGCTTCAGACAACGTTTGACCGCATCAATCACCTGTTTCCAGTAGTCCAGTGAGTAGTAACAGCTCACCCCCGTGGCGATCACCAAATCAAAGAAGTCAGGTTCATAGTCCAGCAAGTGCGCCGGGCCTCGTTCGACCCCTTTAAACAGCTTAGAGTCCAGCTGCGGACCTCTCTGATTAAGGGCATGCTGGGCAAACGTACTAATATCCTGACCATAAAAAAGGGCCTGCCATTCCTTCCAGGGATAGATCAAAAAACTCAACCCACAGCCAATATCCAAACAGCGTTGCCCCTTTTTCGGTTTGGCTAGCTCCCAAAATGGACTGGCAATTCTCGGAGCCAGGGTACCCGCCACCCACTCCCGAAAGATATCCATTTCCTCAACATCGGCGGGTAGGTCAAAGGGCTTTCCCTCAAATTCCCGGTTGTAGCGATTGGCGACAAGCTGCATTTGACTCTGCCAAGGCGGTGAGGCTGGCAACAT
>JBCDDJ010000457.1:0-5432 GCA_039180385.1 Cyanobacteria bacterium P01_G01_bin.38 | reverse complement strand
GATCTCAACGAGTTTTTAGACCGACGCTATCAGCTCAAGCGCGTCTATGAATCCGATCGCGCCTTCTTGAGCGATCTCAAAGCCCGGTCGGACGAACTGGTTCGCCAGCAGCAGAGCGTCGAAGCTCAGAAAAACTCCATTGCTCTGCTTCGTCAACAGCTCTTGGCCCAGCGCGACCAGTTCTCAGCCCAGGCCCAGCAACAAACCCAGCTGATCGGTCGCCTCCAGGAAAACCGCTCTGCCCTCCAGGCCGCTGAGGCTCAACTGGCTAAAGACTCCGAAAGCCTGGGGACTTTGATCCGTCAGAAAGTCGCTGCCACCACGGGGGGCATCGTCGGCACCGGGCAGATGATTTTCCCAACCGCAGGCAGTATCACCAGCCGGTTTGGCCCCCGCATCCACCCGGTGCTGGGCTATCGCCGTTTCCATGCGGGGGTTGACTTTGGGGCCAGCCATGGCACCACGATCATTGCCGCAGATTCGGGTCAGGTGATTTTTTCGGGCTGGTATGGCGGCTATGGCAATGCGGTCATCGTTGACCATGGCAGCGGGTTGACCAGCCTCTATGGTCACACCAGCAAACTCCTGGTCAGCGAGGGCCAGTCCGTCCAGCAGGGACAAGCGATCGCAAAAGTCGGCTCTACGGGCCTATCGACCGGCCCCCACCTTCATTTTGAGGTGCGGCGCAATGGCAGCCCGGTAAACCCCATGGAGTTTCTGTAGAATATAGAGCGGCCTTTTTCTCTGCCGACGACGAAGCTGCTTGGAGTACCCGTAGATGGCCTTTGAATTGAATCGCCAATGGCTTGGGCAGCCTCTGGTGCAAATTTGTCTGGCGGTGATTACTCTATGGGGCTTTGTGGTGCCTGCGATCGCAGATGAACCGTCTAGTGCAACATCAGCAGACTCTATTGGCGATGCCCTTACCCTACCGCCTGAAACCGTTGAACAAAGTCCCGTCTTACAAGAGTGGCAACGGTCTGTCCCGGATGTGCTGGACGACATTCGCAACGACCCCAGCTTTAAGACCCGACTGCGCTCAGGCTATACCCAATTTCCCTCGACCCATCAAACCGGCGGCGTCATGGTCGGGGTCGAAGATTGGTTTATCGCAGAGACGCCCCTTACCCTCAATGCCGACTATCACCGCAATTTTGACGGCAACCGCGAAGCCTTTGGAGCCACCGTGCGTTACTATGTGCTGCCCTTAGGCGGCTACATCAACGCCGCCGCTCTAGTGGGCTACCGAAACTTTGAAACCCCAGACTACACCGCAGACGGTCTTAACTATGGTTTTCACATTAAGGTGATACCCTCGCGGGGGGGCGGTGCTGACTTTGGCTATACCCAAACCTGGACCACCGGCAGCGACGCCGTAAGGACCACCCAGCTTGGGTTTGGCTACGCTATCACCCGCGACCTGCGCGTCGCCACCGACATCGAATGGCAGTTTGGCCCCGGCGAAACAGATAGTCGCGTGGGGATTGGAGTAGAGTGGATGCCGTAAACAACATCACTCACTTGAGAATGAGCACCGGACAAGGGGACAATCTCACCACTCGCTCAGCCACCGAACCCATTAAAAAACGACTGACTCCTTTGCGTCCGTGGGAAGGCATGACAATCAAATCGGCCTCGGTCTCTTTGGCATAGTCGACAATCTCCGTAGTCGGGTCGCCGATAGCCACCGCGACTTGAACTCCCTCATACCCGATTTCACTGAGCTTATCGTGCAGAAACTCTCGCACTTTTTGCTTTCGATCATCATCACTCAGCGTATCCCACATCGCGGCAGGGTCGGCTGGGTGCAGGGGCGAAAGCACATGAATCAGTTTCAAGGATGAGAGATCTTCAACATATTCTTTAGCAGGACCAATCGCCTGGTAAGAAAGGTCAGAAAAATCAATGGGAATGAGAACAGATTTCTTTTTGAGCCAGCTCATGAGTTATCTCCGCTTATTTCAAAATAGTTTCCCTGGCGGGCTGGGGCTCTGGCAACATTTCTCCGGACTTGAGGCGAGACATATAACCATTGAGCTCTTTAGCGATCAGCCCGGACATTAAAAAGCAGCCCAACAGATTTGGTAACGACATCGCCAGGGCCATGATATCGCTGAAATCGAGAACGGGCCCCAGGTTCACCACCGTACCCACAAATACACAGAACAAAAATATGCCCTTATAGATATTAACGGTGCTATCCCCAAACAGATAGGCCCAGGACTGTTGACCATAATAGCTCCAGGAGATCATGGTAGAAATCGCGAACAGAAACCCGGCGACTGCAATCACATAGGGAAACCAGCCAATCACCGTTTCGAAGGAGGCCGCGGAAAGCTGTGCGCCATTTAGGTCTACGGCGGTGGGGTCGGCATAAACCCCGGTTAGGACAATCACAATGGCCGTCAGGTTGCAGATGAACATGGTGTCAATAAAAGGCTCTAGCAGAGCAACGATGCCCTCCCTAATCGGCTCATCTGTCTTGGCGGCGGAGTGGGCAATGGCCGCTGAGCCTAACCCGGCCTCATTGGAGAAAGCGGCCCGCTGAAACCCAATCACAAGCGCCCCAATCGCTCCGCCAGCGACGGCCTCTGGGTTAAAGGCAGTGCCAATGATGGTGCCGATCGCACCTGGAATCTCAGGCAGTTTAACCAGCATCACCCAAAAACAGGCTAAAGCATAAATCACCGCCATGACAGGCACAAGCACCCCCGCCACGGCCCCAATTCGCTCAATACCCCCCAGAATAACCAAACCCACAATCAGCGCCAAAACAATGCCAAACAACCAGCTCAGATTAGTTAGAAACGGCAAGACGTTGGAGACGGCGGCAAAGGCTTGGTTGGCCTGGAACATGTTGCCAATGCCCAAACTGCCAATCGCACACAGGACCGCAAAGATGACGGCCAAGGCTTTCCCCACAGGAGCCATGCCCATGGCCGACAAGCCCCGAGACAGGTAATACATGGGGCCCCCGCCAACGGTGCCATCCGGCTTAATGACCCGATATTTCTGACCGAGAGTGCATTCGGCAAATTTACTCGACATGCCCAGGAAACCAGCCAGGGTCATCCAAAACGCAGCGCCGGGCCCACCTAGACGAATTGCGATCGCAACCCCGGCAATATTACCAATCCCCACCGTGCCAGACAGGGCCGCCGCCAGTGCCTGAAAGTGAGAGACATCCCCCTCATCTTCATCACTGTCATACTTTCCCATCACCACATCAATGGCGTGCTTAAAGGCACGAATATTAATAAATTTCAGACGAAAGGTGAAAAAGACGGCTCCTATCACCAGCCAAAGGACAATAAAGGGCATCCCATTTTCACCCCCAATCTTGAAGTAAAAGATCAGATTGAGGACATCCACCACACTTTGGACGCCCGCTTCAATCGACCCTAGAAAACCAGTCGGCGCAGCGTCTTCTTGGGCGAAGGCAACCTGAGGCAGCAAGATCGTCAAAAAAACGAGCCCATAAAAATAGTACCTGAGCCTAAACAATCGTTTGTTCATAGGTGTTCTCACTCCAAATGAGAGATTATTGGAAAGTTGTTTGCGTCATTCTCTTTATCTACACGCGGTCCCAGCAAGGTCCTGTCAGGCATTGGGCAGGGCAAAAATGGCATCATAGAGCGTCTCGGCCAAATGATCGGCCTCTGGGTGCGTTATCACCAAAGGGGGACATAAAATCAGGACGTTGGTAAAGCCCGGAATGGTGTTGGTGTTGCGACCAATGATCACCTGTTTGTCCAGGCAATACTGTGTGATTGAGGCCATTGCCGCGCTCTCCAGGGGTGTTTTGCTGACCTTGTCTTTTACCAGCTCTACCCCTAGCAACAGCCCCTTACCCCTGACATCCCCCACGTTGGGATGGTCCAGCAACCGTTGCAGCTTGTCCAACAGATACGCTCCCATTTCCGCTGCCCGGTCGCACAGACCTTCGCGCTCCAGGATTTCGATACTTCTCAGACCTACGGCTGCACAGACCGGGGTGCCGCCGTAGGTGGTAATGTGACGAAAGTGGCTGTCGCTGCCGGGGTCATCTAGAAAGGCTTCAAAGATAGACTGTTTGACCACCGTCGCTGAGAGGGGCATATAGCCACTGGTCAACCCTTTTGCAAAGGTGATGATGTCAGGTTGGACGCCCCAGTGCTGGTGCCCAAACATCTGCCCCGTGCGGCCAAAGCCGTTGACCACTTCATCGTAAATGAGCAGGATGCCGGTGCGATCGCAAATCTCTCGCACCCCACGCAAATAGCCATCGGGCGGTACAATCACCCCGCCCCCCGAGATAATGGGCTCCACGATCACCGCTGCGACAGATTCAGCCCCCTCATAGCGAATTGTCTGCTCCAATTCCCTGAGACAGGCCGCATTGTATACCGCCTCTGATTGCCCCTCGCCAAACCGATAGTGGTAGGGTGGGCTGACATGAAGAAAACCGGGCACCAATGGCTCATACTTCAGCTTGCGTTCGGCCTGGGCTGTGGCACTCAACGCCCCCATGGTGTGCCCGTGATAGCCTCGATACCGAGAAATGATTTTATAGCGAGGCCCTGACCCTGGCGGGGCCGTTTGGGCATGGTATTGACGGGCAATCTTAAAGGCGGTTTCATTCGCCTCTGACCCACTTGTCGAGAAAAACACCTTACCCGAGTAACCCAGCAGCTCCAGCAGCTTATGGGCCAACCGAATCCCGGGCTCGTGACTCATGGTGAGCGGGAAATAGGCCAAATCTACCATCTGCTCATAGGCCACTTCTGCCATCTCTTGGCGACCATAGCCGATATTTACACACCACAATCCAGAGATACCATCGAAATACTCTACGCCGTCCGTATCCGTAACATAGCAGCCCACCCCTCGCGCCATGCACTTGGGCGGCTTTTTAGAGAATGGCTTATGTTGTACCAAAGGATGCCAGAGTGACTCAGCATCCATCTTGCCTAGATCAGCTTTTTCTGGACTCAAACTCGCAACCATAAAAAAGATCCCCAAGTGAAAGAGTGCGTTTCAAAAAACCAAACAAAAAACTAAATTGCTGTCGTCATGAAGCGATTTTATTCAGCTATATTTAAATACAATAAATCCACTTTTAAGATCTCTGCTGTATCTTTATATACGATCCAACAAAAGCTGATCAATAAAGTGGTGAAATGCGAATTTGCGTAATTCTATTTCATCAAAAAATGGCACAGAAAAATCTAAAGTAAAAGCCATAATCTTTCTGCCGATAATGCTTTTAAGATTGAGTTCTACATGCTAGATCAGATTTAAATCATGACTGAATTCCTAGAATGATAAGCCGTGCGCCAATTATTGCTAATATGCCAGTAATGACTTTTCGAAAAATTTTGGGGTTAAATTTTTTTGCGAAGGTAACGCCAGAAAATAGTCCTAAAATCAAACTAGGTATAGCCATCAAAAAT
>JBCDDJ010000456.1:0-5432 GCA_039180385.1 Cyanobacteria bacterium P01_G01_bin.38 | reverse complement strand
TCCTGGGCCACAATCCGCCCGTGGGGCCCCGACCCCTGCAGCGTACTGATGTCAATTTTGAATTCTTTGGCCAGTTTCTTAGCTCGGGGCGACGCAATCGTCCGACCGCTGCTGCTGCCGCCATTTTGGGTGGGCGCTGCCACCGGAGCCGCCACTGCTGTGGCCGCCGGCGGGGTTGCTGAGCCAACTGCCGCTGCGCTACTTGCTGCACCGCCGCTCGCCAGGGACGCTGCTTTTTGCTTAGCCGCTTCGATTTCTGCCTCGGTCTCGGCCAGCAGTGCGATCGCACCCCCTACCGGGGCCACATCCCCCGCCTCAACGACAATAGACGCCAGATATCCTTCATAAAAGGACTCCACGTCCATATCCGCCTTATCAGACTCGACGATCACCACCGTCTCGCCCTTGGCAACCTGATCGCCGGGCGATTTAACCCAGGAAACGATTTTGCCCTCGGTCATGGTCGAGCTAAGCGCTGGCATGAAAACTTCACGAATCATGGGAAACTTCCGAGACGGTATGAACAATTAAAGAGGGAGCGGCTAAATCGCCAGCACTCTATTCTAAAAGAATTTGGGTTTACGGAACAGTCATGGGTGATAGGTGATTTTGGTGATGGGTGATGGGTAATGGGTGATGGGCATTACCCACTCCCATATTTCTTAAAAAAGCTGATTTGCTGGCGTACAAATTGTTGACCAACTTTCAAAATCGGTTCGTGAGTCGAGCAGCCCAGTCAGCTCTCCCCGATACCCAACCAGGCGTTCACGGTTAAGCGAATCGGGTTCGGTGTAAGCAACCAACTCATCAACGGTGCCCGCAGCACACACCCAATCCTTGGCCTCTGCTGATTGGGCCAGGCGAGCTTCTAGTTGATCAATTTCGCGCTGACGGGCCGCGTTGCGATCTCGCTCAAGGAAAAATTCCATATTTTGGACAGCGACTTCGGCATAGGGGTTACCGGGTCGCAATTCTAAAGCCCGCCGAAAATTGATCAAGGCCGTGTTGTAGTCGAACTGCTGGGCATAGACATAACCGAGATTCATCGCCCGAAGAAACTCATCTTCCTCAGGCTCCGCCTCTGCTTCGGGCTCTGCCTGCTTAGCCTGTCCAAGTAAATCAGCTGCGGAGACCTCCATAGCCATGCCTCCAACACCTAGGGTGAGCATCCCGGCCATCAACGACACACCCAAGTCTTTCAAGAAACGATTCATAGTCTCCCATTCTCTCTCAAAGCAATCTTCAAGGCATTTATAGCCTAAGCAGGGCATTCAGCCAAAGAAATTTGCAAAACTCGACTAAAATAACCCCAACCATCGCCGTCGGCTCCCTTCAAGTGGTTTTCCTGTGAGGGCTGATTCTACAAACTGCTTTTCAGGGGGAACATATTTGCCCTTAATTTTGATGCGAAAGTCGTAGTGCTCGCCTGAGCCTAGACCGCTATTACCCGTCAGCGCAAACACATCGCCCGCCTTAAACGCCCCTGACTGACATTCATTCTCGAGCAGGTGTAGCGACTGAAACACATAGTCAGGGTAGGAACTCGCCGTTTGATCGGCCACCCAGCCGCCGCCGTCCACATCCCACCAGCATTCGACCTCGACGGTATCACCGGCTTTACCCACTGCGTGGACGGGGGTGCCTGTAGGGGTGCCCAAGTCAACGCCATTGTGGGGCACATTGAGCGCCCCCGTCACCGGATGCACCGGACGAATCCGAAAGTGATCGGTGACGTCGTAGCCTGCCACCACATCCCCGGTTTCAGGAATTTCGGTGGCCGTGGGGTCAGCACTCGCCGCCGGGCCAGACAGAGACTGGTCTACGACATACAGCAGCGGCATTAAAATCAAGGTAGCGCTGACCCCGGTCACCACCAGTTTCGGAAAGCGACGCAGGGGTTGCAGCAGCTCACTCATCACACTGATCATCTCAGCGGTTACGGAAGCTGGCGCAGTTAATGTACTGTCTTTACGTCGGGCAGTACCCGGATTGTCCGTAGACTGAGCACCCACCGACTGGGCCAGCGTAGTCGGCAGGGGCGAATCTTCTAGAGCGGGGGAAACCTGATCGCTGTTAATCACGGCCAACTCGCCACGGGCCACCTTTTCGAGCAGTTCTGAAATGCTGCGACAGCCAGCGGCCTCGGCGACGACGCGGGCCCCGTGCCAGCCTTTTTCGGTCACAGTTACCGTACAGCGACGTTTGGGCTCAGGGGCGGGAGTGGGTTCAGGCAAATCGTCCACGGCAGTTGCGTTCCTGCAATTGGCTTAGGAGTTAACCAGTTTTAAGTTTTGAGTTTTGCATTAGGCTCGCAACTTAAAACTTAAAATGCCCTGCGGGAAGCCGCTAAGGCGTCTACAAAATTGAGAACTTAATTTGATTTTGAATCGTTGGAGATTTTTGATTTTGAATCGTTGGAGATTATATAGAGATTTGAATCCTTGGAGATTATTAGAGATCAGTTTTTTTAGGCAGTTTAGCAGCAGACTTGGTTAACGTGGCTAAAAGGTCTAAACCATTCAATAAAACCATTCATCTGAGCGTCCTAGGAATGCACCGCCTATGAACAGTCCCAATCTCAAGCGCTATCCTAAACCACCCACCGCGTTGGGCACTGATATCGAAGACGAAGACGAACGCCGTCACTGGGACTACCACTATGACGAAGTCGGGAGTGTCCCCGGAACACTGGTAATTGAACAGGATGCGGCACCGCCAGAATTGGTCCTGATTGACTATCAACCCACTGAGGCACTCTGCCTGGAGCTAGCCAACCCGGCGGAGGCGACCCAATATCTGGAGCGTGAGTCAGTCTCATGGGTCGATGTACAAGGGCTGGGCAACGAGGCCATGCTCAGGCAGCTGGGAGATGTTTATGGCCTGCATCCTTTAGTCCTGGAGGATGTCGTCAACGTGCCCCAGCGCCCCAAAGTGGAATATTACGAACAGCAAATGCTGATCATTGCCCGTATGGTCAACCCTAAAGCACACGAACTGGGGTTCTTTAGCGAACAGGTCAGCTTTGTGCTAGGACAAGGCTACCTGCTGACGGTGCAAGAAGAGGAAGAAATTGATTGTTTTGACCCGGTGCGCGATCGCATCCGCTGGAACAGGGGCACCATTCGCCACCAGGGGGCTGACTATTTAACCTACGCCCTGATCGACGCCATCGTTGACGGCTACTTTCCGGTACTAGAAGCCTACGGTGAATATATGGAGGATTTAGAAGACGAAGTGCTATTTCGCCCAACCCGACAGACCGTACAAAAAATCTACCAGATGCGGCGTGACCTGATGGCGCTGCGCCGCTCCATCTGGCCCATGCGCAATGCCATCAACACGCTAATTCGCGACGACAGCGAGTTGATTAGCCGAGAGGTCGGCGTTTATTTCCAGGACTGCTATGACCATGCGGTGCAGGTACTGGATATTGTCGAAACCTATCGCGAACTAAGCTCCACCCTGATGGATGTTTATCTCTCTTCGGTGAGCAACCGTATGAACGAGGTGATGAAAATTCTGACCGTGATTTCGTCGATTTTTATTCCCCTTACCTTTATTGCTGGGGTCTACGGCATGAATTTCAACTCCGCAGCGTCTCCGTGGAATATGCCAGAGTTGGATGCCTACTGGGGGTATCCGATGTGCTGGGCGGGGATGATTGCGATCGCAACCACCCTGACCGTTTACTTCTGGCGACAGGGATGGTTCAAGAATGTCGCCGGTTAAGGGAATCAGACCCAAACCCCGATGCCAGGAATAAGCTGCCAAGCATAAAATATCTGCGAGTTAGAGTCGGGGGGCTTAAAATGGTTTCGTCATCGCCAAGTCAAACCAGCCAAGTCAAGCCGTATCTAGTCAGGAGGCGTCGCTGCGTTCAATGGATCTCAAAGCATTGATTCGAGAAATTCCAGACTTTCCTAAGCCCGGTATCTTGTTTCGCGATATTACAACGCTGCTCAATGACCCCGACGGCCTGAGCCACACCGTTGAACTGATGGCCGAAAAAACGGCTGATCTCGCCCCAGACTATGTCGCCGGGATTGAGTCTCGGGGCTTTATCTTTGGCATGCCGCTGGCCTATAAGTTGGGGCTGGGCTTTGTGCCTGTCCGTAAATCTGGGAAATTGCCCGCTGCGGTCCACTCGGTGGAATACGCCCTTGAATATGGAAAAGACTGCCTGGAGGTCCATCAAGATGCATTCCCCGCTGGTAGCCGCGTCCTGATTATCGACGATCTGCTCGCCACCGGGGGCACCGCCGCCGCCGCCGCTCAACTCATCCAAAATACGGGGGCCGATATTGCCGGGTTTGGCTTTGTGATTGAGCTAGCCGATCTCAACGGGCGACAACACCTGCCCGACGATATCCACATCACAACGCTGGTCGAATATTAGGGCAAATTTGTCTTAAGCTAGCGTTTAATCCCCTGCAGCTGCCATCTTTCTCAAGTCGCCTATGACCACTGCCCCTGATACGACCGCTCTCCCCAAAACCAAGAAAGTCGCCGATGTGGTTCGCGCCATTTTTACCAGCGACACCACGCTGTATATTGTCAAGCGGCTATTGCAGGGGTTGCTCACGCTTTTGTTAGCCTCTGCCCTGAGCTTTTTTATCATTCAGCTAGCCCCTGGTGACTTTTTGTCAGCTCAGCGGCAAAACCCGACCATCACACCTGAAACGTTCCAGCAGCTTGAGATGCGATACGGCTTAGACAAACCGGTCTGGCAGCAGTATTTTAACTGGCTTTATCAGGTGGTCACACGGCTCGACTTTGGCCCTAGCTTTGCCTACAATCGCCCCGCCATCGAGCTGCTGGCAGAGCGGATTCCAAATACTTTGCTACTCTCGATTTCATCGATTATCGTCACCTGGGCGATCGCAATTCCGATGGGCATCGTCAGCGCCGTCAAACAGAACCATTGGATCGATCGTTTTTTGCGGGTGATTAGCTATTTTGGTCAGGGGTTTCCCAGCATCATTACAGGACTGCTGCTGCTTTTTTTCGCCCAGATTACGACCCCACTTTTCCCCGTCGGGGGACGCACCATCATCAACCACGAAGACCTCAACTGGATTGGCAAAATCTTAGATGTGGGCTGGCACCTGATTTTGCCCACCCTGGCCCTGAGCCTCACCAGCTTTGCCGGTTTACAGCGGATCATGCGCGGTCAGCTGCTCGACGTCCTGCGGCAGGACTATATTCAGACCGCCCGAGCCAAGGGCCTGCCTGAGAATCGGGTGATTTACGTCCATGCTCTGCGTAACGCAGTCAACCCGCTGATCACGCTTCTCGGTTTTGAATTTGCCAGTTTGTTAGCCGGTGCTTTTATTACCGAGATTTACTTTAGCTGGCCGGGGTTAGGGCGACTGACCCTACAGTCTGTGCTTAACCAAGATCTGTATGTGGTCATGGCTAGTCTGATCATCAGC
>JBCDDJ010000455.1:0-5447 GCA_039180385.1 Cyanobacteria bacterium P01_G01_bin.38 | reverse complement strand
CTCCTTGCCGATAATGTGAATCACCTTAGGAGTGAAGACTCGCTCATACCCCCCAATCATCTGTATACCAGAGTTTACAGTCGGTTTTACCTCCTGTATTAGCCATCAATTCAGCCAAAAAAGAAAAAGCCCCTGCTATAGCTAGCAGAGGCCAAGGTGTGTGAGAAGCGCCCAGGGAGAAAAGGCTTAACCCTGGTCGATTAATTACTATAGTGCCGGGGCTAGCTGAGATCGCTCTGACCCGTGACTGAGTATACCTTAAGGCGTTTCTGAGAATGGCTGAGTAAATTGGGTGATGGGTGTCACAGTAGCGCTATTCGCCTGGGTTTATGCAGCTCAGGGGCGGGGTTTGATGGGTTGCTATTTTGCTAATCTCCTCAGCCAGCTGATAGTCTAACTCCGTGAGCCCATCGGCATCGTGGGTGGTGAGCGACAGGGAGACTTGGTTGTATGCGATCGCAATATCCGGATGATGCCCCAACCTTTCTGCTGGCTCCACAAGCTGCTCCACTAAGGCTACAGATTCAACAAAGTTAGCCAGTTCGTAGGTGCATTCCAGCCGGTCACCGTTGGTTTGCCATCCCTCAGGCGTTTGGGGTATCGGCTGAGCGAGTGCGATCAGGGCAATGGCAGCCGTGATGAGTGATCCGATGAACATAGGGTGAGGCTGATGGTATAGGTGAACAGTTAGATTTTAGCTGCATCTGGTCAGCGCTTTCAGATAAAGCGTTTTATGATGCGTTTAATCAGCTGCTTGCCTTGGGCAATTTGAGTCGCCGGAAAAGACTTCAAGATTGCCCCATTATCCTTGATCTCAGATTCAACAATTTTCAGCAACTCTAATCGAGATTGGGTAATCCCCTGCCCGGTTCGACCCAGGGTGATATAAAACTCATGGCCCTGGGTTTCGCAAAACTCTATCTCTTGAAATGGGATCAGCCCAAGACAAAAAAGATCATGAATAATTAACCGGAAAGAATGGGGAACAAAGCACCAGGCATGAACATCTAAGTAGGCATTTTGCTCAAGCACTGACTTCATGCCTCGTTTGGCTTGCTCTAGTGTATGAACAATTTTATAGTCACCCATTGTGCCAGGTGTCCAGGCAATGTTCTCTGCCTTTGCGACGGCATTGAGAAAAAACTCTGCTACTGTGCCGGGTGTATGAATCGTGTTTTTGTGAAAGTGACTATCGATAATTTTCGCCAGGCCGGTGATGGGCCGGTAGTGATCAAAACAGTAGCGTTTGTCTGGCACGACTAAAAAAATCACCCCGTCGTCTTTCAAGATAGTATCGCAGTCGTTTAGAAAACCAATCAGGTCTGGGGTATGTTCGATCATATGTGACGCAATCACCCAGTCGTAATACTTTTCTTTGCCAGTCAACGTTGCATAGGGTTCACCTTGCCAGACAAAATCAACGGCTTCAATGTTCTCAGTATTGACAGCATGATGTTTATATTTTTCGATCAGCTGCGCCTGGTCCATATGATCGATGATATGAACTTTGTACCCTTCTCGTTTGGGCGCTATCGGATTATGGCTGGGGCCGATTTCAACGCCGCATCCGGCTTTATTGATATGCCGTAATATGATTTCTTTTTGACTCATTGGGGTTGACGCTTAAGGCTTGGCCAGTTTGTGGTTACAGTCCGGTATGAGAGATACAGCCATATCCTACTCGAGATAAACCACATCCAGGTTGAAAACATGAGTTTTTATCTGAGGGCACACGACAAGTCTGGATGTGCCTAAGGTTTAGCAGGAAGTTTTGACCAAAACGCTGGCTACACTGGCATAAATAACGGACATTGCTTAATGTTTGTGTACAAGGTTTACAACCGTTTCTGCCCCCATGACCTGGCCCGATCTGCCCTCGACGTCTGCATCTGTGAGCGTTTTCATCTCTTACTCCCACAAGGATGAAGCCCTGCGGGAGGAGCTAGACGTGCATCTGGCTAACCTAAAGCGCCAGGGAAAAATTCGGGCCTGGCATGACCGAGCCATTGAGGCAGGTGCTGAATGGGATGCCGAAATCAAACAGCAGCTCGAAACCGCCCAGGTGATTTTGCTGCTGATCAGTCCGCGCTTTATGGCCTCAGACTACTGCTATGACCTGGAAATGCAGCAGGCCGTAGGGCGTCATGAGGCAGGCACCGCCCAGGTGATCCCAATCATTCTCAAACCCTGCGACCGGCAAGGCACCCCCTTCAGCAAACTCCAAGCCTTACCCAAAGACGCTAAACCCATTACCACCTGGGATAATCAGGACGCAGCCTTTCTCAACGTGGTGCAAGGCATCCGCAAAGCGATCAAAACCCTCCAGGTAAAGACTCCGCCTCTGCATCCACCTTCCCCATCTCCCCTACCTTCCCTATCTCCTCGCTCCGCGTCCCCGCGTCCCCGCATCTCCGCGTCTCCTCCCCCTCCCCAATTCTCCACCTACACCCCCCAAACCTTCACCGGACGCACCGCCGAAATCACCCACCTCACCACCTTGCTCAGCGGCAACTGCCGAATCCTTACCATCCTGGGTATGACCGGCATTGGCAAAACCGCCCTGGCCGAACGGGTCGTTGCTAATCTAATGGGCACTGCTGAAACTCGTGCCCTGCCCTACTATCGCCTCAGCCTGGACAATCTCAGCCTCACCCCTGACTTTGCCAGCAGTGGGGCCGCTTTGCTCCACACCCTGGGGGAGGAGCCCACCCTGGCAGACCAAAAAGACCCGGCCAATTTGCTCGCTCACATCCTCAATCGCCTGTGTCATCATCCCTGCCGACTGCAAATTGACTCCCTGGAGCGACTGCTGCGCGGCGATGACCAGGACAGCTGGAGCGAATTTTGCGATCCGCTCTGGCTGGAGCTGCTGCAAAGGTTTATCTCGGGCACTGACTGCCCCAGTCAGCTGCTGCTGACCAGCCAGGATATCCCCGCCGATTTAGACACCGTTGCCTCTCGCTATCCCCGATTTTGGCACTGCCAGACCCTCCACGGCTTAAATGCCGACGAGCAGCGGGAACTGTTTCAAAAGCTGGAGTTAGAGACGACGGCTGCCAATCAAACCTATCTAGAGCGGATTGGCGCTTTTTATGACGGCCATCCGCTGGTGCTGCGGGTGATGGCCGATGAGATGCTTCGGCCCCCCTTTCAGGGCAACATTGCTCGCTACTGGCAGCACTACGAAGCCACCTTTGCTGCGGTTGCTCAGCCTAAAGCCCATAAACTGGCCCGCAGTCGCCGCTTCCGTCGCCGCGTTCGCCAGCGGGTCGAGCAGTCTCTGCAACGGTTGCCTGAGCCTGCCCGTCAGATGCTTTGCGCCAGTGCCGTCTTTCGTCGCCCGGTCCCGATTAGCTTTTGGCAGGCGATGCTGGCTGACGGAGACGCTCAAGCGGCCTTTGAGATGCTACAAGACCGTCATCTGGTGGAATATGCCCCGACTACTGATGACCTGGCCCCCCTGCTGGTGCGCCAGCATAACCTGGTCCGCTCGGTTGCTTACGACCAGCTCAAGGCTGAGCGTGAAACCTGGCACCAGGCAGAACGTCGAGCTGCCCAGCTCTGGCTGAGCGATTATGAGCCCGCTGCCGATGCCCCCAATCTTGAAACCGTGCGCGGCTACCTGGAGGCGTTTGAGCACTATTACACCGTCCAAGATTGGAAAACGGCCAAAGACTTACTTGATGCCCCCCTGGCAACGGGCCACCCACTGCACCGGCAACTTTTTGTTTGGAGCTATTATCCAGAGCTGATTGCCTTGCAAAGTAAATCACTGACCCTTGCGCGGGAGATTAACATCCGTGAAGCATTTCCACAGGAAAGTCGCCTGGGTGAAGGAGCTGCCCTGAAGAGTCTAGGGCTTGCGTACCACAGGCTGGGTCAGTATGAGCAGGCCATCGACCACCTTCAGCAATTTCTAACCATTTCGCGCGAGATTGGCAATCGCCAGGGTGAAGGCACTGCCCTGGGCAGTCTGGGGCTTGCGTACAGGAGTCTGGGTCAGTATGAGCAGGCCATCGACCACCATCAGCAATTTCTAACCATTTCGCGCGAGATTGGCAATCGCCAGGGTGAAGGCACTGCCCTGGGCAATCTGGGGCTTGCGTACTGGAGTCTGGGTCAGTATGAGCAGGCCATCGACCACCATCAGCAATTTCTAACCATTGCGCGCGAGATTGGCGATCGCAAGGGTGAAGGCATGGCCCTGGGCAATCTGGGGATTGCGTACTACAGTCTGGGTCAGTATGAGCAGGCCATCGACCACCATCAGCAATTTCTAACCATTGCGCGCGAGATTGGCAATCGCTATGGTGAAGGCGTTGCTCTCGTGAACCTGGGAGAAACTTTCCTCAAAACAGGCCAGTATCCAGAGTCACTAACCCACAGTCAGGCAGCGTTAGAGATTTTTCAAGAGATTGGGGATAGAGCTAACGAAACCGAAGCGCTCAAAAATTTGGCAGCGCTGCATCAGGCGCTGGGTGAGATCGAAACAGCGCGACAGTATTGTCAGCAGGCGTTAGCGCTGGCGACGGAGTTGGGCATCCCCCTCGCAGCGGAGTGTGAGGCCTTGTGGCAACAACTGCTCAACAAATGATATTCTGAGAGTTGCTTTTGTTTCATGGTTGCCTGACTACAGACTTCCTCTCTCGGGAGGGGTGCCCGCAGGGCGGGGTGGGCTCCGACAAATTGCGCCATTGACCGAAACCCACCCCTGCGCCCCTCCCAAGAGGGGACCTGTCGAGCAATACCGTCTGGGCTAAGAGACTCAAGCCAATCTACACATCTACTAAGTTCTTTTTTCCAGGGAAGGGTTCGCCCTACTCAAAATCCCTCTCCCAAATCGGGGAGAGGGACTTAGGGGGTAGACGCCTTAGCGGCTGCTTGTAGAGTGGGCTATCAAGATGCTATTTTTTTACTCCCTAGCGGTTGAAATTTAGTTTCGCCTAAATCGCTGCAAAACCAAAGGTGACGTTAAACTCACGGCACCAAATTACAGCAGACTTAAAGTCATCAATAGAGACATCTTCGGGAATCTCATACCGCTGACCACCGCTGATAGACTGCAGATCTCCCAAATTGACAAACTGGTCAGGACTATAGCTTTGGGGGGTAGCTTCTTTATGTAACAGTACAAATAGATCAGGACCCTCCTCGGTACTGAAGGTCTCATCAAATTCAAGATAGCGCTTGCCATTCTCTTCAACAATACTGACTCCACCAGCTGTATCGCTGGAGGCTGTGACAAAACTGCCTGTCTCTGCACCCGCAGCTGCGCAGGGGTCAGCTGCCGCGCAAGGATTAGCTGTCGCGCAAGGGTCAGCCGCTGCACAAGGATTAGCCGCCGCGCAGGGGTCAGCTGCCGCACAAGGATTAGCTGCTGCACAAGGGTCAGCCGCTGCACAAGGATTGGCATAGGCGGGTTGAACATTGGGTGCTACCACGGCAGT
>JBCDDJ010000454.1:0-5467 GCA_039180385.1 Cyanobacteria bacterium P01_G01_bin.38 | reverse complement strand
TCCATCGCCAGTCAACCCGATATCTGCGTAAAACAACCCATTGGGCGGCCCCGATTAGTGAACCGGAGATGAGCCCGGCTGCGATCGCATATCTTAGCGGACTATGGTCATAAACCAGCTCAAACGCGGGGCGAGATACCAAAAATTGTGCCCCCCACTGACTCAAACAGGTCGCCAGGATAAACAACGCGATAAAACCCGGTCTTTCGAACGGTTTGATCAGTAGACGCTGAGCCGCCGCAAAACTATAGGAGCTGGGCATAAGACGAGTCCATAGGCATATCACACACAACTAACCAGACATTAGTAGTATAGATAGCTACAGTAATCAGCCGCACGTTTCCAGAGTCAGGATCCAAGACTCAATAAGATTACCCACTTAGATATTTGCAAGACGGGATAACCTATTCCCTTCTGGGAGAAGCGTAAGGGGGGTTGGCCTTATCCTTGGATCTCAACCAGCTGAATTTCAAACGTGAGATTCTCACCCGCCAGGGGATGATTTGCATCCAGGGTGACCTTTGCATCAGACACCTCGGTTACCATCACCGGCACCTGCTGTCCCTGGGGGCCTTGCATCTGAAGCTGCACACCCACCCCCAGGGGGATTTCTTCTGGAATCTGGGCGCGATTTACCTCTACCACCATTTCTTCTCGACGGGGGCCATAGGCTTGCTCAGAGGGAATCGTCTCCACCTTTGACTCGCCTGGAGCCATGCCCAGCACAGCGGACTCAAAGCCAGGAATGACGCGACCTGCACCGATAGAAAATTCCAGCGGGTCACGCTCTATAGAAGAGTCAAAAACTGACCCATCATCAAGCTTGCCAGTGTAGTGAATGAGCACCGTATCGCCTTGCTTTGCCTGTGCCATGGTTACTCCTTAGCATTTCGCTATATTGGCCAGATTTATGGGCTAGACTCATCTACCTTAACGGTATTTGGTCAATGTGACTATGGGCCAATATAGGCGCTCCCCTTGGCACTAAAGCCATTTTCTCGATCGATTACGATGCCATCCAGGGCACCACTGCGGATCAGCTCGGTTTGGGCTCGGGGCACATATCGAACGATGTAGACCAGCCCATCTTGGTGGGCGACATACGTGCGCCAGGCGGATGTTGTTTCACCCTGGGTGCTTAAGACCACCGGTAATCGTAGAGCCGTTATCTTACGCGCCTCATTTTTTTGAGTTGATTTGTTGTAGAGATTCATCAACAGCAAGTTGTTTTCAATAAACACTCGCACCACCCGAGCATCTGTTTCAAAATAGAGTTGAGTATTGTCAGGCTCTGACGGTGATATCGGTTGCTGCAAGGTGATGACATCATTTCGGACCCAGCCCGTATCATTGGGGCCATTGCCATAGCTGATTTTGTACCAGGTGTGCCCTTGGGCATCAGGGGGTCTTTCACCCAAGACCGTCACCTGGGTGTTATGAAGGCGTGTGGCTTTTAGCTCACCATTCGGTTCCCAACGGATATTGATCGGAATCGTGGTATCGCTGCCATTAACCTTGAGAGTGCCAAGGCGCTGTATGCCAGAGGTCATCGCGGGCTTCCTTAACTTAAGACAGGGACATTGCCTGTAAGTGTATCGCTGGATGTGGTTTTTGTTTAAGGTTGATGGGGTAGCTCGAATGTCGGATGGACAAACGGGTAGCCCGCAGCCTTTAGTTTTTGGTTTGAAACCTTTGCATTATAAGGGCGAGCGCTGGGTTGACTGGGGTCCCAGGTGATCGGCGCAAGATTGTTGTACTGACACACCCGAGCAATTAGCGCTTTAACCGTCGGAATCTCGTCTTGCACCAGGTTATAGAGACCGTCTAAACTCTGCTCACAGGCAAAGTCAATGGCCCCAACAATGTCATCAAGGTGAACCCAGTTGCTGGCTTCTTCACCGTTGCCAGGGCGGGTCTGTCCCGCTGAGCGACCGTAGATTTTCGCCAGCTCTCGACCCGGGCCATAAATGCCCCCCAGTCGAAAGATGCACACCTTGCGGTCAGGGAGGGTTGCAGATAGGTAGGTTTGCTCGGCAGTGGCGATTATCTGGCCATTGTCGGTGACAGGCTCTACTGGCATCTCCTCAGTAACCCAACGGCCATGGTGCTGACCGTAGACGGAATAGGTGCTGGTGTAAATCAGCTGCTGCACCGGGGTCTGGGGCAAAACCTCCACCAGGGTTTTAGCCGTCCTTAGATAGGTATCAGTATAACTAGTGCCGCGCTTGGAACCCACGCAGACCAGCACCACCTGCTGATCGCCCAGGCAGTCTTGCAGGGCACCAGGGTCACTGCCAGTGAGCACCACAGCCCGATCGGCAACGGTTTCTAACTCAGGGATGCGTTCAGGGCTGGTGGTGGTGGCGGTTACCGTCAGCCCCCGTTGCCGCCAGCGTTTAGCCACGGCCATACCCACATATCCACAGCCGATAATCGTAGCTTTAAGGGGGAGATTTGAGGACATTTTTGACTGGGGGTTATCGCGAAGATTAACATCTAATACTCAGCTGTACAATTCTAGAGCGAACCGAGTTTTAAGGAGAAACCGAATGCGTAGCGTCGTGGCCGTGGTGGTGGGATATCTGACAATGAGTGTGACGGTGGCGCTGCTATTTTCGGTGTGGCTGAGCAATCCAACCCATATCGTGAATACCGAGTTTATGGTCTTCGCTGCTATCTTTGGCCTATTTGCAGCCCTCGGCGGCGGCTATGTGACGGGTTTGGCAGCACCAGCTGCTCCCCTGGGACATGCCCTGGGGCTGGCGGTGATGTCAGCAGTGATGTGGGGTATTTCAGTATCTAGGAGCCAGGGGCAGGAGCCGCTGTGGTTTCAGGCAACGAATCTTGCCAGTGTGCTGGTGGGTGTTTTGCTAGGCGGATATTTGCGACAGCGGCAAGGCGACAGCAAACCCGCAGCGGAGTAGGGGCAGCCAAAGCTGCACAATCTACCAACAGCCCCAACCATCGTCAAAAAACGAGGCTAGTCAGCCTCTCCCCCAATCACCACATTGCGAATCCGCAAGCTCGGCCCGCCGCAGCCGACTGGCAAACCGCCCTGACCGCCTTTGCCACAGCCGCCAGATTCATCCCAATAAAAGTCATCGCCAATCCCTTCAATATCGCTGAGGGTGCTAAACACATTGCCCGAGAGATTAACATCACGCACAGGCTCGGCCAGCTTGCCATCGCGGATCATCCAGGCTTCTCCGGCGGCGAAGGTAAACATCTCGCCGTTGGTCTGCCCCCCCAGCCAGTTACGGGCATAGACCCCTTCGGTGATGCCAGACAACAACTCTGCAACTGGGGTTTCTCCCCGAGCGATCCAGGTGTTGGTCATGCGCACAATCGGCGGGTAGTGATAGCTGAGACATCGGGCATTGCCGGTAGGGGTTTCGTCTAATTTACCGGCAGTCTCACGAGAGTGCAGTCGCCCCACCAGGACACCGTCTTCGATTAGTTGAGTCGTACTGGCAGGGGTGCCTTCATCATCGTAGAAATAGCTGCCGCGATGACCAGCGGGGGAGGCCCCATCATAAATTTGCAGATTGTCTGGCCCAAACCGCCGCCCCAGGGTCATCACTTCGAGCAGATCTGGGTTTTCGTAGGCCATATCGGCCTCAGACAGGTGGCCAAAGGCTTCGTGGACAAACAGGCCGCTCAAGATCGGGTCGATTACCACGTCGTAGGTGCCCCCTTTGGCCGGCGGTAGGGTGAGGGCGGTGACCGCCCGTTCAGCGGCACCGCGCACCTGAGTATCCAGACTTTCTAAATCTTCGTAGGCGTTTCGAGAGCCAGTGGTTTCACGTCCGGTTTGGACGGTGTCGCCCTCGCGGGCAGTGGCCGCAAAGCGCATCTCAATATCGGCCCAGCCCTGCTCGACCAAGGTGCCGTCTGAGGTGGCTAGCAGCATGTGCTGGTAGCTATCACCGTAGCGGACAACGGTGGTGGTGATTTGATCACCGCCGCTTTTGAGGATGTCGTCGTAGTGGTGGCACAGCGCTTTTTTACGGGCCAGGGGCACCTGACGGGGGTCGGTGCCGCTCAGGGGCAAGATTTGGGTGGCCTGGATGATATCGATGGGGGCCAGCAAGGTTTCGTCATCGCCGATTAAGCGAGCAGCTGCGATCGCATCCCCAATCCGCGCCTCCAAGTGGTCCAGTCGGTTAAAGCTTGCAAACCCCCAACCGCCCTTGTGACACACCCGCACCTGCCCCCCAATGGAGATGCCCTCACTCAGGGTCTCTACCTGCCCCCCTCGCAGCAAAATATCAGTGCCCTCAGACTGCTCCAGCCGAATCGCCAGATAGTCAGCCTTGGCTCGGTATCGCGCCATTAAATCCGTCAGCAAATTCTTGTAGCGATCAAACACAGCACTCATTTCTTTATCACCCCTAACTCCTAAGCCAACTACCACATTTCGATTTATTAAATCCTCCAAAAGACCCCACCCTCCTACAATAATTATGTTCATTTCCACACAGTAACGCTGCCCCTCGTCTAAAATCACTGAATATGACTGGTGAACTTGGCTACTCCTTACCCCCTGCGGTCCGTCGCATTGCAAATTCCTTCCGACTGGTCGGCTGGATCAGTTTTTGGTCCCAGACGGTGCTGGCCGTGATTTCTAGCATGGTGCTGATCTTTGCCTCAGCCACGCTGGGGGCACGGGCCGCTAACACAGGCGGGGGCAACCCTGGCACGGGCGCGGGGCTGGGGTTAGCGGGGCTGGGGCTGTTAACCATCTATATCGGAGCCTTCTGGGCTTGGAGCTACACCCGTTTGGGTCGCAAACTGCGCACCAGCAACCCCGATCTGCGCCCTAAGCCCAAAGACGCGGCCCAAAAAATCCGCATCGGCATTATTATCAGCCTGGTCGGGATGCTGCTGACGCTGCTGGGCACCCAGGCGATTGTCGGTTCACTCCTGGGTAAATCGGTTTCATCTCAGGCCGCTGGCTTCATTAATCCGGGGGCATTGAGCCAGTTTGTGCAGCCGGTCGATATCTTTGTGGTGCAGGCCGCGACCAATATTTTGCTGGCCCACTTTATTGGCATGTGCGCTTCGCTGTGGCTATCGCGGGCGGTTAATCGGCAGTAGGCGAGCGCAGCGTACTCACCCTTTCACCCAGTACAGGGAAATGTAATCGTCACACGCAGCCCCTGCCCAGCAAGATTTGACAGTTTAATATCACCGCCGTGCCGTCTGATCACGGATTGAGCGACGGTCATGCCCAGTCCGGTACCGCCGGTCTCTCGACTACGGGAGGGTTCCAGGCGAAAGAAGGGGGCGAACACGTTTTTGTGGTGCTCGGGGGGAATCCCGGGTCCGCGATCGCAAATCTCGACCTTCACCTGAGCTGCGGTTGCTACCAGCGTCACCGCAGCGGCTTCACCATAAATCGCCCCATTCTCAATCAGGTTAGAAAACGCCCGCCGCAGCGCCAACGCCCGACCGACATAGCTCAAAT
>JBCDDJ010000453.1:0-5482 GCA_039180385.1 Cyanobacteria bacterium P01_G01_bin.38 | reverse complement strand
GGCTATTTGCCTTGCTGATGTACGGGGTGATGTATTTGCCCATCATTGTATTGGGGGTCTACAGCTTTAACGAATCTCGCTACGGGGCGATTTGGAAAGGGTTTAGCCTCAAGTGGTATGGCCGTTTGTTTCAAGATGCGCGGTTGTTTGCGGCGCTGGGCGATAGTCTCAAGATTGCCCTGGTGGCGGTGGGCGTCTCGGCGGTGCTGGGGACCCTGATGGCGATTGGGTTGGCAAAATATAAGTTTCGGGGGCGATCGCTGTATCTAGGGGTGTCTTACCTGCCGCTGATTGTGCCGGATATTGCGATCGCAGTTTCCACCCTGGTCTTTTTAGCCTCGGTGGCGATTCCCCTGAGTATCTGGACTGCCATCGCCGCTCACATGGTCTTTTGTCTGGCCTACATAGCGGTGGTGGTCTCTAGCCGACTCAACGGGCTAGACCCCAATCTAGAGGAAGCCGCCCTGGATCTGGGAGCCAACCCTGCCCAGGCAATGATTAAAGTTTTGCTGCCCCAGCTCACCCCAGCGATTGTCTCCGGCTGTTTGCTGGCCTTTGTGCTGAGCATGGATGACTTGCTCATTTCTAGCTTTACCGCTGGGGGGGCCAATCCGCTGCCATTGGAGATTTTTAGTCGAGTGCGTACGGGGGTCAAACCCGACATTAACGCCCTGAGCGTAGTCTTGATCTTGTCGTCGGGGCTAATTGCTGCGATGGCCGAATATTTGCGCTATAAGGGCGAGAAAATGCAGGGCTAGGCAAGATTCTCTAGCATCTGTAGGCAGTTCCGGTGACCCCTATCACGCGCCTTGAACGGTAGGGTCACCGATAAATCTTGATTTAATCACCCCCAGGTGACGATGATGTCACCTGCCAAAACCCTTGAAATCACAGCGATACAGCGGTTTGGATGCGATATTGAATATGTTCTCTAAAAGATGACTGTTGACAACATCACTGTGTTCTACCCATGATCGGTACAACTCCCTCCCACAAATCGATTGACGACATCGTCAACGAGATTTTTCGGCTCCGAAGCATTAGCCGACGTACCCAGCAAATGTTAATGGCATCTCTACTGGGAAAACGGGAGCTCAGTGAGCAAGAAAAAATGCAAGTCGAACGCGTTGTGGACGCACTCCACAACGGTCTACTGCGCGTGATTGACTAGACTCGGCTAGCGCTGTTTCACTGTTCTAGAATTTTGAGCCCCCAGGCGATATCGCCTGGGGGCTTTTTTTGACGCAGCCCCTATGAGGACGGAGTGCTGTCGTCGTCACCGTCCTCGTCCATTTTGGGGACAAAAGAAGGGCGATCAACATCTTCCCACCCAGCCGGACGCTTGGAGTTATACCAAGCCAGGGAGCCAATGACAATCGCTGCGATAAACCCAATCACGTAGACAAGGGTGAAATAGTACATGGGAATGCCTGAGCTTGCCGCTTCTCCGAGTAGAGAGGCGGACAAACCGGGCAACAACGAAGTGATAGATGTCATTTGTGGGCGTTTTCCTCTGAGTTAAAAGCAGTGTTAAAAGCAGTGTACAGCAGCGTATTGAAATCCAAGCTTAATACGCAGTTGCGCTAGATATGCAGTTGCACCAGATATGCAGTTGCACCAGACTATCCCTCACCCGCAGGGGCCGGAGCCGGTTCGGGCGCAGGGGCGGGCGCAGGGGCAGGGGCGGGCGCAGGGGCAGGGGCGGGCGCAGGGGCGGCCACAGGCGGTGGAACGGGCGCAGCGGGTTCAGGGGCGGGCGCAGCAGGGGCGGGCTCCGGAGCAGGGGCTGCGGGTTCAGGGGCGGGCGCAGGCCCTGGGTCGGGTCTGAGATCTTCCAAGGTCGGTCGACGTTCGGGTTCAGGGGCCGGGGCCACAGAGGGCGTAGGGGGCTCAGATTGCCTGGGCTCGGGGGAGCTGGGTTCTTCTGCGGCACGGCTGGGTTGCCGTTCTGGTTCTGCAGAGCGTCGAGACCGTGCGGGCTGCTCTTCAGATCTGCCAGATGGGGCCTTGTCCGCAACCACCCGCTTGGGTTTCTCAGGCTGTCGCTCAATCGAGCCTTCGCGGCCTGAGAGCCGGGGCAATTTTGGAAAGCGTTCGACTTCCATGTCTTCGATTGCCTGGGAGACGAACTTTCGCCAGGCATAGGCGGCGGTACTACTGGCACCGCGGGTGGGGCTGCTGTCGTCATTGCCAAACCAAACCCCCACCACAATCTGGGGGGTAAAGCCAATAAACCACAGATCTCGATTTTTTTCGGAGGTGCCGGTTTTGCCCGCCACTTGTCGTCCTGAGATGTAGGCGTTGTTGCCGGTGCCGCCCTCTACAACCCCCCGTAGCATCCAGGTCATAATGGCAGCGGTGTCTTGATCAACGGCCTGCTTAGGCTCGTCTTCAAACTCGTAGACGACCTGACCGCTGCGATCAAGAATCCGCTTGATGCCGTGGGCTTTAACATGTTTGCCTTCGGCGGCAAGGGTGCCATAGCCGCTGGTTAGCTCCAACAAATTAACCTCAGAGGACCCCAACGCCAGGGAGTAGGCAGGTAAGAGTTCGGACTCAATCCCCATGCGTTTGGCCATGTCAATGGTGGGCTTAAACCCGATATCAACCAGCAGCTTGACGGCCACGATGTTGATAGAGGAGGTCAGCGCGGTGCGCAGGTCTACCCCCCCTCGGAAGCCGCCGCCATAGTTTTTGGGCTCGTAGCCGTCAACGACGTAGCGGGCATCCATATACCCCTTATAGGGGGAGACGCCGGATGCGATCGCAGTTGTATAGACAAAGGTTTTAAAGGTAGACCCCGGCTGCCGCTGAGCCTGGGTGACTCGGTTAAACTGGCTGTCTTCAAAATCGGTGCCCCCCACCATGGCATGAATCTCGCCCGTTCTGGGATCAATCGCTACGATCGAGCCCTGCTCAAACCGCTGCCAGCGGCCCGAATCTTCGATCGTATCGACCAGGGTTTGCTCGGCTGCCCGCTGCCAGTCTTTATTAAGGGTGGTCTCAACGGTAAGGCCGCCCCCCTCTATCTCTTCGGGGGAGAGAATCTCAGCCAGCTGTTTCTGAATATAGATAGTGAAGTAGGGAAACTCGCTGTAAAGATACTTAGGCTCGTTGGGAGTGGTGGCAATTTCGTTGCCGTAAGCTTCTTGAGCTTGGGATTCGGTGATGACCCCATTTTCGAGCATACGACCGATGACAATATCGCGCCGCCACTGGGCCGACTCAAGGTCTACCAGGGGCGAATAGACACTGGGGGCCGGAGCCATCCCCGCAATCAGGGCAATTTCTGAAACCGTCAGTTCTTCAACCGATTTACCAAAGTAAATCCAGGCTGCATCGGCCACACCGTAGGCCCCTGCGCCTAGATAGACCAGGTTGAGGTAGCGCTCTAAGATTTTTTCTTTGCCCAGCTCTTTTTCTAACTTGTAAGCCAGCAAAGCCTCCTTAAACTTGCGTTGAAAGCTCCGCTCTTGATCTAAAAAGACAATGCGAGCTAGCTGCTGTGGGATTGTGCTGGCCCCTTCGACCACTTCCCGGCTGCGCAGGTTGGCCACGGTGGCACGGGCAATACCCCGATAGTCAATGCCGCTGTGTTCGTAGTAACGACGATCCTCAGAGGCAATAAAGGCCTGAATCAGGGTGTCGGGAATATCGTCATAGGTTAAGTATTCTTGGGTAGCGGGCCCAATTTTTTGGAGCACTGAGCCATCGCCGGACTTGAGGGTGATCGTGCCACTGCGCTCAAAGGTAAGCGCATTGGAGACATCGGGCAAATTGGCTTCGGCATTCATCCAGAGGCGGTAGACCCGTGCGGACGGGCCCGCAATCCCCGCCCCTAAGATCAGCACCGCCCAAAAAGTCAGGCTGCGATAGAGCGGTTTAGGCGGCTTAGGCTTGCGTTTGGAGGTTGAAGGACGCTTACGGTCGTCCCGAGGCACATAGGCTCGCTTTGATCTCGGCCCTACGTTGGGAGGAGTATTCTGGGTAATCCCCATTGACAGGCGATTTGACCACTGTTTTAACCCAGACATCCAGTTAGTCACGGTTGCATCCTTCCTAAATCTGTCCTGAAGCTTCAATAATCTAAAAACAATAATCTAAAAACAATCGCGTCAAAATACCAATGTATGACAGACAACCTTTACAAAGGCTACCAGACCTGACCTAACTCACCAAATTTGCATGGCCCAGCGCCAGGCCGGTCACCAGCATCCCGAGCACCAAAAAAGGCTGGGCACTGGCCTGGTACTTAACATCATTCTCCTGCGGGTTACGCAAAAAATACATGTCTTGAAAGGTGATTTGGGGAATTATCAGCAAAATCAACAAAAAAGCGGATAAATTTTGGTGGATTGCCATCAGATAGGCGGCGATACCCCCTTGGAAGACATCGATCATCAGGACGCAGATCCAGGCGGCGGTAGTGATGCCAAAGGCCACTGGCAGAGACTGGAGCCCCAACTCACGATCGCCTTCAACGCTCTTGAAATCGTTGACCACCGCAATCCCCAGGCCCGCCAGACTATAAAACAGGGTCAGACAGATAATCGTCAGGTTGAGCTGACCAAATAGGGCATGACCCGCCCACCAGGGCAACGCGATATAGCTTGCCCCCAGGGCATAGTTGCCCAGCCAGCCATTTTGCTTGAGTTTGAGCGGGGGCGCAGAATAGATATAAGCCAGGAAAGACCCCCCAACCGCCAACAGCGCTAATGTGGGAAAATCATGCCCCGCCCACCGGTCCAGCCCATAGGCCACAGCGATACCCGCAATCAGCAAAGCGATGATCTGGATGCGGACCCGGTCCAGGGAAATTGCCCCGGATGGAATCGGGCGATAGGGCTCGTTGATGGCGTCGATCTCACGGTCATAGTAGTCGTTGATAGTTTGGGTATAGCCCGTTAGCAGCGGTCCCGACATCAGCATGCAGGTGAGTGACATTAAGACATTATTCACCGACCAGGTAAAGTGACCGGACGAAGCGGCCCCACACAGCACCCCCCACATCAGCGGAATCCAGGTGACGGGCTTCATTAGTTGCAGATGGATCTTCCAAACGGAGGTTTCCCCCGCGTCGGCTCCTTTCATCCCCAGTAGCTGGCGGGCTTTACCGCTGCGGTTGGTTGCCCCCTCTGCACTGGGCTCGCTGGGTGGGGTCAATTCGGTCTGGGAAGGCGATGGGGTCTCTGACATCGGGTTTACTCCGGTAGCCTATGCAAATGAAATGATCAAGTAGCCGTCTTGAAACTTGGCTCCGCTGACGGCCCGCCCTTGGAGGGCACTGGGTAGAGACAAATTGCGACGTTGGCCCCCGGCTTCGACGGTGACCTCAGGGCCGTATTGGGTCAGTTGAATCTGTTTTTTGTCGAGGCTGGGTAAAAACAGCCGCACGGTTGAGGTCGATAAATCTACTGTCACGGCGGCGGGGACGTCAGGAATCGATTTGAAATCAGGCAGAGCATCGATCAAGGGCTGCCAG
>JBCDDJ010000452.1:0-5485 GCA_039180385.1 Cyanobacteria bacterium P01_G01_bin.38 | reverse complement strand
TAGCAACCGTGCCAGTTTGCCATACTGGTTTCTAACACAATGGCAGGCCGACGATCGCTCATTCGTTTCAGGTAAGCCTGGAAACGATGTCGGTAATCATTGGGACCATAAACCATGGGCAGGCGTAGGATGGTGGCTGACAACTCAGGCTCACTTTGGTAAGTTTGCTCGACTAAAATCTTGTCGTAATCAGCAGGGAGATTCCCCCGAATCTCTGGTAAATCGTGATAGGGATACAGGTGCGATCGCAGCGGCGAATCCTCCGTGAGCGGTACCGGATCGAGAATACCCGTTTCGACTTTCCAGATGATATCGCGAGCCCGATAAACATCCTGACTGCTGATGACCACGATCCGTTCGGCTTTTCCTTTGAAAAGCTTAATTACCGCCTGGGCGTCAGCCTGGGTATAGGCAATCGTATCTAACACAACTTCGGGGGTCAGCTTGTCAAAAGCGTCTTGATAGCGGGGTAGCTGGGTGCGATCGCCATAGACGTGTTGAACCTCTGGCAGCAAATCTGCCTGGGTTTGCCCGCGATGAAACACGGTCACCTGATGATCTTGCTCAACTAGCTGGCGCACGACATAGGGGCCAATAAAATGAGTCCCGCCGAGAATTAGAATATTCATCACTATTCGCTCCTTGAAGGTTTCTCAAAATCACCCATAGCCCCCAGGCGAATGGTGAATAGCTCAACATTGGTAACCGCTTTGTGGGGACCTTGTTTGACGCCAGCCGGTGTACGCCAAAAGGTACCAGACTCACAGGTTTGCTGACCGGTTTCAACCGTTCCAGCCAAGACATAGACATATTCATCACAAGGATGAGTGTGGGCGGGGATGACGGTACCTGCTGCCATTCGCAGGCGATGAATCGAGCCTTGCAGGACTGGCTCAGCCAGCGGCAATAGCTGAGTACCTGGGAATTGTTCCAAAACTTGCCATGGCACCTGATCGGTTTCTTGAAAGGTTTGTTGAGACATAATCCTTTTATTAGAAGTATCTTTTGAGTAGAAATATATCTGTTGGGCAACAGGTTAGAAACTGTTAATTTTGGAAACTGTTAAACTCTGAAGCCCTCAGAATATGGCCCGGGGGGGTATTCAAGGAAAGGGATTGAGGACTTCGACCAGCTTTACTTTATCGCCAACTAGCGTGAAACAATCTGATCAACCAGGCCATAATCCAGGGCCTCTTGCGCAGACAGATAAAAATCTCGTTCGGTATCTTCTAAGATCTTCTCAGCAGTGCGCCCAGTTCTCTGCGACAGGATTTTAGCCAGGATCTGCCGTAGCTGTAGGACTTCTCTAGCCTCAATATTAATCTCGGTTGCCGATCGCTCATTGATGACATACGTGGGCTGCTTCAACAGGATGCGTGCATGGGGCAAGACTAGTCGTTTACCAGGTATCCCCATCGCCAGGAGAAAAGCCGCAGCTCCAGTCGCAGTCCCATTGCAGATAGTCACAACATCGCTGCTTAGACACTGCATGGTGTCGTAGATAGCCAGACCAGCTGTGAGAGATTCTCTCCCTGACCCTCCCTGGGAGTTGATATAGAGGCGAATATCGCAGCCCGTGTCTTCTGCATCCAGGTAGAGCATGGCGGCGATGGTTTGGTTGGCAAGATCACTATCAACCGCCTGGTTGAGAAAAATCAGTCGTTCCTGGAGTAGCCGATCGTACAGGTTAAAGTCCTCGCTTTCTAACTGGCCTGGCAAGCGATAGGGCACTTTGGGAATGTGGGTGGTCATGGGTACGGAGCCTCCATTTATCTCTTCTTTAGACGGCTACCAACTGATCTAACACTTTTGGCAGAGCTTCATTGAGCCGATGGGCCCATTCATCCTCAAAATTTATTCCTAATAAAACATGCGGATTTACAGATTGGGCAGTGTTCTGTCTAGACGGGAAGTTTGGAACAGTCAGCTGTGCGCGCGGCCTATCCCAATGTTGTTGTGCTTGCGATCCATGCCGCTGAAGCAGCGATACCGCATTTAGAGGAGACGCTGCTGCGGTTAGACCACTATGGCACAGCTGTAGCTGCGTGCCGCCGTCAACAGGCATCAGCATCCAGGTGACAACTGAGGGGACAGACATCCCATTGGCCTGCCAGGTATAGACCAGTCTTGTCGGCGGCTCTAACGCAATCACCTCACAGTCAATGACCGTCTCTAGCCCTGGTAGTGATGGTTCCTTAAATTGGAAGCGATGCCCTACGCAGGCTTCAAAATTATTCTCCATCAACCAGGCAGCCAGGGCATGGGGATGGGTGAGTGCCTGCCATACACGCTCTGGCGAGTGGGGATACCTGGCGTTAAAAACTAAGGTGGATGTCATGAGTCGCCCTCCGGGTAATCGCCCTCCAGGTAGTCGCCCAGACCTGCCAGCTTATCTTGCCAAAACTGTTCATAATAGGCAACCCAATCTGAGACTTGCTTTAGGGGCTCGGGGTTGAGCTGATAAAACCGCTGTCGCCCAACTCGCCGCTGGGTGACGAGACCCACCTCACACAGAATACTGAGGTGTTGGGAGATAGCTGGCATGGACATATCAAACGGGCCTGCTAACTGCTTAACGGGTTGCTCCCCTTGACGGAGTTGGTCAAGCAGTAAGCGTCGAGTGGGATCTGCGATCGCACTAAACACGTCCGTATTGGCAGGCAGTCTACCCATGGCAAGCGTTAAAAAGTTTGAGCAAATGCGTTGAGCGAATAGTTAAGCACTTGCTTAACTAAGATTAGTATAGATAAGCATTCGCTTAAATGTCAAACAATTAATGCCAACCCTTATCCAGGAGGCACCATGGACAATTCAATTGAAACTCAAATTCTAGAGGCGGAGGAACGACTCAGACTGGCGATGCTTCATTCCGATGTGAGCGTTCTCGATGAACTGCTAGCTCCCGAACTCATTAGCCTCCTGGATGTTGAGACTGTGAGTGTATCGAGGGCCGTAAGATTAGTCAGAAATGTCCCTGGTCGGTAGCGACGTGATTAATTTTTGTAAATAGATTGGGAAAACTTGATTTAATGAAAGTTGTTTTGTATCGATAGTGAAGGGGAGGATAGTTGAGTGATCACGAATCTCAGCGTTCTGTATTCTCAACCATCCGATCTCCTGGAGGTCAAGCAGCGTTTCAAAAATCATCCTTCTGAGAAAACGCTGATTCAGGTCTTTTCGGGTCAAATTAAAAAAGCACAAATCGAACGGTTACTTCACGAGTTGAAGGATACTTTTCAAAAAGCTGCCATCATTGGCACCACCACGGCGGGCGAGATCTTAGATGGCCAAGTAGAAGAAAACACCGTTGTGGTGAATCTCTCTTTCTTTGACTCCACCACAGTTCGAACGACAAAAGTGGATCAATATGATGACCTTTGGTCAGCAGGCAAGACATTGGCCCATGCTTTAGCGCCTGCTGACCCTAAAGCAATTATCCTATTTGGGTGCAGTATCAAAGACGGCTATAAAATTGATGCATCCCCGGTACTAGCTGCGCTTTACGACAAAGTACCCCAGGCAATCATTGCCGGTGGCCAAGCCGGTGACAATGGCAATGGCGTGATTTCTTACGTGTTTACCGAAAAGGGGATTGTCGAGCATGGGGCTGTGGCTGCAGCTCTGTCAGGGGAGCGTCTATCTGCCCATAACAGCTATAATCTCAGCTGGGTGCCCATCGGCAAAAGACTCACCATTACCAAAGCCGTGGGTCCACGGGTTTACAGCATCGATAATCAAACCCCTGTTGATTTGTACAAGCACTATCTAGGGCAGGAGGTCGTAGAGGGTTTGCCCCTGGCTGCGGCAGATTTTCCCTTAGTCATTCAACGAGACGGGATTCCCCTGGCAGTCCACGCCCTGGGTGTGAACGAAGACGGCTCTTTTGACTACATCCATTCCTTCCATTCGGGGGAGCAAGTTCAATTTGGGTTCTGCCACTCTGGTCTGTTGGCATTAGCAGCACAACAGGTCTTTGATGAGTTGAGAGTCCATCCCGCCCAGGCAGCCTTTATCTATTCCTGCGTCTCGCGAAAATGGATTCTCGGCAAGGATATAGATGTTGAGATTGCACCCATTGCCAAGCTTGCGCCCACCGCTGGTTTCTTTGCCTATGGCGAGTATTTCACACACCCTACCGGTAAATGTCTACTCTTCAGTCAAACGATGACAGTCTTAACCCTGGCAGAGATCGACAAACCTGAAACACCAATCTTAGCGACTGAGCTGCAACCCGTCATTACGGAAGAAGAGTCGAAACAACTTAAGACATTACGGGTGCTTCATCGTCTAGTTGAGACTTCTGCAAAGGAAATTGAGACCGCCAATCAAAAACTGGCGGAGATGGCCCATGAGGACAGCCTGACCGGACTCCCCAATCGGCGTTATTTTGATCAGCAGCTTTCTGATGAACTCAAGCGGGCTAAAAGGACTGAAGAGCCCCTTTCTTTGCTCCTGATAGATGTCGATGGCTTTAAACTTTATAACGATACCTACGGCCATGCGGAGGGAGACAGTTGTCTACGAGGGGTTGCCACTGTGCTCAAAGACGTGCCAAAACGCCCCGGTGATTTTGTTTCGCGCTATGGTGGTGAAGAATTTGTCTGCATTCTACCCAATACTGATTTGGATGGGGCGATGCTGTTGGCAGAGAGAATCCGGCAAGATGTGATTAAGTTGTCGATTCCCCATGCAACCTCAACGGTTTCGAAGCATTTAACGGTTTCTATAGGGGTTCAAACCATTGATAGCATGACGGAGAAAATGACGGCAGAGGACTTTTTCGTGATGTGTGACAAGCAGCTCTATTTCGCCAAAGCACAGGGTAGAAACAAAGTGTGTGGCAGCGAAATCTCTCAATAAATTAGCGACTGGGCCATTTAAGTGTCGTGGCGTAGTCAGGCGTACAATAAGACCGCAGCAACATTAGGCTCCTGTCCCATTCCTTTTATGGCAAACACAACGTCAAAGACACAGACAAACACTCAATCGACTAAGCCCCTTACCCAGGCATTGCTAGGCTCTAATACAACGAGTAACACTTTGTTTCAAGTCGTTTGGTTAATCATCAATGGCCCAGGTCAGTAGTCTTTGGATGAGTGGATTGCCAAACAGCTCAAGCCCTGATTTTTGCTAACTGCTGCCATAGCTTACAGTATCATTACGAGATAAAACATAATGGACGCTGCCAAGATGGACGCTGTCAAGGAAGAGATAGAGGCTCTGCATGACTTTTTTGTGGCATGGTTCACTGGCAGAGCAGATGAGCATGACTTCGAGGCTGGATTCCTCAAGCGGTTTGACCCAGATTTCCACTTGATTCCTCCGGCTGGCACTCTCTTAGATCTCAACGACATTGCCTCCAGCATTCGTCAAGGACATGCCTCCAATCCCGATTTCAGAATCGCAATCCGTGATGTTCAAATCCGAAAAGTGTTCGATGGGCACATTTTAGCCACCTACGAAGAATGGCAGCGGAATGCACTAG
>JBCDDJ010000451.1:0-5488 GCA_039180385.1 Cyanobacteria bacterium P01_G01_bin.38 | reverse complement strand
TTTATACCACGAGGGTGGGTGATATCCGAGAATTGCCCTGGGATAGCATGAGCACAGGGTACACACAACCACATGGTGAACTGACGCGGTATTTTCAACCACTTCGAGTCGCTTGATTTCAACCGTGTCAATGTCCATTTCGTGACATGCAGCTTTACCGTCGGCGAGCAAACGGGCTTTAAAGTGAGGGTCCGCCCAGGCACGGGCCACTAAGCGGGCACCCAGCATTGGTGTCACCGAATCTTCCCGTTCAATTTCGCGTCTGACCTCAGCGGCGGTAAAACAACCTTTCTCTTCTAGCAGTTTTTGGATCACTCGAGTTCTTTGAGTCCAATAAGCCTCGTCATCGTTAATCGGCGCGTGGCTATGGTCATGCTCTTCTGATGTGTCTTTGTAGAAGGGGAATTTATTCTGTGTTTGCAGATTTGACATGGGCAGTGGGTGGAGGGTAGTGGGTGGTAGAAGCGTTGCATGCAACGCCTGTACAAAATCGAGAGTGAAGAGTGGTGGGTAAATGAGAGATCAAGTGAGGGGAGTCAACCAGGGTTCATAAATCTCCAGGCGAATTTTATCCTTGAGGCTCCTGGTAGGGCAGCGATCTCCCCAAACGTCCGTCATTTTAAATTCGACCAGATAGAGCGGCAAGCGTAAGACGCTGGGTTTGAAGTGAGCCAAATCTTCTGGGTTGAGAAACAGTCCCTGGAAATTAGCTATTTTGCCTTGTTTGCCGAATAGATAAACAGGGGTTCTGATATGGCCAGGGTTTGGTTGCTTCATCACCTGGACTAAGTCTCCTGGGTGATAGCGGGGCTTGCCATAGGTCTCTGTGTCAATCTCTGGGGAATAATCAATAGTCTGAATGGTTTGTGTGGATTCTGGATCATGATCTGAATTACGATCCACTGTGTCAAAACCCTGCCTCAGTTCTTCGCGGGTCAGGTAGCCTAACTCACAGAGTACTGTTTCTACGGCCAAGATTCTCCTTTCTCCGTATTCGGGCAGTCGATTTTGTAAGAACTCGGGAATATCGACAGAGAAATCCTTGGTGGTAAAGCGACCATCGATTTCTTCTGCGGCCCTGCGCACCGCGTCAAAGCTGGGTAACTGCTGCTTGGCGCGCATCAGGTTGTGGAGAGAGGTGATTTGTTTCTCAAAGCCACTAATCCCTTTCTCCTCGGTGCGGATGGGCTCCCCATCGTTAGGATCGTGGGGAATTTTCTGATGATAGGCTTTGGGCGGAATTTCTGGCATCTATAATTCAGTAGGCAACAAAATTCTTTTCAGTATCAATTTCTCGTTGGATCCCCCCCAGCCCCCCTTATTAAGGGGGGTGGCGCAGCCGGGGGGATCTCCTGAAAAGGTGACAGAGTGAGTAATTATTACTGTCTCGCTGCCTATCCTAACTCTGCCTTGTCTAACATCAGATCTTTCACCGCCATTTCTTGCTCAAGCACCTCCTCCTCAAAAAAGACATTGATAAATTTCTGGTAGGAATCTAAATCTGTGGCATCGAGATCGTCAAAACGTCTTAGACGTGGTTGGGCCACATAGGCGGCCTGCTCAGGCTCCAGGGCAGTGTATTTAGAAATAATCGGACGCACCTTATCAAAGTCCTGATTGGCGATTTTTGTGGCTTCGTCAATCACCTGCACCACTTTTTGGGCAGTCTCGGGACGATCCGTGAGAAATTTGGAAGTCAGCACGGCAGCTCCGGAGTAAAACGGGTCAGAAATAAACATCGACACCGGATTAACCATGGCTCGCTTGGCTTGCTGGGTGGCTTCAGCAATTGAGCCGGTGGGTTCTAACGATAGGGTTGCATCCACGGCCCCTGACACCACCGAGGGTAAATGTAACCCCACAGCCATTTGCTCGATGGTGACATTGTTCCCTGGCTCCAGGCCATTTTTCTTGAGAATGTAGGACAGAATCGTTTTCCATTGTATCCCTGGAATCGTGCCGACTTTTTTACCCTGCAGGTCTTCAAAGGTGGTAATGGTCGAATCGGGTTTGACGATCAGCCCGTCGTTGATGAAATCACTCTTGATGCCGCCCCCCTGCAAGCCAAAGACTTTGAAGGTACCGGGGGTTTTGGCTTCGGCGAGTACGGTAATCCCGGCTGCTGCCCCCGGTGGGCCAAAGTCAGCCCGCCCAGAGACCAGGGAGTCAATGATTTGATTGGGGTTTTCAAACTTCACCGACTCCACTTCGATGCCCGCTGCTTCAAACAGCCCTTCCTCCAGGGCCACGTAGTAAGCTGTGGTTTGCATAATTGGCAACCAGGAGGCGATTACCTTTTCTTTTTTGACAATCACCTCGGGGCTTGCCGCTGGGGCGTCAGCTTCACCGGCAGGAGAGGCTGTTTCTTCTGTCGGTGGGCTGCCCGCGCAGGCCGCAACGGCCCCAGTACCCAGAGCCAGGGCACCATATTTAACAAACTGTCGTCGGCTAAATGGTTGCAAACTCATCGTTTTATTTCCCTTTCCAGTGAATAAATTTGTTTTCGGTCAGTAAAAAGAGTTGGTTGAGCCCATAGCCCATCACGCCCGTAGCAATAATCGAGGCATACATCCCCGGCATATCAAAGACCTGTTGAGCGTCAATAATGCGTTGCCCCATGCCGTTGGTTGAGCCAATGAACATCTCGGCTACGATGATCACCACCAGGGTTAAGGAGATCGCTGTGCGCAGACCAATAAATGTTTGCGGCAAGGTTTCAAAGAAAATCACGTCAAAGAAAATTCGCCACCCAGGCGTGCCCATCACTTTTGCCGCCATAATCCGGGTTTTGCGGGTGTTCATCACCCCGTAGGCCACATTAAAAAAGATCACCAGCCCCCCTGCAAAAGCTGCCACCGCCACTTTAGAAAAGTCGCCAATGCCAAACACCACCAGAAAAAGGGGGAACATTGCCGTGGCTGGGGTTGACCGGAAGAAATCGATCAAAAACTCGAAGGAGCGATATAACCGCTCATTGGCCCCCAGCAAGAGGCCAATCGGGATTCCGAGGAGGGTCGCGATCACAAACGCATACAGACTGCGGTAGAGGGTCAGCCAAAAGTCCCGCAGCAGGTCTCCCTGGACAATGCCTTCCCAGAGGGCTAAACCGGTGTCTACAGGCGTAGGCAACAGTACCTGGTCAATCAGTTGCAAAGCTGCCACGACCCACCAAATTAAAATTAAGAGTAGGGTGCCTGCATTCCCCTCCAAAAAGGAGAGCATCCTGGCAAGATAGGGATGGGGGCTAGCACTTTGAATACGCGACATACTTACCTTGGCGTGATTAGCTAGATTCTCGACGAAAGACGTCCAGACTGTGGGCCTTAACCCTGACAAACTCAGGATCTGATAAGGTCTCTAACGTTCGGGGGCGATCGGTCTCAAAGACGACCCGCTCCGCAATCCGGGTGGGGCGCTTGGTCAGCAACAGAATGTGATCGGCCAGATAAACGGCTTCCTCAAGGTCATGGGAGATCATGACAATGGTGACCCCGGTGGCGACAAACACCTCCTGGAGTTTGTCGCGAATGGCTAAGGTGGCCTCGTAGTCCAGGGCAGAAAACGGCTCGTCCAAAAAGAGAATATTCGGTCGGGTGGCCAGCGCTCGCATGATGGACACAAGCTGTTGCTGACCGCCCGACAGCTCATAGGGATAGCGGCTCAGATCAAAGCCGACATTAAACTGCTGGATCAGTTCTTCAACCCTGAGCTTGCGCTGTATTCGTGATAGCCCCGCACTTAACAGCGGATACTCAATATTTTTGATTGCCCTGAGCCAGGGAAATAGGGCATCCCGATAGTTTTGAAAGACATAGCCGATTTTGACGTGCGATCGCGGCTTACCCCCAAACCGCAGCTGCCCTGCATCTGGCCGCAGCAGCCCCGCAATCATGTTGAGCAGCGTGGATTTGCCGCATCCATTTGGCCCAAAAATACAGGTGATTTTTTCACTGGCAATCTGCAGGTCAAAATCCTCATACAGAACCTTTCCGCCCAGATACTTGGTAAGCCCTGTGACAGCAATATCTAGACCAGTAATGTCAGATTTTGCACTCTCTTGATAATCTACTTTTGATGCCATCATTCATTTATCAGGATATTGCCCGGAAAATGATAAAGCTCAAACCGCCTGTTTCCAAACGGCCTTATAAACCTCAGCGACAACCAGACCTATAGGCTCACCTGTAGAAATAGCGGGTTCAAAACTCAAAGGTTCAAACTGAATGGGGTTTAGCATCCCTTTTTGACGAGATGACTCGAATACTCAATCCTGGCCACACTAGTCATAGTTTAGCCTACGGAAAAACTATGATTGGATGTAGTTTATGTAACCCTTATTCATCCACATGCTACCGTCTCTTTCGATAGCAAACCGTAGACTGTAATACACTTGATTACGGAAAGTAACCTTGGACAAGTTCTTGATATTTTGCTCACTTAAAAAATAAATCAAAATATCAGGTTAACTGTATATTAGGATTGACAATTTTATTAATGAATTTATCATGGCGACAATCAGTAATGATTTTCTGAATGAGGATATAAAAGGCTATGAAATCGATCAATTAGATCTAAATATCATTGAACTTCTGCAAGAAAATGGTCGAATTGCCTATAGCGATATAGCCCGTTCGATTGATGCGCCAGAAGCCACTATTCGATATCGAGTTAAGCGATTACTAGAAGAAAATATTATTTCCATTAGTGCCTTTATAAACACCGGGAAAGTTAGGTATGAAAACATCGCCTATATCGAGCTAGAAGTTGATCCTGATTTCTTAGAAGACAGTCTTGATGGACTGGTCTCGATGGAAAATATTAGCTATGTGGCATCCGTGACGGGTGCATTTGACATCATGCTGGAATACATTTATAGAGATAATGATGACCTGCTAAATTTTATTAACACCTTGAAGAAAAATCCAGAGGTCAAAAAACTAAGTTCGAGGACGATTTTGAAAATACACAAAGCTCAATATCCGGCCAGAGTGCAACCTTGATAGGGATGTCAATGGGGCAATGTCTATCCTCCTCACGATTCAACGCTTAACAAGATCTCCTGAGTATTGGCGTCTTCTTCAATGACGCCTTCCAGGTGGCGCTGAAGGTCTAAAAATTGGCCATCATAGCGATCGCAAAATCTAGGATCAGAAATATCAACGGTTTCAATAATTTTGCCGGGTTTATCCCCAATCACAATCAGTCTTTGGCCCAACAAGATAGCCTCCTCAACATTGTGAGTCACCAAGACCATCGTAGTTGCCGTATCTTCCCAAATGGAAGATAAAAACGTTTGCAATCTGCGTCGCAGTTGAATATCCAGCGCAGAGAAGGGTTCATCGAGCAACAACACATCGGGCTGCACTGCGATTGATCGGGCGATGGAAACCCGCTGTTTCATTCCCCCCGAGAGCTGGTGGGGATATAATTTACGTGCCTGGGTGAGACCGACCTGTTCCAGGACATCCTCAACCTTGGCGGCATATTG
>JBCDDJ010000450.1:0-5492 GCA_039180385.1 Cyanobacteria bacterium P01_G01_bin.38 | reverse complement strand
GCGCTATCTTAGACTTAATCGGTTCTCGACGACTCAAACCCATGCCCCTCACCCCGCCAAATGGACCTATCAGTCGCGCCAAGACATGATCGAAGAAGTGATTTGTTCACTGGCATTTCCGAAGATTGAGATCTCAGGCGGTCGGATTTTGAGCTAAAGACATCCTTCGTCGCCAGAAACCCGGTTTCTTTTGGATGTTAATTCTAACCACCTGAGATTCAAACCAGAAACCGGCTTTCTGAGGCTTAGCGATAATTGGTAAATTGCAAAGCCATGGGCCAGTCTTCTTCCTTAAGAAGCTGAATCGCAGCTTGTAGATCGTCTTTGGATTTAGCCGAGATCCGCACGGCATCGCCCTGGATAGACGCCTGCACTTTTTTGAGATTATCGCGAATCAGCTTGGTGATTTTCTTAGCACTTTCCTTATCGATGCCCTTCTTGAGCTGAATCTCTTGACGCACCCGATTACCGCTGGCGGCTTCGACGTCACCAAAATCAAAGATTTTTAATGACAGATTGCGCTTGGCTGACTTGGTTTGCAACACCGTATGGATAGCCTGCAAGGTCATATCACTAGCCGTTTCGATCGTAATTTTATCTTCCCCGAGGTCTATCTCAGTTTTTGTATCTTTGAGGTCATAGCGGCTTTTGACCTCGCGACGGACCTGATCGAGGGCATTGACCAACTCCTGACGGTCAAAATCGCTAACGGTGTCAAATGAGTAACTAGATGCCATGGCATTCCCTCTGATAAACCCCTTGAGCAATCTGATAAATCAGAACCTAAAACCACCCCGCCGCACGACAACTGAATAAATAGAGCAAACCAATGCTAGTACTAGCAATGCCAAACATCAGCGATCGCAACGGCGGAATATTCAAAATATAAAACACCGAAAACAGCAACCGTGCCACCAGATAGGCCACCACAGCCCAAAAGACAGTGGGTGAATCTTGCCCCGTGACGTAGGCCATCAGCGCCGCCGGGGCGTAAAGAATTAAGGATTCAAAGCCGTTTTGGTGGGCCCAAGCTGCTCGCTGGGCGTAGTCTGGCAATTTTTCGGTAAACGTGCGCGGCTGGGCAAACACCACCATCGGCTCGGCCATCTCTTTGGCGATCATGACCCGCCCATAGGCGGTCAAGGTGTAAGGCAGGTAAATCAGGAAGGCTGCGATCGCAATGCTATAAAGCAGAATTGGCGCGCCCATACTTGTGTCTAAACCAGTCATTGCCAAGCCAGTCAAACCTTCCGAGCTAATCAAAATAGAATAAAGTCACAATTTTACGCTGGTCCTCTGCATCTTGGCAGGTTTTGAGCAGCGTGTGACTGTCATGAAACGCAAAACAAATCAGCTGCTGACAGCGGGAAATAATTTCCTGGTTACACCTCGCGCTGGCTTCTGCCAGGGAAAGCGAATCATTGGTCGAATTTTCAACCAGGTGCATGACATTGTCGAGCTGATCCCGCGACTCTCGCGGTTGCCGGTCTAAACTCTGTGGCAAAATCACAGTCAGCAGGTTAGGGTCAGCCTTCATTGCCCCTCGAATCGCGGCTGAATTTGTACCCGTTGCCCCCGATGTGAGCAGGTGATTACCGCCTAAAACCAGGGCGTAGCTCATCATTTCGATCAGGCGCTGGTGGGTAATGGGAACGTGACGAGATCCTAAAATGGCGATGCGTTTTGAGCCAGACTGCTGGATAGCAGCAAGCTCTTGTAGAAAATCATCGACCTTTAGCGAATCAATAGGCGTATCGATGGACTGACTCAACGGCGGTACAAACGGTTACAAAAGGACGGGCTAATTCTACCAGACCACGACCTGATCCGGACATTTCCGTAGGGGCGACAGGATCAGATCGCCACCGCCGGTTGCAGATGCAGCTCAGCCATTAACCGCTCAATATCAAAATGCTTTTCCATCAACATATGAGAACACTTCACTTTGATCGGCTCCTGCAGACGCACCTGATCAAACGAGCGTTCAATGATTTCGACCGTGGTTAAGGTGTCTAAATCCACCGACAAAACCGGCACTTCCAAGTCTTGAGCCCGCTCTAAAATATCTTTTCTAGGGGGAATATGTCCGGTTAAAATTAGGCACTGCGTCGACGTTTCCAAAGCTGCCAGCTGAATATCAGCCCGATCCCCCCCGGTGACCACGGCAATATTGTCAGCTCTACGAAAATACTTCAGGGCCGAATTCACATTCATCGCCCCAATCGAAAGTTTTTCGACCATCAAGTCTGTCCGCTCAGGGCAACATAGGATTTCAGCATTGAGCTGACGCACCAACTCACCCACACTCACGCTACGCATCAGGGGAGTCCTAGGCAACACGCCCAAAACTGGGATCTGATGGCGCTCTAAACAGACCTTCACTTTGGTCTCTACCTCTTCGAGCTGACCGTCTGGGACATCATTAATCAGGACACCCATCAGTCGATCGCCCAAACGCGCTTTGGCCGCCAACAACCCATCGACAATCAGCACAGAGTGAAATCGGGCCACCAGTAAAACCTGAGCATCGGTCATGGCCGCCAATTGGGGCAACGAGAGGCCAAATAAGGTGCCTTCTTCAAGGGTGCCAGGGCCTTCTATCAACAGTAAATCTTCCCCTTCGCCGTTCAGGTATTCAGAAACTTTTTGGGGGTAGTCTGGCTGGCATTCTTGGTCAAACTGCCTTTGAATCGTGCCAGGATTTAGAGAAAACAAGGTAGGCCGCAATCGCTGACTGGGTAGCTCTAAAACTCCGGCGATAAACTCCACATCCTCATCAATCATGTCTGGCGCATCAGCAGCCTGGGCACTGAAGCAGGTCCCAATGGGTTTACCGTAGGCAATATCAACCCCTCGCTGCCTAAGCTGGAGGGCAAGGCCCAGCACGGTGGCGGATTTACCGCTATAGGCTTCGGTCGAACCAATAAGCAAATGTTTTGATGAGTTGGGCACGCCCGACGTCCTCCGTCTCAAATTAAACCGGCTAGCTTTATTGTGCCACGCCTAACTCAGCAGAATTTCGCATTTTTGCTGACAATACCCTTGACAAGCCCAATATTTTTTGGGCAAAGGTCCGCCAAAAACACTGCACACTCAAACACTGAAACCCGTCAGTGGCAAGAATGGTTGGAGTTAAGGACACTTTTGGGAAAACCCATACAGCTTCACAGCCCAGATTTTAGCTATGCATCCTAGGTTAAGGACGAAAGAATCGATTAAAGGAGCCCTGTAGCGGGGAAAACTTCAAATTTTGAATCAGCAAGATCTGAAGGCAACTGGTACTGCGTCAAGCTTAAAATTTCGGTTAGGGAAGAAGAGTGGGGTGGTAAAGCGCTTCGCTAGGTTAGATGGTGAGGGGTTTTAAGGATGATTCAGGGGTCAGGTGTATTCCCCCATTTTCTCATTCACCAGCGCCAGCACACTCACTATCAAACCCGAACATTTGACTTTGACAGACTATGTAGTGCGACAGACTTATGTAGTGCGACAGACTATGTAGTGCTGGTCTCAAAAATGCTATGGATAAGCGGGGAAAGGTATTTTATTCATCCATCCGGAGCAGACGTCGATAAAACGTCTTCGAAAAATCAGGTGATTTCTTGAGGCGCATAGAGGCCACCACATCGAATAAGAAGTCTACAAACTCAAAGGTCGCCATGGTGACCTCATAGCTGAGCTCGGCATCTCCGTCAAATTGCAATCGACAGCGGGTCAGGTCAGCGGGCAGCATCGAAACATTCCATGTGGCCAAGAAAGAAACGCTCTCTCCCCCTTCAATGGTGCGCTCACCCTCTAAATTGCCGCGTTTATACAACCCAATCGCATAGGGGAGTGCAGTGCGCTTAGTGCCCTGGTAGTAAGGCATATAAACACTAATATCTTGCTTGCTCGCGGGCTGAATGGTGTCAGTAGACATGGCGTATTCGCTTGAAATTCTCTGAGTTTAACGCTGGGCTTAAAGCCGTTGGGCTTAAAACTGCTCGAGACTCTAAGGTCTGAAGTTAGTTTAGGCAATTTTTTGAAATCTATATCAGGTGAAGCCAAATCTTGTTATTTCCCCGTCAACCTTCCCATCTTTACTTAGCGATACAATAGATTTCTTAAGAAGAACTTTAGAATGTGCGGCAGTATGGATAGGCGCAGCTGTCCCAAGGCGCTATTTCTAAGGTTTCCGATGTTAATAAACCCTAACGACACACCGATTCCATGTCTGATTTTGCCGAGACCATGCCTCCTGAACTTGCGTCTGACTTTTTGCCCTATTACGGGGGGAGACGAGTCAAGGCAGCCTTTGCCCTCTCAACCCTATGGGGAGGGACCGGCTTTTTGCATTGGGTCACCTGGGGACATTGGGCAGTGCTGGGGTTTACCGCTTTTATCGGCCTGTATCTGACCCGGATTATTATCGCTCGCCCAGGGCAGTCAGTCCTGGCTCAACCTAGGGTATCGCCCCTGCCTTCGGTTTGCGCCATGCCAACAGACAGTCTCGAGACCGCTGCCTTGGCGGCAGACAGCTTTCCAAATACGGCCCATTGGCCGTTTGTATCAGTGCTGATTGCGGCCAAAAATGAGGAGAGGGTGATTGCGGCGTTAGCCCGATCGCTGTGTCAGCTAGACTATCCCCAAGATCGCTACGATGTCTGGATGATTGACGATAACAGTGACGACCGCACAGGCGAGATTTTAGATCAGCTCGCCCGTCGTTACCCTCAGCTCAACGTTCTGCATCGCGGCCCCGACGCCACCGGAGGCAAATCAGGCGCGCTCAACTCGGTTTGGCCCCGGACTCAGAGCGACATTCTGGCTGTGTTTGACGCTGATGCCTATGTTGCACCTGATTTACTCCGCCATGTTGTTCCGATCTTTGAGAATGACTCGGTGGGCGCTGTGCAAGTGCGTAAGGCAATTGAAAATTTAGGGACAAACTTTTGGACCCGGGGACAACATGCAGAGATGGGCCTGGATAGCTATTACCAGCAGCAAAGAATCGCCCTGGGAGGCATTGGCGAGCTCAGGGGCAACGGTCAGTTTGTCCGCCGCAGTGCGATCGCACAGTGTGGCGGTTGGAATGAAGCCACCATCACCGATGATTTGGATCTGACCCTACAGCTCCACCTATACAGTTGGGACATTGCCTTTTTAGCCTTTCCTGGGGTGGGCGAAGAAGGGGTGACCCGCAGCCTTGCCCTGTGGCACCAGCGTAATCGTTGGGCTGAGGGTGGCTACCAGCGCTACTTAGACTATTGGCGACCGATCGTCCGTAATCGGCTGGGCATCCAAAAGACCACGGACCTGTTTGTGTTTTGGGTGCTGCAGTATATGTTGCCGATAGTAACCGTGCCCGATGTGATGTTTGCGATCGCAAAGCACCGCATGCCTTTATTTGGCCCCCTCACTACCCTGGCGGTCAGCATTTCTTTTTGGGGAATGTTCGCGGGCATTCGGCGCACCCAGCAGCTATCAATCCCCCTGGCCTTCTTCCAAACCATTCG
>JBCDDJ010000449.1:0-5496 GCA_039180385.1 Cyanobacteria bacterium P01_G01_bin.38 | reverse complement strand
GTTGAATAAGGTTCTGTGACAGGAGCCAGTATCGGAGTTGACTACTGGGTACCGTGTCGGTGTAGATTTGCTTAAAACCGAGATGCTCATAAAAAGGGACATTCTTTCCGTTATCTGTCCTCAGCAGACAAGCAGAGTGGCCCTGGCGTTGCATCACACTCAGCGCTGATTGGATCATCTGCGAACCCAGACCACGCCCAGCCATGGTTGGATGAACCCCCACTAACCACAGGTAGGCAAATCCATCTGGCGCTCTTTTCTTAAGCTCATGCTCACAGGCGCTGTCATGGCCCTGCAGTCGTCTAAAGGCCGGCAACCCCATTAGCAAAGGTGTCCAGATCAGGCCGCTGCGAGTTAATTGAGACAATCGCAATGGCAAACACTCGCCTGATAACCAGGCTAATGCCCCGCCTTCTGGAGAAATCTCGACACCTCCACAGCGAAGGCTACAGCGGATAATTGGTAGAAAGAGGTTTGTCAGATTTTGCACCCGACTTGTGGTGTCAGGAAAGACGTAGGTCATGAAAGGATCTTGCGAAAAAGCTGCTCCAAGGACTTTAGCAGCTGACTTTAGCTGGGTTACGGTTAATAAGCTATCTGAAGAGGCCACCATATCACTTTGCAAAAATTTAGGAACAGATTAATCAACTAGACGGTGCAAACATGAGGATAATGTGCTGAAGAATACCAGGATATCCAGCTTGTGATAGCCTGCTTATTTATTGAAGTCCCCAATCAGATATTTTGCCATCAACCTGTTGGTCATTTTGCCCAGTGTTAAAATGTTGGAGCCAGCCATAAGATACCTTGCCAGCTATTCACATCTCTTAAGTAGGCACTTATCTAACGCTCACACTGGCCTAAAAAGGTGAGTTACCAGGATATGAAAATGATAGATGTTGGATTAACTCATATCGCCCTTCCGGTGTCAGACATTGAGCATAGCATTCAGTTCTATGCTGTCTACGCCAATATGCAAGTGGTTCATCGCCGCATTGATGCGGACACCGGTATCCCAGTGGTGTGGCTATCAGATGGCACCCGTCCCTTTGTGATTGTCTTGATCCAGCAAGCTGAGGTGACACCCATCCTCACCCCATTTGCCCACCTCGGTATCGGCTGCGACAGTCGAGAAGCGATGGACCGCTTATGTGACCAGGCACTGCAGGCAGATATCTTGATTGACGGGCCAACAGATTCGGGCTATCCCGTTGGCTATTGGGCGTTTCTACGCGATCCAGACGGTCACACATTAGAGCTTTCCTACGGTCAAGAGATTGGGTTAACCGTAGAGAGAGAAGCCAGTTTATCTTCTAGCTGAGCCAGCGTCATGGCTTGCTGTTCTGCTTCACCCAGACATCGCAGATTCAGCATCTGATTCATCGCTTCTTGCTCACCCACGATGGCAATCAGGGGGATTTTTCGCTGGGAGAGCTCTCTGATTTTTTTGCTGATCGTGCGATCGCGACTACACAACTCCACCCTCCCCCCCTGCTGCCTGAGCCGCTGAAAAATCTCATTGGCCCAATCCGCCGACTTATCCGAGATCGACGCCACCGCTACCTGCGTGGGTGCCAGCCATACAGGCAGGTTACCGCTATGGTGTTCTAACAAAATGCCAATCCACCGTTCGAGCGAACCCAACACCGCCTGATGAAGCATCACTGGGCGCTCTAACTCACCTGCTGGGTTCACAAAAAAGGGCTCAAACAGCTGAGGTAGATTAAAATCCACCTGGAACGTGCCACACTGCCACGAGCGACCCAACTGGTCTTGCAAACTAATTTCTAGCTTAGGGCCATAGAAAGCCCCTTCATTTGGAGCGAGTTTATAGGAATGCCCCAGGGACTGAACCGCCTCAATCAATAACTTTTCTGCCCGATCCCAGATATTATCAGAACCTAATCGACGCTGGGGTCTCAGAGAGATCTGAAGCGAGAACTGATCATAGCCAAAGGCCGTATACACCTGCTGCACCCGCTTCAGAAATTGACTGATTTCCGGCAAGATATCCGCCTCTCGACAAAAAATATGGGCATCATCCTGCACAAACTGCCTGAGCCGCATACAGCCCGACAGCGTGCCCGAGAGTTCATTACGGTGACAAATACCAAACTCCATCAACCGCATGGGCATTTCTCGATAGCTACGCTTGCGCGATTGGAAAATTGCCAGGTGAGCTGGGCACGACATGGGTTTCAATGCATAGTCAGGCCGACTAAACGCATTGTCATCTTCAGGGTCTACGCCACCTACAACAAACATCCCGTCCCGAAATTTTTCCCAATGTTTTGAACGTTCCCACAGCGATCGACTCAGGGCGACGGGCGATCGCACCTCCTCAAATCCATCCGCCTGATAAACCTGCCGCATATAGCCCTCAATGCGGCGAAACAGCTGCCACCCCTGGGGATGCCAGAATATCATGCCAGGACTGTGTTCCTCAAAGTGGAACAGGTCCATCACTTTAGCAAGATCACGGTGATTGGCCATTTTCTTTCTCCTGATCAGTCGGTTAATAAAAAAAGCCCCTCCAGGTCTGGAGGGGCCATTAAAAAACAAAACCCCCCAGGCGGTTGCTGGAGGGTGTGTCGGTTACTGAATACGATTCAATGCAGCGCCTTACAACCCTCCTTGGCTGGTAGTCCAGGTGGTCGTTGGGGTTATGGCGTTAAAGCTGATGGCTGCTGACATCACTGCAAAAGTCTTTGAAGGATATATCTCTGTTTAATCAATTTTTTCAGGGATGTCAAGCTGTTATTTTTCTCCATGCAATGGCTATTGAAATTCATTCATCAAGAAATTAGTTACTTAGCAAGCTATCAGGCCCATCATGGTGAAAATTTCGGTTTTTACCCCGATAAGGCGTTTGATTTGGGAAAGACTGACCAAAACTATCGACAGGCCCCGCTTGTAGATAAACCACCGCAGCCACCTGACCGTCCCGTTTGAGGACGCCCCAGGAGCTGGGAACGGTGTTGTTGATCACCTGACCGGCTAGCGGTTCCTGGAGTGAGGGCGATTTACCTGAAAAAAGCTGCTCAATCACCTGGGTCTCTTGCTTGCTGGGGAAACTTGCATAAAGCTTAGGCGATAAATAAAGCTGCCCCTGTTGATTGGCATTGATGGTGTTTGTATCGATGCGCGCATATTTGTAAGGGGCCTGGGTCGCTGGCACCAGCAGCACCATTGACGGTTGTTGAGGAAAAGAAGAGGGGATAGAGATCAGCAGCTTGCGTAGATTGCCCAGTTGCCCTTTCTCGGCCAGGGTGTGGGTGTCAATAGCCTCTAACAGCGGCGGGGTAAACAAGTCTAAAACCTGATCAACGGATTGATCCATTTCGATCTGGAATTGATTAAACTTGGCTTCTGCCGCCTGGGTAGCCGCCTGAGCCCGGACCTGATTGACCACCTGTAGACCACCGAGCATGAGTGCGATCGCAACCATCCCAGCCATCAGCCCCCTGAGCACTCGTCGCTTAAGCCGCCGCGAAATTTTATAATCTGGCAGCTGTGCGCTTCTGGCATTGGCCTCCGCCAGAAGAGCCAAACTGAGCATCAAATTCATCACCACCATCACAAAGGTGATAATCCCCCCTGCCACCAGCAACGCCCGCACCAAGAGACTCCAGGCATCAGGCAAAATATCCCAGCCCAAAATCTCATCAGTGACCCACAGCACGATGCCAAAACAAGACGAAGTCAGCAGACACACTGCAAAGCTAGTAACAAATCGCAATAAGAAACGATGGTTCATGGATCTTAGGGAGGGTAGAGATTTATGACACTACAGAGGGCTAAAGTAACATTCCGGACAAGATTTTTGAGCCTGCCAAAAACCCCATTCCTCGAAATATTTGTAAAACAAGGTTAGGGTTTTTGAGACAGACTCACTCGACATATTGTTTGAGAACAACGTCGTCAGTGGAGATAAAAGATTGCTTATCTACGGCGCTTGGTTATACAGGCCAGCGATTTGCCCCGTACTAGGGACCCGCCATTCCAAATCAAAGTAACCTGTAGTCGGTGTGTTTTCGCAAACTGCCTCAATCCTTTGAATCTATAAATTTAAATCTATACAAAAGATATTTAACATCAAAGCAGATAGATATGGCTGATTGGAGCCAGCTTCTAGGCTATCCCGACTTATTCCCGGTCTCTCTCTAAGGTGAGCAATAGTCTAAACACCCCCCGAGAGACAGGTTTGTCATGAGCCGGATTAGCACTCAACGTCAACCCATTTATCCTTCCAACCGGACTGACCTCCAGTCATATATCGATTTGGGTACGCTGCCCAATAACTTTACGACACAAGGTTTTCTGAATAATCGTACTAATGCCATTGATGTCTATCGTTTTAGCCTCAGCACCTTTGGTAGTCTGATTATCACGCTGCCGGATGTGGGTCATCAAGCAACGCTTAAACTGATTCGAGACGTTAATCAAAACCATCGAGTAGAAACTGGCGAAATCGTCACCACGTCTCATCCACATGCCTCCTATGAAGAAGACAATGCGGAGGCTCAGGTGGCTGCAATAGAAGGCCTCGGGGCGGGCACCTATTTTTTACAGGTGATTCAAACTGCCTCAGAGAATGAACCTTTTGAGACACTGCCCTATCGTTTGGATCTGGCCTTTAGAGATGGGGTGCGAGATTTTGAGATAGAGCCCAACAACACCCTGGATAACGCCAACCCCATTGACGGCAAATATCTCAACGGACCGCGCTATTTTAGAGGGTTTCTGGATAATGACACTGACCCGATCGACCTCTGGCGATTTCAGGTTGACCAGCCCAGCTGTTTGCGGGCTTCGTTAACTGGGTTAGCCTCGGGTGCAGAGCTTGATCTGCTCGATAAATTTGGTCAGGTCATTTTGTCAGGACGCCCCTGTCGCGATTCACTAGATCGAGAAGTGGTGAGCAAGCGCATCGACACGGGCACTTATTTCCTTAGGGTGACCAAGTTTGACATAGGCAATACCCCCTACGATCTATTTCTGGGCGGGTTCCCCATTGCCATGGCCCAGCTGAGCGTGACGGTAAAACACGTCAAAGCTGTGTCAGTGTCGGATATCCCCGGTGGGCAAACCGATTTTTATACCGATATCTTGATTGACGGGGTGAGCAAACGCAGTCTGGTGGGTCGCGATCGCACCAGCGCTGACTTGTCAATTCATAACGACACCAGCCCGGAGTTTACCTTCACCCGCGAAGTGAAGGTTAATCAGCGGATCATCCCTTTCTCAATCACAGTTTACGATCACGACGCCCCCATCGCCCCCATTAAACCCATCACAACCGATGCTGAGCCAGATAGGGCCTACCCCGCCCTGATGCTGACCTACGACACCACAACCGGTAGCTTATCTGGCCCTGGCGTTTATGCTCATCAAGTTGGGGATATCATTACACTGCAAGGCAATACGCCCGGCTGTCAGGCCCTGATTACGTTTCGGGTGAGTTACAACACGTTTGTCACTTGACTAAAGCACCGT
>JBCDDJ010000448.1:0-5499 GCA_039180385.1 Cyanobacteria bacterium P01_G01_bin.38 | reverse complement strand
TTTCAATCTGCTCGGCGACGACAGCGAGCTGACCCGCAGCTATCGGAAGCAGTTAATGCAGGCGCTGTACTAGAAAGGGCAGGGGAAGCAGGGAAAATCCGTGATGCAGCTAGGCCACGGAGGCGGACTTTGTACGTATAGGCATGATTTCCAACCGCCTGTCGGATAAATGAGGGATCAAGATTCACCAAAAATAGACGAAAGACAATGGTGAGCGCTCCCTTCGCCCTTCGCCCTATAGTCCTGCGGGCATAGCTACGCTAGTTTCCTGCGCCCAATCAAAATATCAAAATATTCCGACTTTACCGAAATGCTGCTCCTATCTAAGCAACCGCTTGCTCTACCTTAGCAGTGAGCTTCTCATAGGTGGCGCGCATCTTGAGACCCACCAGTACCTGGAATAAACCACTGCCGTTTCGAGAACCGGGGTACTCGCGGTGCTTAAGCAACAGCTCAGTCATTTCGCCATAGGTCTTGGTGGAGAGGTTGCTCAGGTGCTGTTCGATATAAATCAGCTCCTCAAGACGGTCAAATTGACCATCGACCTCGAGCACCGACACCTCATTGCCAAAATAGCTATCAGGGCCGTAGTGCATACGGATGCCTGGGTAGGAGCAGGTCAGCTTACGACCGCAGGGGATCCAGTCAATGGTGGATCCTTCGTCAAACAGGTAAACCGGTTCAAAGCCCTCCACGCCTTCTTTTTGGATCATTCGAACTCTCAGCACTTTGCGCTCTTTGTCGTCGGGGATCAGCTCAGTCGGCAAAATCTGAATCACCACATCGGCATACTGCTTTTGGATGTCGATGTAAGCTTCAAAGTCGGGCTTGCGGGCGTTGATCGAGGCTAGTACATCCTCGTAGGTATGCCCTCTCTCGGCCATATCACGCTGTATCTTCCAGGTGACTTTGACCTCATCGCTGATGTCGAGATAAACGCTGAAATCAAGCAAATCACGAACCCGCTCGTCATATAGCGGATGTAGCCCCTCGATCACCACAATGTGGTTGGGCTCAACCCGCTCGGGGGGATCAAGCTCACCGGTCTCGTGGTTGTAAATCGGTTTGTCGATGGCGGTGCCTGCCTTGAGTGCTTTGATTTGCTCGTACATCAAATCAAAGTTGTTGGCCTTGGGGTTCAGAGCGGTTACCCCTGCAACCTTGCGCTGCTTTCTGTCCAGACTGTGGTAGTCATCTAAGCAGATAACAGTCATAAATTCTGAGCCGAACAGGTCGGCTAGGCGGCGCAAAAAGGTGGACTTGCCGCATCCAGAATCACCGGCAACACCGATTAATACCACGCGGTCTGGCTGACTGGTCATAAGGCCCTCTATCAAATAAGCAGGTTTACAAAACGGCGAGGCTTTCCAAAAACAGGCGAAGTGAACACATCTCACCTGAACCTCATGTGGCAAAACGTGTAATTAAATTAAAAAGTCTTTACTAATCTAAATCGTATCAGAAACCGTAGGCTTTTGAAAGCACGGACTGATTGAGTTGGGATCACCGATACATCTAGACCTCAAAGGCTGATTTAAAGGGGATCACAATCGGCATGATCAGGACTCATTTCACTCAAACTGTGCTGCTCTTTCCAACACTTGATAGGCTTAGTGAGGAAATTGCTTAAATTTAAGATGACGGCTTCAAACCTTTCAAAAGAAGAAAACGTTTTACGACGCTCTGTTTTGGGCTCACGACGGCTGAGCAATTACTGCTGGGCAACGATCACCCTACTGGGCGGCGCTGGCTTTTTGTTATCGGGGCTATCTAGCTACCTGGGTAGGAGTCTGCTGCCATTTGCCGACCCGACCCAGCTGGTATTTATTCCTCAGGGCGTTGCCATGTGTTTTTACGGAGTCGTCGGGATGCTGCTGTCCGTTTATCTGTGGCTGCTGATCGGCTGGGATGTCGGCGGTGGATACAATGCCTTTGATAAAGCAGCCGGACAAGCTCGGGTGTTTCGCTGGGGGTTTCCGGGTGAAAATCGTCAGATTGATCTAACCTACCCTTTGGAAAATATCCTGGCGGTCAAAGTGGATATCAAAGAAGGCATCAACCCCAAACGCGCACTCTATCTGCGGGTCAAGGGTAAAGGCGATATTCCCCTCACCCGAGTGGGGCAACCTTTACCGCTGGCCGATTTGGAAAACCAGGGCGCTGAGCTGGCTAAGTTTTTGCAGGTGCCTTTGGAGGGATTGTAATCTTTATTACATTTTTCTGTCACACACGCTTTTCTGTCACACATTCCAATTTGAGGAAAGGGGATATGTTTTTGGGTAGTTACCGACTAAATGGGTATAAGCGGCATGGCTATAAGCCATGGGGCGTTTTGCTGATTGCGATCGCACTCTTTTTAGGAGGCTGCACCAATGACACCCAGCCCCAGGAGCCACTCTCTGAGTCTCAACCGCCGGCTGAGGTCGCCGCTGAGCCCATCGAATCTAATATTGATTTTGCTGCGGGCTTAGCCCGTTTAGATGGCAAAGCCACGGTAGAGCTTGTGGTCAACGGCGAAAAAATTGTCGTTGAGGTAGATGGTTCGCAAGCGCCCGTCACCGCCGGTAATTTTGTTGATCTCGTCGATCGAGGGGTCTACGATGGCACGGTCTTCCATCGGGTGGTCAAACAGCCCCAGCCGTTTGTGGTGCAGGGGGGCGATCCACAGAGCACCGACCCGAATGTACCTGCCGCCCAGTTAGGTACCGGTAGCTTTAGCGATCCCGATACGGGGCAGCCACGCTATATTCCCCTTGAGATTACCCCAGCTGAGGCCAGTGACCCAGTCTATGGTCAAACCTTTGAGATGGCGGGGGTGACCGAACCGCCTGCCCTATCCCACACCCGAGGGGCGTTAGCGATGGCGCGCTCCCAGCTGCCAGATTCGGCCTCGGCTCAGTTTTACTTTGCCCTGGCCGATTTGCCGTTTTTAGACGGCAGCTACGCCGTGTTTGGCTACGTGACTGAGGGCCTGGAGGTTGTGGATGGCATTGAGCAGGGAGATGTGATTGAGTCGGCGGCGGTCACCGCCGGACTCGACAACCTGATTCAGCCCGAGGTGGCAGAGCCTGAGGTGGCGGAGCCTGAGGCGGCGGAGCCCGATGCGGTGGAGCCTGAGGCAACAGAGGAGAGCGATCCTGCCCCTGACGCTGCGGAATAAAGCACCATGGCATCGGGGCCAACGGAATCGGTTGTGGTCACCGGGGTGGGCCTGGTGTCTGCCCTGGGGAATGACGCGCTAACCACCTGGCAGCGGCTGCTGGCAAACGAGAGTGCGATCGCGCTGCGACAGCCTTTTTTAGAGCTTTCGCCAGGGCCGTTAGCCATGATCAGTAAAGCCCCGGTCGCGGTCAAAGCCTTGGTTGAGACCACCGTCTTAGCGGCGCTAGCGGATGCTCAGCTGTCGTCCCCCCTGCCGCACTGTGGTGTTGTGGTCGGCTCTAGCCGCAGCCACCAGGGAGAGTGGGAGGCGCTGGCGCGGCAGCGGTCTAGGCAGGCTGAACGGGTTGACCCGCCTCCAAACAATCCAACTTTCTGGCTAGGAACGCTGCCCCACCAGATTGCCCTCAGGGCAGCACAACAGGTCGGTAGCCGTGGGCCGGTCCTCGCTCCAATGGCCGCGTGCGCCACAGGTATTTGGGCTTTAGCGCAAGGGGTTGAGCTGATTCGGTCGGGGCAGTGCGATCGCGTGATTGCGGGGGCGGTCGAGGCCCCGATTACCCCCCTCACCCTGGCGGGGTTTGCCAAGATGGGTGCCCAGGCCCAAACCGGCTGCTATCCCTTTGATCAATCTCGTGAAGGTCTGGTGTTAGGGGAAGGAGCCGCCGTGATGGTGTTGGAGCGGGCCACCCTAGCCATCCAGCGCGGTGTCCCTATCTATGGCGAAATTCGAGGGTTTGGGCTGCTCAACGACGCCCACCACATCACCTCGCCTGCGGTCGATACCGCAATCTCAGCCGTGCGTCAGTGTTTGCAGCGCAGCCAGCTCACCCCCGCCGACGTTGACTTTATCCACGCCCACGGCACCGCCACCCAGCGTAATGATCAAATGGAAGCTGCGATCGCAGCGACCGTTTTTCCAAAAAACATTGCCATCACCGCTACCAAGGGTGCTACAGGCCATACCCTAGGGGCCTCGGGGGCGATGGGCACCGTGTTTAGCCTCTTAGCCCTGCGCCATCAGCAGTTGCCCCCCTGCGTCGGGCTCAAAACCCCCGCCTTTGATCTCAACTTTGTCAGACAGACAACAGCCGCGCGCCTAAAGCACGCAATCTGTTGCAGCTTTGGGTTTGGCGGACAAAATACAGGGGTCGCCTTGAGCGAGGCAGTATCCTAGGATAGACGAAACGATCTGCTTCCTATGCGTGCCCTAGACGATTACATTATAAAATTGCCCTGGTCTAGCGATCCCCAAGAGCGATTGGTAGAAGAGCAAGTGGTTGATCACATCCAAGATGCAGGCTGTCACCTGATGGGGGTGTACCCTGACTCAGACACCGACGTCGAGTTTGTCTACTCGGTTGGGCTATGGGCCAACTACGGTTTCCCTGAAGCCATTTGTTTGGGGTTGCCGGCGCGCACAGGGGGGCAGCTGATCAACAGCCTGCGAGATTGTCTCAAGGCAGGGGAGCGCCCTGACCTGGGGCAGCCGCTGAACGATTTTCTCGCCAATGACTATGCGATTCAGCTAGAGCCCGTGCAGGACCTCTCCATGGCCTATCAAGACTACGTTTGCTGGGCCGGTTGGTTTTATCAAGAGCCCGTCCCCATCGTGCGGCTGTGCTGGCCCGATCGCGAGGGCCGCTTTCCCTGGGAACCGGAATGTAATGAGGTGAATCGGCAGGCGCAGAATCGTCTGAGCTGAGGGAGTGATTCAAAGTATAGATGATGATGAGATTCGCCAGTCTCTTGAAGGTTATGCTGAATTGTCGTAGGCAATAGACAGTCAGCTTGTAATCCTCCTTGTTCTAGCAGGGTGAAGAGTCAAGTTCGCATGGCTATCTAGCTGTAAACCGTTTTCTATTCACGAAACGATAGCCTAAACACTTGTTTGGGGCCTCCGCCTGCAATGACTACCAGGGTCTGATCCAATCGCACGGTGGCATGACGTTCACGGGGCGTCGTCAGTTTGAAACGCGCCGAAATCCCCTTCTAGGGAAATAGTTCCCGTAAAAACAGTATCGACCATCGTGGTTCCCGGACAAAACGTGGAACTGCCCCCCACAATGTAAACCTGATCCTCAAGAGTAGTGACCATATGCTTGGGCATCCAAGTTTCATGGATATGTACCCAACGCAGCGGTTGTGTATTCGCAAACAGCACCGTAGCTAGCCGAGCATTATCTGGGAACGTAGACGCTAGTGCATTCCGCTGCCATTCTTCGTAGGTGGCTAAAATGTGCCCATCGAACACTTTTCGGATTTGAACATCACGGATTGCGATTCTGAAATCGGGATTGGAGGCATGTCCTTGACGAATGCTGGAGGCAATGTCGTTGA
>JBCDDJ010000447.1:0-5505 GCA_039180385.1 Cyanobacteria bacterium P01_G01_bin.38 | reverse complement strand
CACTAACCCTTTTGGGTAGTCTTTGGTCAGGGCCTGTTGAGCCACTTTGATAAATTCGTTCAGGGCTTTGACCAGCGAGGGCGTGTTGATGTTGATCTGGCGGCGCATTTCCCGACGTTTGTCAGGCACAGCTTTAAAGTTAGCGGCGATGGTGGCAAATTGCTCGATTTGGCCCTCCAGGCTGAGCGAGTCAAACTCCACTTCAGTCAGCGCCAGATCCTTGAGTGATTCCCAGCGATCCCGCATCCAGGTCACCAGTGGATTATGGCCTTTCTCTAGCTTGACCGCCTCGACCAGCTGCCGGGTGCAGGCAAACAAAATATCGGCATATTCCGCATCCTGCGGTTCGATGTCTTGCTCATCGACGGCAAAGTAGACCACTTTGTACTGCTTCTGGGCGAGATATTCTCGCAGACGCCCCAGCTCAGTCGATTTGCCCACGCCGCGATAGCCAGAGTAAAGCTGACTGGTGGGGTCTTTAGAGCGCGTGATCTTGCGACCCAGTTCACGAATCACATCCCATTTACCGCGGACTTCCTGGCAATCGACATAAGCTTCTTTGAGCGGCGGGGCAAAGGGCTCAAAGGCGCTGTAGATTTCGGTAATCAGCGCGTCGGGATCTTGCAAGATCGGATCTAGCGGCATTTCTCTCTTGGCAAATTAACCTCTGTGGTTAGGTTAACCGCTGTTTTAGGCAAATTGCATGGGTTTAGCAAGAAATCTTATGGGATTTAGAAACCCGGCTTCTGGGCTGGAGTGCAAGGTTTCCTACCTACTTGCCAGAGAAGCCAGGTTTCTGACAAACAGGCAAAACCCTTATCTAATAGGTATTTAAGCCGATCCCAACCAGACCTTTATTGCCCCTATGCATATTTCTGCAAAAAAATCTCTAAAGATTTCCTGAGCCGCCGCAATCCCCCTAGAAGACAGAAGTTAGAACGTATCTGCCGTTTTGATCTTCTCTTCACGATTTTCTACTCACCCCAAACGGAGACTTCCGATGACCATTCAATCCTTTCTAGACAGTGACCTGCCCACTGAGGTCGCGCCGGTTTCGCTGCCTGCTGAGACGGTGCAACCGACTGCCCGAGTGCATAACGAGCCGATGCGTCATATTCTGTTGGGCTCAGCTGATCAAGTGCGCCAAACCATCCATCAGTTACACAATCTCCACTATGTCGAAGCGTTGCAATGGAGCCGGTTACAGTCGATCCCCAACAATCAGATCATTATCACGCCAAGTGCGGGTGAGGTGATGAGTATTTTGGTGCGCCACGGCTCACGTCACCACTGAGAGACGGCAGGATTGAGAGACGGCAGGATTGAGAAACTGCAGGCGTCAGGCGTCAACATTGACCGATCACGAGCCTAACGCGACCTCATTGACAATCCGCGCAGACTGCTGGGGTAAGACTTTGTTTCTCAGCGCTATACAGTCAGCTAGATAGTTAGCATCGCGGGCAATGCCTGAGAATCTGGCTGAGCCCCAGGTATAGAGCCAGGGCAAGCCCAGGAAATACAGCCCTTCTACCCCTGTGACCCCACGCTCATGGCCGGGATAACCTTGGCCATCAAACACGGGAATGTCTATCCAGCTAAAGTCGGTGTGATAGCCCGTAGACCAAATCACCGTGCCAATATTCTCAGTTTGAATATCTAAGGATAGCCGCGCTGAGTCGGGCTCCCAGACAGGGTGATAGGGCGGCTCGGTCGGGGCGTCTATCTGGGCTTTGTCAATATAGGCATCGATGGTGCGCTTGATGCTCTCAGCTACGGCGTCGGCTTGATCGAGATTTTTCTTGAGATCATCTTGAAATGCAATCCGCTGCCCCTGAATATGCTGGAGTTTGCCATAGAGTCGCATGCCCTCAAGGGCAAACTGTCGCAGGTCGATCTCGCGCCCACCGCCCCGGCCTGTGACGTAGTGGTTTGTTTTGGTTCTTACCGACTCTTTTTGGGGGTGCTCATCAATGGGGATGTCGTAATAGCCCATTTGGTCTAACCAATCCACCACATCTTTGCCCCGATATTGACGGGGAGACCGAGGCGCACCGCCGACGCAGAGATGGACCTGCTTACCGGCCAGGTGCAAGTCTTCGGCTATTTGACAGCCCGACTGTCCGGTGCCGACAATCAGCACCGCTTGATCGGGCAGAGAGTCTGGGCTTCTGTAGTCCGAAGAGTGCAGTTGCAACACGTGCTCAGGCAAGCGCTCAGCCATCCGAGGAATTTTGGGCTGATGATAGCCACCCGTCGCAATCACCACTTGATCAGCGGTGTAGCGCCCGATCGAAGTTTCGACTTCAAAGCCTCTTTTAGACTTGTTTTGACGGACTTTTAAGACAGAGACGCCTTCCTCTAAACGAGGTTGAAAAGACTTGGCGTAGCTTTCTACATATTGAACAATTTGATCTCGCTGCATAAACCCCTGGGGGTCTTCACCCGGGTAGGTGTACCCTGGTAAAGTACACTGCCAGTTGGGGGTGACCAGGCAAAACGAGTCCCACCGCTTTGATCGCCAGGAGTGGGCCACCTGATTTTCTTCGAAAATAATATTCTCGATACCCCGCTGCTTTAGGCAGTAGCTAATCGACAGCCCCGCCTGACCGCCACCCACAATAACAACAGGAAAATGTGATCCCATAGGTTTCTCTCTAACGCATTTTTAACCTTAAACAGGGGGACTGAAGGCCCCTGTATACGGTGTTACTAAAAACGGAGGTCTCGCTCTATGAACAGGGGCAAGCTGCCGGGTGTAGATTAAAGCAACAGGTCTATTGGCAGCAATGGGTGTCGACCTGTCTTTTTGTGCAGGTCAATGAGGTCTGACCCAGGGGGGCGCTCTCCTTAAAATCAGTTTTGCTGTCCCAATTGTCAGACTTCCTAAATTTGTAGCAACAGATACCAGTAGGGGATCGTAGACCTCTTAAGCTGCACTCAAATTCATATTGGGAGTGACCACATGCCAGCAGTAACGACCCCCGCCCATCAGACCGGTGACTTCTTCGTAGATTACGAAGAGAAAGTGTTTCCCGATGTTCAAGCAGAGCCGGGCGAGAAAGCGCTGGTTACCTTCCATACCGTCGCGTTTGAAGGATCTATCGGGTTAGTTAATCTTTTGCAGGTGAGTCGCCTCATGTCGAAGGGGTTTGATACTTCGGTGTTGCTCTATGGTCCGGGTGTGACGCTGGGCGTACAGCGAGGTTTTCCGAAGATTGGGGATGAAGCGTTTCCCGGCCACATGGCAATGAACAACCGGCTTGAGAAAATCATCGCAGAGGGTGGCAAGGTCTATGCCTGTCGGTTTGCCCTACAGGCGCTCTATGGTCACGGTGAGCCTTCGCTGATTCCTGGGATTACCCCGATCAATCCTCTGGACGTCTTAGATATTGTGCTGATGCATCGTAAGGAAGGTGCTTTTATTCTCGACACCTGGACAATGTAGGCTAAGGATATTAAGAAAAACCTTTCGAGGGCATTCAATCGGGAGCATTCAACATGGACTATTCTCGGATCGTAAGGGCGGCTGCCGTGCAGATTGCGCCTGTATTACACAGCCAGTCTGGCACCATGGAGAAAGTGCTCAGGGCGATTGAGGACGCCGCAAAGGAGGGGGCAGAGCTGGTTGTTTTTCCAGAGACCTTTGTTCCGTATTATCCTTATTTCTCGTTTGTGCTCCCGGCGGTGCTCATGGGCAAGGAGCATCTCAAGCTCTATGAGGAATCGGTTGAGGTGCCCGGGCCTGTCACTGAGGCGGTTAGTCGGGTGGCCAAAGCTCATCAAATCGTGGTTGTTTTGGGCGTCAATGAGCGAGATAACGGTTCTCTTTACAACACTCAGCTGATCTTCGATGCAGAGGGTACTTGTTTGCTCAAGCGGCGTAAGGTCACCCCGACTTACCATGAGCGGATGATCTGGGGACAGGGGGATGGTTCTGGTCTGCAGGTTTGCAGTACGGCTGTAGGCCGAGTCGGTGCCCTGGCCTGCTGGGAACATTACAACCCTCTGGCGCGCTATAGTTTGATGGCACAACATGAGCAAATCCACTGCGCCCAGTTTCCTGGCTCGATGGTGGGTGATATTTTCTCTCAGCAAACTGAGGTCACCCTGCGCCACCATGCGCTGGAGTCAGGTTGTTTTGTGGTTAATGCCACTGGCTGGCTGACCCCAGAGCAAGTGGCGCAGATTGCCCCCAGTGAGGGTTTACAAAAAGTGTTGCGGGGGGGGTGCTACACGGCAATTATTAGCCCCGAGGGGGTGCATCTGTGTGAGCCGATCCGAGAGGGAGAGGGGATTGCGATCGCAGACCTCGACTTCGCCCTGATCACCAAGCGCAAGCGCATGATGGACTCCGTCGGCCACTATTCTCGCCCAGATCTGTTGCAGCTCAGTCTAAATACTAATGCCTATTCTGTCGTAGCCCCTGCCAGTCATACCCCGGCTGAGGGGACTTCTCCCGCAGCTGACTCAAACATGGCGGCTCCACCTTCTGCTCCGAGCCCCCTCCCCGACCCACCGCTTGCTCCATCAGACCTGGCAGTGCCATTTCTTGAGACTCGCACCTAATCGGGTGCGTGCCGTGATGCGCTTGCGGAGATCTCGGCTAAGGGCATTCAATTTTTGATGGGGGGATTTCGTTTTCCTTCTTTTACAAGATAGTGCGTTCAACGGTATCCCAAAGAGCCATTAAGGACTGGCAGTGTGATAACGAACCCTACCCCCTTTCGCCTTTCCCCCTTTCCCTTTCGCCTTTATTCTCTTCCCCTATTCTTATCGCCTTATGAACCCACAACAGGTCATTACCGAACTACAAACCCAGGGGCTCAACCTGGTGACTGACACGGTGGGGGCGTCGGGGCGCAAGGGCGGGGCGGGGCCTTCGGATCACAAGGCTGTGACCGTTGGCGAGACGACGGTGATGGTGCCGGTTTACACAGATGGGGCAGCGCGTTCGCCTTATGGGGTGGGGCGCGATCTCAGCACCGGCAAGTCTACCTTGACCCATCAGGGCAAGGTGGTCGCTTCCATCGACTTTCCCAAGCAGCCTCAGTTTTACGGTCTAAAAACCGCTGAGGGGATTCCCTACTGGAAAATTGCCCTGCTGCATAGCCACAATGTGCTGGCTACCACGGTGTTGCAAACCTGCATTCGGTACGAGAACCGTAAAACTGCCTGTCAGTTTTGCGCGATTGGACAGTCTCTAGCCGCCGAGCGGACCATTGCTCAGAAAACCCCGGCACAGCTCGCAGAGGTGGCTGAAGCCGCCGTTCGGTTAGATGGGGTTGAGCACATGATCATGACCACTGGCACCCCCAACACCACCGATCGCGGGGCGGCGTACCTGACCGACTGTGCCCAGGCGATTCGGGCTCGGGTAAATTTGCCCATCCAGGCCCAGTGTGAGCCCCCCAATGATTTTCGCTGGTTTGAGCGGTTGCGGACAGCGGGGGTAGACAGTCTGGGGATGCACCTGGAGGCGGCGGACCCAGCGGTCCGAGCCAGGAT
>JBCDDJ010000446.1:0-5519 GCA_039180385.1 Cyanobacteria bacterium P01_G01_bin.38 | reverse complement strand
GATATTCCCATTTCAAATTACTTAATATAAAATAGTGAAGTTTGCTACCGATAAATAGAGTGAACTGATAAAACTGATACAGACAAGAAAATTCGCTCCTCAGAGAGACCTCCCATTCTGTATCAGATTTATCGAAACAGATGCATCTGAGTACTCAAGTAACTCACCTCTTTTGAGGTACTCAAATAGCATCTATGCCTTGCTAAAAGCCGGATTGAGCTGAGTACAATAATCATCGGGCGGGGGTGGCAAAATGGCAGTACGCAGGCTGGGAAATACCAGTCCCCCGATCCCTCAAAAAATATTTTTCCTTTGATTTTCAAGGGCTGTAGCGATTGAGTACAGCGCTAATCATTCAATAAATCCTATCAGGGCCTGCTTTCTAAGCGGTTCTGGAGCCATTGCTATAACTCTTTCATCGCCGAACACCCAATCCCTGGCTAACTCGGTGAAGTCAATAGAACACGACGCCAACTTCGGCTCGGTTAGAGCTAATTCAAATACGGCGCTCTGTCTTTTAGATTTCAGCGGTTTGGCTATTAGCGATCAGATCGATTTCAGGCGTATTCACCCTGATCGGATTGCCCCCGTTACCTTCTCTGGTAAACGAGCGCATCCCACCCTCTAATACACCTTGGAAATGACTGGCCGAGACTGGGTTTCTCCGATGACACACAACACCGCACTCTCTGGCGTTGCATCGCCTGGCCCCAAAAGTGGTTCTCCGGTTTGACCGTGCAGAACACTCCAAACCTTATCCAGTTAATGCAACGCCGCTCTTTTTTATTCCTTAACCTCCCTAAAACTTTACTCCTTAGCACCCCCTAAAACCCATGACGCCACCGCCTCCTACTGCCCTTTCTTCCGCGCCCACGACGACGCCCGAGTTGGACATTACTTTGACCAAAACCAAAACTAAGGTCAAGAAGTCTGGTGGCGGCTGTGGCTGCAGCAGCAAAAACGATGCCTCTACCGGCATGAGCGAATCTCTCAAGGCTCGCATCGAAAAACACCCCTGCTACAGCGAAGAAGCCCACCACCATTACGCCCGTATGCACGTTGCTGTGGCCCCGGCCTGCAACATCCAGTGCAACTACTGCAACCGTAAATATGACTGTGCTAATGAAAGTCGTCCTGGTGTGGTCAGTGAACTGCTGACCCCCGAAGAGGCCGCCCACAAAACTTTGGTCGTGGCAGGCAAGATTCCGCAAATGACGGTGCTAGGCATTGCCGGCCCCGGTGACCCCCTAGCCAACCCCGAGAAAACCTTCCGCACCTTCGAGTTAATTGCTGATAAAGCCCCCGACATCAAACTCTGTCTCTCGACCAACGGCCTCATGCTGCCCGATCACGTTGAGCGCATCAAAGGCCTGAATGTGGATCACGTCACGATCACGATTAATATGGTGGACCCCACCGTCGGAGAGAAAATTTATCCTTGGGTACACTATCGCCGCAAGCGCTATCGCGGCATTGAAGGGGTCAAAATCTTGCATGAACGGCAGATGGAAGGTTTGCAAGCCCTTCAAGAAGCCGATGTTCTCTGCAAAGTTAACTCGGTCTTGATTCCGGGTGTGAATGACGAGCACCTGCCGGAGGTCAATAAAGCGATTCGCGATCGCGGTGCTTTCCTCCATAATATTATGCCCCTGATTTCGGCCCCAGAGCACGGCACTTACTTTGGTCTAAACGGCCAGCGTGGCCCCAACCCCAAAGAGTTAAAGAGTGTTCAAGACAAGTGCTCTGGCAACATGAAGATGATGCGCCACTGTCGCCAGTGTCGCGCCGACGCCGTGGGCCTGCTGGGTGAAGACCGCAGTCAGGAATTCACCAAAGAGAAGTTCATGGAAATGTCGTCGGACTACAGCCTGGAACAACGTCAGGCCGTCCACAAAGGCATCGAGCACACCAAGGCCGTCGTTGCTGAGAAGAAACAGGCCGCTGTCGGTGAGCGCCGGGCCGATTCTCCCAAAATCCTGGTCGCCGTTGCTACTAAAGGTGGCGGTCTCGTGAACCAGCACTTTGGTCATGCCAGAGAGTTCATGATCTACGAAGTTGACGCCACCGAGGCTAAATTTATCGGCCACCGCAAGGTTGCTGACTACTGCCAGGGTGGTTACGGCGAAGATGCTGCCCTAGAAGGCATCATCGGCACGGTTGCTGACTGCAAGGCCGTGCTAGCAGCCAAAGTCGGTCCCTGTCCGCAGAAAGAGCTTAAGAAAGCTGGACTGACTGTGGTCGAAGCCTATGACGTGATCGAGACTGTCGCTAGACAGTTCTACGACGAGTACGTTTTAGCCAACTAAAGAGTACCGGGGGTACTCTGTGCCCCCCATACTCCAAATCCCCACCCTACCAGCGAGGATCCAAGCCATGTCTTACACCATCACCCAAAACTGCATTAGCTGCGAGCGCTGTCTCTCTAGCTGCCCAACCAGCGCTATTCAGACCGATGGATCAAGCTTTTGGATTGACGTTAATCGCTGTAACCAGTGTGAGGGCAGCCACGGGGTACCTCAGTGCTGGGCAGTGTGCCCCACCAACGATGGCTGTGTTCCATTGACAACTGGCGCAACTGCGGTTGCCCTGACCGCCGCATCTGAGGCTCCAGCCGATTACTGGAACACCTGGTTTACGAAATACACTCGCATGGTGGCTCGCCTGAAGGACTCAAAACAGTCAGGCTACTGGCAGCAGTGGTTTGATACGTACGCCCAAAACCTAAAGGATTTGCGGACCCAATACGACCCCAGCGCCAGCATCCCCTTGATGCCATAGCCTCCTTTCCTACCCCCTTACCCTCCACTCACTACCCAATTCCCCCCTTACCCCTTATCACTGCGGAGATGATGTAATGGTCATTTATTTGGACAACAATGCTACCACTCGGGTTGACCCCGATGTTTTAGAGGCAATGCTGCCCTATTTGAGCGACCTCTACGGTAACCCATCGTCGATGCACAGTTTTGGCGGGCAGGTGGGAGCCGCTATCCAGGATGCCAGAGTCCAGGTTGCCGATCTCTTGGGCGCAGAAGATACCGAAATCATCTTCAACAGCTGCGGCAGCGAAGGCAATAACACCGCCATCCACGCAGCCCTGGCCGCCCAGCCAGAGAAACGCCACATCGTCACCACAGCGGTGGAGCACCCGGCAATTCTCAATGTATGCAAGCACCTGGAGAAGAAAGGCTACACCGTTACCTATCTGTCGGTGGACGGTCGCGGTCAGGTCGATTTAATGGAGGTTGAGGCGGCGATAACCGGGGGCACTGCCCTGGTGACCACCATGTACGCCAACAATGAGACGGGCGTGATTTTCCCGGTAGAGCAGATTGGTGCGATCGCAAAAGAATGCGGTGCAACCTTCCACGTGGATGCTGTACAGGCGGTGGGCAAGGTGCCCATCAACTTAAAAGACAGCACCATTGATATGCTCACCCTCTCCGGCCATAAGCTCCATGCCCCCAAAGGCGTGGGTGTGCTCTATGTTCGCCGTGGTTTCCGCTTCCGTCCCTTCTTACTCGGTGGGCACCAAGAGCGAGGACGCCGAGCTGGCACCCATAATGTTGCGGGCATTATCGCCCTGGGCAAAGCCGCAGAGCTGGCCCGCGAACATCTCTCAAATGTGCAACAAGAGCGCCAGCTGCGCGACCTGTTAGAGACCGAGCTGCTGGCCCGAATCCCCGACTGTGAAGTGAACGGCGGTGGCACCACCCGCCTGCCCAACACCACCAACATCGGCTTCAAATACATTGAAGGCGAGGCCATCCTGTTCATGCTCAACCAGCACAGCATCTGCGCCTCCTCTGGCTCCGCCTGCACCTCGGGCTCCCTCGATCCCTCCCACGTGCTGACTGCAATGGGGTTGCCCTACACCATTCTGCACGGCTCCATCCGCTTTAGCCTCTCCCGGTTTACCACCGCAGAGGAGGTTCAAAAAGTGATTGAAGTCATGCCTGGCATCGTCGAAAAGCTCCGCGCCATCTCACCGTTTAACAGCGACCAGGCCGAATGGCTGCAAGAGAGAGATTTAGCGCCCGCTTGATGGGTAGTGGGTAGTGGGCAGTGAGAAAACAGCATTTCCCCACCTACCCCATCTCCCTCACCTACCCCATCTCCCTCACCTACCCCATCTCCCCCTGCCTCCTCTGCTCCCCTGCCTCTCCACCCCCTACTCTCCACCCTCTACCCCTTACCTCCGAAACCGCCATGTGGGACTATTCTGAAAAAGTACTCGAACTGTTCTATAACCCTATCAACCAGGGAGCCATCGAAGACCCTAATGAGCCCGACGTGGCTGTGGTCTACGGTGAAGTGGGCAGCATTGCCTGCGGTGACGCCCTGCGACTGCACCTCAAGATTCAAGAGTCTTCAGACACTATCCTGGATTCACAGTTTCAAACGTTTGGCTGTACGAGTGCGATCGCATCTTCCTCAGCCCTGACCGAAATTATCAAAGGTAAAACCCTCGACGAAGCCCTTAACACTAGCAACCAAGATATTGCCGACTACCTGGGGGGCTTACCCGAAGCCAAGATGCACTGCTCCGTGATGGGGCAAGAAGCCCTCGAAGCGGCCATCTACAAATATCGGGGCATCGAAGTCGAGCACCACGAAGATGATGAAGGCACGCTGATCTGTTCCTGCTTTGGTATTACCGAGCCCCGCATTCGTCGAGTGATTATTGAAAATGACCTAACTACCGTGGAGCAAGTCACCAACTATGTCAAAGCTGGCGGCGGCTGCGGTTCCTGTCTGGCGGGTATCGAGGACATTTTGATTGAGGTCGAGCGAGACAAAACCTCAGTGTCAGAGCGCGTGGCCGCAGAGGTGTCCGCTGCGGCCCTCAGCCCTATTCAAAAAATCAACCTGATTCAACAAGTGCTCACAGAAGAAGTCCGCCCGATGCTGATGGCCGACGGCGGCGATGTCGAACTCTTCGATGTCAGCGGTGACCTGGTTAAAGTCCAGCTCAAAGGAGCCTGTGGCTCCTGCGACAGTAGCACCGCCACCCTCAAAGGGGCGATTGAAACCCGTCTACAATCGCGGATTTCTCCCGAGTTAACCGTCGTGGCTGTATAGCCCCCTTTGTTTACACCTTGTCCCTTACTTTCTTTGGTCCTATGAAAACCTTTCATTACGTCCTCTTGGTCGAACGTTCCCCGCCGTCATTTACCCGGCGTCCTCGAGCGTTTGACCACTCCACAACAGGCAGATGTTCTGCCCTACCTTGCTCAAATTCACTTAATTCTCTTTCACTTCAAAGATCACGTTCAGTCACAACACCCTACTGACAACTTAAGGAGACCCTCATCCATGAGACAGATTGCATTTTACGGAAAAGGCGGTATTGGTAAATCCACCACCTCCCAGAACACCATCGCCGGTATGGCTGACAGCCAACGCATCATGATTGTAGGCTGCGACCCCAAAGCAGACTCCACCCGTCTGATGCTCCACAGCAAAGCCCAAACCACCATTCTGCACTTAGCCGCTGAGCGCGGTGCGGTAGAAGATCT
>JBCDDJ010000445.1:0-5552 GCA_039180385.1 Cyanobacteria bacterium P01_G01_bin.38 | reverse complement strand
GATTGATGCCAACCTGCTAGTCAGCAATCGTCAAGATACCTCCACCGTGGAGCTGGCCCATGAAACCCTGATCAATGCCTGGCCCAAGCTAAAACAGTGGATTGATGACAGCAAAGAGGTGATCGTCATGCAAAATCGCCTTTCTGACGATGCCCAGCACTGGCAGCAAATGCAGACTGAAGACCCTGACCATGCTCAGGATGAATTATGGCGCGGGGCAAAATTACAGCGGGCACTGGAGCTAAGGGAAGAAAGCTTATTTGAGCTGTGGCTGGGGGGGCTCAATCAAGAGGAAGCAACTTTTTTGAAGGCCAGTGTGGACAGTCGCGATCGCGCCGCCAGGGAAGCAGAACATCGTCGGCAGCAACAATTACAGCTCTATAAAAGGTTTGCGATCATAGCCAGCTTTTTATGTGCCTGCATAGCAGGTTTGTCAATTTGGTTAAGGGCATCCTGGGTAAGCGCGGAGCAACAAAAAATCTTAGAAACAGCTAAATCATCAGCATATGCATTTGGAGCCTTTCAGTCCAATCGATACACCTTAGATGCTTTATTAGAGGGGCTTGAAGCAGGTCGAGCTATCCAGAGAGGTGCTTGGGCGAGCAGAAACAAAACATTAAATGTGGAGGTGTTATCAGCCCTAGGCTCAGCGATGTACTGGGTGCGTGAACGTAACCGCTTAGAATTTCATCAGGGGGCCGTACGCGATGTCGCTTTTTCACCGGATGGTCAGTTAATCGCCACGGCCAGTTCCGATGCAACAATCTCCCTCTGGACGGCAGAAGGAGATTTTATCCGTCTGATTGGAGAGCATGATGAAGCGGTTAATAGTGTCGTTTTTATCTCGGAAACGGAGTTGTTAACGGCCAGTAACGATACTACAGCTAAGCTGTGGAGCACGGAAGGAGAAGCGCCGGTTACCTTTACAGGTCATAAAGCAGTCATCTACAGCACGGCATTTGAGCCCGTCAGTCAAACAGTCGCAACGGCCAGTCAGGATGGCACCGTCAAACTGTGGGATCGCCAGGGTAACCTTCAGCACACTATGACCGATGTTGACAGTAAATTCGTCCACAGTGTTGCCTTCAGCGCTGATGGCCAGCTTCTAGCAACGGCTGGGGGGGAGGGTGTGATTAAACTATGGACGGCAGCGGGTAAATTTATTCGAGAGATTAAAGCACATACGGAACCCATTGTCCAAATTGCTTTTGACCCGGCTGAACCAGATTCTTCAAGGCTAGTTTCTGCCAGTTTAGATAAGACCTTGAAGCTCTGGAATATCAAGGCTGGTCAAGAGATTCAAACATTTACGGGGCATACTGATCGGGTATATTCGGTGGCCTTTAGCCCGGACGGTCAGCAGATAGCCAGTACTGGCTATGACAATATGGTCAATCTGTGGTCACTTTCCGGAGAACAGCTTGAATCTTTCCGAGGGCATCAAGCGCTGGTGTTCAAGGTCAAGTTCAGCCCAAGCGGTCAAATACTTGCCAGCAGCAGTGGTGATAATACGGTCAAGCTTTGGCAGCTTTCCAACCAGAATCTGAAAAATCTTCGAGGGCATACCCGTTCAGTGCAGGATATTGTTTTTAGTCCTCAAGGTAATCAAGTTGCCACAGCCAGTGACGATGCCACTGTCAAGCTCTGGTCTTCAGAAGGGAACTGGCAGAGAGATCTCAAACATCAGGGAGATGTATACAGAGCGCGATTTGGCCCGAATGGAGAAAAGCTCTATTCTGGAGATGAAAATGGAACGCTAACCATCTGGTCTGCCGAGGGTGCTCTCATCAACAGTTTCCCAGCTCATCCAGAGGCAGCGATTCTAGGCATCGCCATTAGCCCAGACGGTCAAACCATTGCCACTGCTGGGTATGAGCCGATTATTCGCCTCTGGTCTGCACAGGGTGAGCAAAGCCAGGCACTGCCGCTGACTTCTTCAGAATACATCTGGAATTTAGCCTTTAGCCCAGATGGTCAGATTCTTCTTGCAGGGGATACCGAAGGAAACTTACAGTTCTGGAACGTATCTTCAGGCAAGCTTGAGAAAACAATAGCTGCCCATGATGCGACTATTTATAGCATTCAAGTTAGCCAGGAAAAGCAGTTGATTGTCACTGCCAGTGAAGACCGGACAGCTAAGCTTTGGAGTTTATCCGGTGAATCTGTTGGCCAACTTGTCGGACACCAAGATGCTGTCTGGAGTGCAGTTTTTAGTCCTGATGGCACTCAAATCGCCACCGCCAGTGCCGACAAAACTATTCGGATATGGCGTTTAGAGGGTTCGCCAATAGGGGTGCTTAGAGGCCATCAAGAGACCGTCAATGCTGTAAGCTTTAGCCCCGATGGTCAATGGTTAGCCTCAGCCAGTAATGATGAAACTGCATTGCTCTGGCATGTGGCCCCACTATCTTTAAACGAGATGGTCGGCCTGGGCTGCGATTGGTTATTCAACTATCTTGACAGCCACAATAGTCCCCTTTGTTCTGAATAAACACTCTGCCTATCCACTGTCTCTAAAGCATTTTTAGTAAAGGTGCAGCTATGATTAACTTTGATAATGACTCAAGCATCAACTGGGATCAAAAGGGGACAGGATGGATTCCTGACTACCCTGATATCAGAGACTACTATTTAAAAAGTGAAGAGATCCAAAATAACAGTAATATTATTCGAGATGAAGCCGGTGGTTCTATAGAAGTGTTGGCGTCCAATTTTTCGGCACTCTTAGAAAATCTGAAAGCTCATAAAAACCTTGAAGATGTATCTGACAATATTTCAACCATTGAGCAGATTATTACCAGAAAGATTTTAGGTGAAGTTGTTATTGCCAATGTCCAGTACCAAAGAATCCTAAGAAAAGGGATGCCAGACTGTCCGGAAACGATGGATTTAAAGTTTAATTTATATCGACTGGCCAATCCAGACGACATTCACCTCAATCGAATTACGATTGCTGGTGTCCCTTATCAATTCTCTGGACTCCGGACACATTTCAGGCAGCATTGGAGCGATCGGAATCCCCATGAGCATTTGAAGGATCCTCGTTTTGACTTACCCACAGAAGAGATGGTAAGAGCATTTCAGAAGGATTTCAATCGTGCTGTTGTTAGGGCCAATCGTGCTATAGGGCTTTTAGAGGATGGTGTGGTTGGGTTTCGCACCCATACAGCGATTCAAACTTGCATAAAGCATTTGGGCCAGACTTTTTCAGATAACCAGACTTTCTTTAAAACAGTTCAGGAGCCGCAGATAGAGTTTATTTCAATTCCTTCTGTAATGCCGCCTGATGTTTTCATTAAAGTGATTGACACACTCAATAAGTTTGAGCCTACCCCTGTTAAGGACAAACAGTCTCAAACTTATCAGGATAAGTCTGCCCCAGATCAAGGGCAAGTTTATGGAGAGCAGCTTACTATTAAAGTATTTCTAGAAAGAACAATTAATAGTTTTTTGCAAATTATTGGGAAAGGGTTTGCCGAATCTGCTCAAGAAAATATAGAGAAGGACTCGTGCTGCAAAAATAGCCGATCGGATGAAATTCTAAAAAAGGTTTTCCCTGAAATTATTTCTAAAATAGCGCAGGCTCCTCAGGAGCCCCATGAGCTGTCTGGGTTGGTAGCCAATGAGACCGAACTGAACATCATTTATCTGCATGCGTTTCGAACGATTTATCAAACCACTTTTATTGAGATTGAGCCGCTGATCTCAGTGATGACCAAACTGATCTCTCCTTTAGCCAACCATGAAGATCTGCCGTCGGCTTTTGAACAAGGCATTATCAAGCTAATCGTAATTGTTGATCTTTTTAAGGATCATTACTCAGACTACTTTTTCGATAAGGCATCTAATATTTATAATCTTATATTGCCTCAGAAAGTCGAAGAGAGCTTAACCCAATATGGTTTGGTTTTGCCTGATCGCAACAAAGTTTTTTCTAAAGAGGAGTTAGCCGATGCATGGCATGCGATCACAAAGGTTTATGCTCGGCTTTGCAGGCTGCGTAAGCAACGGGCAGCTGCCCTAACTCAACGAATAAAAGCGTTACACCAAAAACTATCTAACAACCCTGCGGGGGCATTGAAGGATGGCACTGTCTTAAGAGATTATAAGTTTTATATCGTGCAAGAGTTCTATAATTGGTTAGAATATGCGCTTCGATTTAAGGGTCTCGAAAAATCTGACTCAGAGGCCCGCGAAAACGATAATCTGCCCCATCTGCTCAAAAAATCGGAGAGCAGCGATTTTCCCAATAATCTCTGGAATCGAGCCTATATTTGCAGACTTCACCCCAAAGAGATATCGCCTGCGATCGCAAGTAGCACCTTCAAATTGCCGGTCGCCCGCAGTTTTTCTGAAACTTATGAATCTACCGAAAGTTCTCAAGTGCATAAGTTCTTTTTCTTGCCAGCTGTCGTTGATTTGAGCTTTTGGTGTTCCCCCGTGGTTGATCAAAAAACGCTCAATGCCTGTTCTGCCTACGCTGCTGTGGGTTTGATGGAGTATTTTGTGCGAAAGCAGCTCAAGAAAAGGGTCAAGAGTCTATCGCCAATGTTTTTATACAAAGTCACTCGCAATTTGATGCACCAAATCGGTGACACGGGCGCTTCGATTCGAGAAACGATGAAGGCGATGACGCTCTTCGGAGTCCCGCCGATGGACTATTGGCCCTATGACTTGGAGAAATTTGACAATGAACCAACCCCCTTCTGCTATTCCTTTGCCCAAAACTTTCAGGCATTGAAGTACTTTCGAATCGATTATGCCAACATGCCGCGAGAGTTGTTGCTATTTCAGATCCAGGCCCTGATTTCGGCAGGGTTTCCCTGTATCTTTGGCCTGACCTTGTATAGCTCAGCCTATAAAGAAAAAAATATTCAGCAAGGCTTTATCCCCTGCCCTGATCCAAAACTAGATAAACGGGTTGGCGGACATGCCCTGATGGCGGTTGGCTATGATGATTTTAAGATGGTCTCCACCGAAGGCGGGATGGGCTCAAGCTCTCCGGGAGCCCTACTAGTGCGCAACTCCTGGGGGGCTGCCTGGGGGAAAGGCGGCTATGGTTGGCTACCCTATGACTACATCATGAATGGTTTAACTTCGGACTGGTGGTCGCTCCTTAAAGCAGAATGGTTTGATGTGGAGCGATTTGGCATCGGGGCGACCTGGACCTCTGAAGGGGATCCCCGCGAAAAGGGAGTTATTGGATAAAAAGCTCTGCCATTAACCTCTACCACCACCGCAGTGCCCACCGGGATCGATCGGGCTGAGCCAGATCGTCGGCAGCGGGCCATTCCATCGGCTTGTAGGTGCCAAACACATGGTCCCACCAGTCGACCCCCAAGCCAAAATTGTGGTGCCACATGCCGTACTTGTGGTGGATGTAGTGGACAGGCATTTTCATCCAAAAGCACTTGCGAGGATTTTCGTGCTGTAGCTGGTGGGCGTAGGCGGAGAAAGCCGCGTAGACAATTGCGCCCGCAGCCCAGCCCAGGCCCGCAGTGAGGGAAAAGAAAAACGGGATCACCGTTGCCACCAGGCTACCAACCACGTAG
>JBCDDJ010000444.1:0-5552 GCA_039180385.1 Cyanobacteria bacterium P01_G01_bin.38 | reverse complement strand
CTGTTCGCGAAGCTGTATTGCCCGCTGACGCAGGTAGTTCTGAGTTTCTATCGATAGATGTCTGCCGTCAGGTTCTTTCATCTATAACAGGGTTAATAATCCCCTCTATTGTATCGCCCCTATTTCATTGCCGGGGTAATAACACAAACAATGGCTTTTTTGCTCTGAACGACACTCGAAACGACAATCGGCAAATTGCTCGAATTTTGTTTGGCGGCCAAGGTAGACCCCGACAATTCGCATAAAACCGCCTTAGAATTTGCCCAGGAACTCCTCCAACATCCTGAAACGCTCTCCGGTTGGATGACAGAGGTGATCGACAGCGATGACAAGTACAGCGTCGACGAAATGGTGGCCGTGTCAGACATGCACCTGAAGGATCCCGAAAAGTTTATGAAGCAACTGCTGACAGATCTTAAAACCTTTGATACACAGGGACTTTGAGCGAGCAGGTCGATTTGAGAGCCCTGTTTAGGGCGCAGCTTTGGGTCATTTGTATATACGTGGTAGCCTCGCCGATCCTAGAAGGAGAGCTGTGTTTGCAAGTTAAACACAAAAATATCTGGGTTATCGCTAAAGTTATTAGGATTAAGAATCCAGTAGACTGAGGGAACAATGGAGATGTTGTCCGTCAGGGGTAAGCGGTAAGATATTTCCCACTCTCTCTGAATGGCACCATCCCCGCCACCCGATATTAAGAAGTCGCGGCCATCTAGCACATCAAACGGCTGAACGTAGGAGATAGTAGCTAAGGCCCCCTGCTTAAACAAATCTGGAAACGCCAGACCTAGCTGCACCGATTGGGCATTAACATCCCCCCCGTCGAGGCCAAGGGTGGCCGGCTCAACGCTGGTACTGCCATAGCTGTAGCGGCCAAATAGCCCCAACCAGTCGGTGACCAGCCAGTCAAAGTTAAACAAAAACGTATCCGCATCGGCATCATCGAGGGGGCCACCAAACCCATCATCAATAAAGCCGTAGATGGGCTCACTCACGGCCCCACCCACAAACCCGGCTGCATTGGGCTCAAAGTTTGTGCGGGTATAGAGGAATCTGAGATTAAGATTATCTGTAGGATAGACGCCCAACTGAGCGGTCAGCGTATTGGTGCCCCCAAACAACCCCAGGTCGGGGTCACTGGAGGTGCTGCCAGGGATAAACTCAGTATCCTCTGACAGGTAGCCAACGCGCAGATCAAGCCAGTCGGCAATGTCCCATTGGCCGACCACCCCGGCCCCCCGGTCGATGGCATTCACCTGAGTGCCGCCGCTGGAGTTAAAGCTGTTGGCCCCGGTAACTAAAAAGGTAAAGCGGTTGTTATCAAAATGGCGATACCAGTTGACCCTGGGGCCAACGGTAAAGGAGAGCTTATTGCCCACTGGGAAGGTGTAAAAGACTTCTCGAATAATGACATTATCTTCGCCAATGCCGCCGGTTTGCAGCGTAAACGGCGTGCCAAAGGTATTAAACAACCCGGCTGATGCAAAACTATTGGCTGGGGCTGAGCCATCCCCTACGACAAACTGTACCGCCAGCCGATCGACCCCGGTAAAGGAGGTGTTGAAATTGAGCCAGGTCATATAGCTAAAGGTCACCTCAGGGTCATCGGTGATGGTGCGAATAACCGGATCTAAGGTGACGGGATCGCGGGCAGGGGTAAATACACTGTTGCCCTCAGCCAAAACATCGCCATCGGCAAATGCGCCATTTAAGTGGGCAAAGATAATGCCGCTGAGCTTAGTCGTGGTCGAAAACTGATTGGCCTGTAGCTCGGTCACATCTGCCTCAAGGGGATCAATGCGATCGCGAACCTCAGCGAGTTCTACCGCAAACTCCGCCTGCAACCGCTGAATAGTTTCTAAATCCTGGGTATAGCCTGGTGTAAACGTGATCACATCGAGACAGGCATTCAACCCGGCGGCGAATTCATAGCGACTCATCGCCCGGTTGCCGCGAAAAGTTCTGTCGGGATAGCCTTCGATACAACCGTAATCTTCTACCAAGCGAGCCAGTGCTGTAAAAGCCCAATCTGTAGGTCTGACGTCATCCAGCTCAGAGACACTGGTCACCTGGGCCAATAGGTCTGCTGTTGGCCCAGCTGTTGGACCAGCTGTGGGTGCAGTCAGCAAAGCATTCACATTAGCAGCAACACCCTCGTCAGCGGTCTCCCCAGAAGAAACTCCCTCGACAAAAGCACGCTCATCAGCAACACTCTCGGTAGCGACTTCACCTTCATCTGGGTCATTTTCTACAACAGCTTTGGTCACTACTGCTTCGGGTAGATCCTCTAGTATCAACTTGGCTAGTACAAATTCGGCTGTCGTATCCTCAGCTGCTAAGGCTGAGGGCATTGACTGACCCACCGTCAGCGAAGCAGTCCCCAAAAGCAGGCATAACAATTTTACCGACCAGGGAGACAACCCCGCCGACAAAGCACCGGTAGACATTTTCAGCATCCTCACACACAGTTAGGCATCAAGCTACCAGGATATTATTTGAGCAAATGTATTCAAGGCGACACACTTGAACCTGCCGTCTTCCTAAATGTGTGAGAATGTCGATCATCTTAAGTTTTATGTCAGGCTTGCAGCTGCCAAGACACCGTTTGGTGAGTTTGTCCTTAAAGGGACTTCACCCAATGTGGTCAGCGACCCAATCTCATGAACCATCCAATCTCATGAACCATCCAATCTCATGAACATCCAATCTCATGAACAATGCGAGTGATGGTTGCCTCGATGCCAAACCACTCAGGCAGCAGACGCCGGATAGTCTCGCATAGATAAGCTTGATCGGGTTCTGCTTTGGAGATTTTAAGATTGCGATCGCGACCTACAACCTGGCTCGTCAATTTTACAGATTTAATTTTTATCTCGCTGATCGCGATTATAAAGAACCAACTCATGGAGGGTGACTGTACCATCCCCATTGAGATCGGCGATGCTTTCACTGAGACTCACCTGTCTTGCACTGGCAGCTGTGGTTAGCACGCCCATCGACATCACAATAGCTAACGTGGAAAATAAGAAGCGTTTCATGGTAAAACCTCAACTGGATAAAGTGATAACCGACTTAATTGGGTTATCGCTATCTATGGCTTTATGGTAGAAACACTGTCTTAACGACTACAGATACCCAGTTGAGCCTAAGCTGAGACTTTAATGAACACAATTAATCTTGCTAGTTTTTTGCGATCGCTGACTTAGGAGATGAGTCACCCTATAGTCTTCGCTATTTAACGACCTCTCACAAATAGAGCCAGCGAAACGACCATGCTACGAGAACTATCAAGTTCTCTCCTCCAGTACTTCATGGGTTGATATGGAACCTTGCCCCATGGCCCGATCTGGAATAATGACAGGCAACGACTGGTAGAAAAAACTTATATAAGATAGAAAAAACTTATATAATTTGACTATTGTTATTTGCCAAGATTATGATTACGGTGTTATTAGTTCTTCATCAAAAGGTTAGTTAATCATCATGGCATACACCACTACTGTACCTAGCACCCCGGCTTTCTCTTCTCCAACACTGCCCTCATCGGTGTCTGAAACCAGGTTGAGAGCCGCGTTAGAACATGCCCGTCGTCTAACTGCAATGCACGGCAATAACAGCATTGAGGTCGCGATTGCTTGGGAAACTGTCGAAGAGCTTCAAACTGCTAAGGCTCGTAGACAACCGCCTCGGCCCTCTGCCTTTGCCAACTACTGCGCTGCAAATCCTGATGCGCTTGAATGCAGAATTTACGAGAGTTGATCCGTCTTCACTCTTCATTCTTCCCGATTTCTTCCCGAAATTTTCCTGAAAAATTTCACCCGGCTGCTCTACTCTGTCGTCAACTGCACCTATTAACCGTTGGCAAAGGAGCGTAGCCATGCGACGACGAGATCTGCTAAAACGTGGGACAGCATTTACCACAGGGGTTTCTTTAGCAGCCCTGATCAACGCCTGTGGCTCAGGGGCTGACCCACAAGCCGAGTCTACCGAGGCAGAGGCAACCCCGGCGGCTGACAGTGGTGCCAAAACTGAGCCTGCGGTGCTCACGGTTGTTCAAGGCGGCGGCTTTCCCAACGGGCTGGATCTGCACCAGGTGGGTACCAATCGCCCTGCCTATGGCATCTCCTGGTGCTTGTACGATCGTCTCGTCACCTTTGGCACAAAGACCCTGGCCGACGGCTCCCTTTCCTATGACTACACTGTGATCGAGCCAGAGCTGGCCGAGTCCTGGGAGGTGGCCGAAGATGGTCTCTCTGTCACCTTTAATCTGCGCAGAGACGCGGCCTTCCACGATGGGACTCCGATCACCGCGAAAGATGTGAAATGGTCCTACGACCGCGCCGTGTCGGTGGGCGGCTTTCCCTCTTTTCAGATGAAAGCGGGGGCGCTGGAGAACCCTGATCAGTTTGTCGTCGTCGATGACAATACTTTCCAGGTTAACTTCCTGAGAGAAGACAAACTCACCCTGATGGATATGGCGGTCCCCATCCCCGCCATTATGAACTCCGCCCTGATTGAGCCCAACGTCACCGAGGCAGACCCCTGGGGGCTGGAATGGGTCAACGCCAACCCGGCTGGGGGCGGTGCTTATAAGCTTGACACTTTCCAACCCGAGGAGCGGGTGGTGTTGGTGCGCAATGACGATTGGAAATCTGGCCCGGCCCCTGCCATTGAGAAGATCATCTGGCTGAATGTACCCGAAGCCGGTAACCGCCGTGCCTTGCTAGAGAAGGGAGACGTGGATATCAACTATGAGGTGTCTGAAAAAGACATCAGTGAACTGAAAGCGACCGGCAAGTACACGATTGCTTCGACGCCGATCGAAAACTGTCTGTATACAATTGACCTCAATTCGCAGCCTGAGCTGGCAGGGGCGGCTAACCCATTTAGCGATGTCAAGGTCCGTCAGGCGGTGGCCTACGCGATGCCCTACGATGCCATTGTAGAGACTGCCCTGTACGGCGAGTGCGTCAAGATGTATGGCGCGAAAGATTTTGAACCCAAGACCATTGACTGGCCGCAGCCCTACCCTTACGATACCGACCTGGAAAAGGCTAAGGCGCTGATGGCCGAGTCGGGCTACCCAGATGGGTTTGACACCACCCTGGCCTTTAACCTGGGCACGCAAGAATGGGCTGAACCCTTTTGTGTGCTGGTGAAAGAGTCGCTGGCCGAGATTGGCATTAACGTGACGCTAGAAAAAGTCCCTGGCTCGAATTTCCGGGCGGTGCTGGTGGAGAAAAGTCGGCCTATGATCGTCAACAACTTTGGCGGCTGGCTTAATTATCCTGATTATTTCTTCTTCTATTCTTATCACGGGCAAAATGCCACGTTTAACGGCAGCGCCTACCAGAATCCGGAGTTGGATAAGTTAGTCGATGCGGCTCTGGCGACAAAGCCCGGCGACCCGATCTATGACGAGAGTGTGAAAGGGTTTCTGAAGATTGCCTTTGAGGAGATGCCTCGGATTGTGGTGGCGCAGCCTTATCTGTCGGTGGCGATGCAGCCTAGTGTGAGCGGATATCAGTATTGGTTCCACCGTCAGCTTGACT
>JBCDDJ010000443.1:0-5562 GCA_039180385.1 Cyanobacteria bacterium P01_G01_bin.38 | reverse complement strand
GAGGATATCCTGGCTGAGCGATGTTGCACCCTGCTGTCTATGCAAGATGAGATTCGCGCCTTAACCAACTATCACTGGTGGCCTTGAAGAAGAGTCTTGCTTTTAGGGGGTACTCCATTCGGATTTGGTATCAATGGGCAATGTCTCTGTGCAGGCTCCGAGGGTCAGGGGCATGGGTTCCCCCACGGCATAGCCCTGGACATAGTCAACCCCCATTTTTTTGAGCTGGGCCAGGATGTCGGTATCTTCGACAAACTCGGCAATGGTGCGCATGCCCATCATGTGAGCCACTTGATTGACCAGATCAACGATGGTGCGATCGCACCGCTCATCAACAATATGGCGTACCAGGCTACCGTCAATCTTGAGAAAGTCTACGGGCAGGCTGCGCAGATAGCCAAAGGATGAAACGCCGCTGCCAAAGTCATCCAGGGCAAATTTTACACCGATGGCTTTGAACTCTTTGATGAACACTTTGACCTGTTCTAGATGAGAGATGGCGGCGGTTTCGGTAATCTCAAAACAAAGTCGATGGGGGTCGAGGGTTGACTGATGGATTAACTTCAGCACGAATTCGATGAATCGATTGTCGCTCAGGCTGGCCCCCGAGAGGTTGATAGACACCAGGGGCTGGGGCTGGGGAAACAAGTGCTCGTATTGCTTGATGACGGTTTCGACCACCCATCGATCGATCAGGGCAATCATGCCGTAGCGCTCTGCAATCAGGATAAAGTGCCCCGGTGAAATCACCTGCCCATGCTCGTCGATCAGCCGGAGCAAAATCTCAACGTGGGGATGGGGCTCGGGCTGGGTCAGCGGCTGGATCGGCTGCTGCATTAGGAAAAAACGATTTTCTTCGAGGGCCTGGGAAATATTGGCAACCCGCGCCATCTGAGTTTGCCGCATTTCTAGCTCGAGGTCATCGCAATTAGCGATATAGCTGCGGCCTCGTCCCAGATCTTTGGCTTTGTAGCAGGCCAGATCGACCCGACTGAGCAGCTCCGTGGCGGTGGTTTGAGCACAGGTGATCGGCACCATGCCAATGCTGACCCCCACGTTAAACTGACGGTCTTGCCATTTAAATCGATAGTTAAGCACCTTATCGATAAGGGTTTGACAAATTTGCTGCCCGTGCTCAACGGAGCAGTTTTCGATAATCAGGCCAAATTCGTCGCCGCCAAGGCGTCCGAGATGATCGTCGGGGCGCACCGATTGTTTAAGTAGGTGGGCAAGCTCTGACAGTAGCTGATCGCCCACCAGGTGCCCGGCGGTGTCGTTGACAATTTTGAACTGATCAAGGTCGAGATAACATAGTACTGAGGCGGTGCCATATTGCTGGGCCCGCAGGACCGCCGCTCGCAGGCAGGTGTCAAATTCGGTGCGGTTAATCAACCCCGTCAGAGAATCATAGGTGGCCTGGTAGGCTAACGTTTGAGCCAGATTGTATTCTTCAGTGATTTCTCGCTGGACCCCACGGTAGCCTAGAAACTGATGCTGTTTATCAAAAATGGGGCGACCGTTTAATTTGAAGATGCGAACGGCGTTGTCGCTTTCCCGCAGCCGAAATATAAAGTCTTTGATGGGCTGCCGAGCCGCGATCAGACTTTCGAAATGATTGCTTTCAAAGTCCACGGTTGAGAGCTGTGCAAAAATCTCTCTGTAGGGCTTACCCAATAGCTCGTGGGGCGATAGCGATAGGTGACTGGGCAGTTTGCCCGACAGGTGAGACAGATTTAGCGCAGCATCAATTTCCCAAAAGATGTCAGCGCCGACTTCGGCTAAATCTCTGTAGCGCTGCTCGTTTTCTTGCAAAATGATCGCCGCGGCGGCTCGTCGTCTCAACACCTCGATCAGGAGTCCAATCACCAGGAGAGTGCTCAAAAAGCCAAATGATGTCCCCCACACGAGGGTTTTGTAGTGTTCATAAAAAGAGGGATCGGCATAGAGCAGTTCGCTGTCGGGGGGGAGGTCGTCTGGCTGAATGCCAAAGCGTTTAGTGCCATGCCCCTCAACTGTCACAATTAAAATAAACGCATTTTCAAGCATTTCATCTTCAAAAACATAGACCAATCCATAAAAGTGTCACTTTCAATTTCATAGCGATGGGTCGTCAACGATACAACTTAAACATAGAGAACAAAAGCAACAGCAGTGTTCTCTTCACACGACTCAAGTCTCACACTTTAAATGGATCGGTTCGAGGAGAAAATCATGAAATTCAATCGTATTTTGTTAACTGTTGGTTTGGCTGCCGCTGCGATTGTGGCTGCTCCTTTGGCTGCCAATGCCCAGAGTGCACCGGATTACAACTATGTCGGGATTGGCGGCAGCGATGAAGGCTTCGCGGTTAACGGTAAAATCACCGTTCACGACAATCTCTCTGTGCGCCCTGCTGTCAGCACTGACTTTGACTTTGATGACGAGGATGATGTTAGCTACGTGTTACCGCTCACCTACGATTTCGACGCAGTAGATGGGCAAGGTCGTCTCTTTCCCTGGTTGGGTGCTGGCATCAACGGTGACGTCGGCAACGACAGCGACATCGAGTTCGCGGTGACTGGCGGGGCTGACTATCGCATCAATGAGCAGTTCCTGGTAAATGGCTCTGTGGTGTACTCTCCCTTTCAGGATGGGGGTGATGATGTTGGGTTTGTCGCTGGGGTTGGTTACAGCTTTTAGTTGGCAAACGCCTGTGTGTTTCTTACAGTCTAGATTTGACAACGGTTAGAGTGATTGCAGATGGGGGCTTGAGTCATTCAAGCCCCCTTTTCTTATGGAGCTCTATGCGCCTAGCAAGGGAGCCTCTAGGACTTGTTGGATGCGATCGCGAATGTCTTCGAGGTGGGCTTGGGTGGTGATGGTCATCTGCCCATTGTATTGCGATAGAGCCTTTTCAATATCCTCATACATTTGCCGGAGCTGATAGCGGGCCAGCACCCTAGCGTCTTCAGGGGCTCCGACGGTTGCTTCTAATGCCATGTAGTCGGTAAAGCTCTGGACGGAGGCCTCTTCAAAGGAGCGCCGCAGGACCAGATTTGACAAGATGTTGAGGTAATGGCGTTGTAGACCTCTGCGCAGGCTAGAGATGTCTGGAACCCGCTTTTCTGGCACTGCCTCTTTAAAGGCTACCGTCTCAGGGGGGCTGATCTCAGACCAAATCCCCTGGTATACTGTGTCAAACAGCTCTGTTAGGGTAAAAACATCTTCGCTGTCTGACTTAAATTCCAGGTCTCGCACGCGAGCCAGACGTTCTGAAAACATCAGGTTGCTCAACGCCATGCTCTGGACAACCAGGACGCGGTCATAAATGGGGTAGTCTAACTGGGCTCCTGAAAACTGTACACCCCAATGTCGCCAGAGGTCTGGCGGTAGCTGATTGAGCAATTGGGGTGAAAAGTTGAATGCATCGGAGGCAAAGACAGCTTGATTTAGCACATTCAGGGCCTCTCGCTGTTTTGCCGCGGGGATGGGCTCCAAGGGCGTTTGCTCACCGCTGCCCCAGGGGTCTAGCCGCCGAAATCGCTGCCCCCCGATGTAGTTGGTTAGGGTGGCGGCATGGCGACCAAAATATCCAAAGACTAGATCTACTCGCCGTCGCAGGCTGCCGTAACCCTCACCACGATTGACTGACAGTCGATTGAGCCGTTGCCAGACGGCTTGGGCGTTGTCTAGTTGCCAGATGGCAAACTGGAGGGGATCGCTACTGAGATCCCATCGGTTGACCTCTGGATCAATAAAATCCATCACGTCTTCGTCAGTGGCGTAGGCTAGCTCAGACAGATTACTGCGGGCTGCAATTTGAGCCAGGTCGCCGTGGTCTGTCCAGCCCAATGGGGCGGCAGAGACCGGTCGATAGCCGTACTCGATGGCCCACAGGTCATAGGCCCCCACCCGAGTCGGAAAGAAATCGCCTTGCTCGACACCAGGTGGAGCAATATTGGGGGGAAAGTAGTCCATCATCGAACTGGTTAACCCCTGGGTGTGAGTAACATCTGGGTCGTGGAGCTGGTCGGGGGTGAGCAAGCGACTGCCTGCAAAGTTGTGTCGGAGCCCCAGGGCATGGCCGACTTCATGGGCGGTGAGGGCTACTAAAAATTGTCGAATGTAGCGCTCGCTCTGGGCTCGGGGCAGCTCGGGCCTGACCGCCAGGGCTAACGCGCCAAAGGTGGTGTTTTGTTCATCCAGATATCCCGCGCAGTAATGGTGGGTTGGGACGGTGGGCAAATCTAAAGTACTCAAAAGGGTTGGGGCGAGCTCTCCGCTCAGTTGGCTCGACTTTTGATGGGTAAGCCACTTTAAATACCAGGTTTGCGATCGCTGCCCGCACAGCTGCCAATAAGCGGCGACCTCAGGCGTGTTGTCTGGCCCCAAGGTCTGATATTGCCGTTCCAGCGATTGCAGGTTGTGGGCACTAATGAGGATATCAGCATCCAGGATTTCGCCCGTGAGTGGATTGACCCGTCTTGGCCCCAATCCGGAGAAACCTGCTCTCAGGGAGTCGGTCCAGCGGATCACATTGTAGCGGACATCGGCGGGGTCCCAATCAGCGTTGTCGGGCATTTGCCGAACTTCAACTGCATTCTCAAATCCGGCTTTCTCAAAGGCCTCATTCCACAGTAAAACGCCCTCTCGCAGGGCCTCTCGATAGGCTGGGGGGACGGTATTCTCAATCCAGAAAACAATCGGTTCTTTGGGCGGTGACAGGTCTGCTTCGGGGGTTTGCTTTTCTAGATGCCAGCGATTGATATAGCGCACAAACGGATCGGTTTGCCCCTGACGTAGGGGCGCTCGAAACGCGGATAGAAAGTAACCCACTCGCTGATCAGCCAGTCGGGGGCGGTAGCCGTGGTGGGTGGGCAAATCTGACAGGCTATAGCGAATCCCCAGGGTAAAGCCGCGATCGTCTGCCAACCCCTGCGGCGAGAGCCCAAATAAAGCCGCGAAGGGATTAAAGCTGCCTCCGTCTGATAAAAAGCCAACGGTGGTGCCGATCTCCAAGTTGTTAGGAAAAGGGGCCAGGTGATCGATGCGAGAAAGCTCGGCACTGCGTTTATAGTCATCGGCACCCCAGCCAAGATTGTTCTTCAGGTTAGCCAGATCGCTCTCTATCAGGAGCTTGGATAGGTCAATCAGCTTGGCCTGGGATTGGGGATCAATACTCACCACCTTGATTGCAAAAATGACTGAATCGCTAAAGGAGCCATCGAGGAGCCGCTGTTGCCAATCTTGACCGTCAGGGTTACGGACATAGGTATTGGGAACGACCACCTGCAAACGATCGTTGGGCGCATCTCGAAACTGCACCAGCAGGTCGTTAATTGGCCAGCCGCGCCACAGCCCGGCTTCGCCAATGCCAGATTCTAGGGTAGCCACGAGCAGAAAGTTTTGGTTAAGTTGCTCTGGGCGTAACGCCAGGTAGGCCTTGCCAGTCTGGAGATCGCTATACAGTGTAAACAGACCGGATTGCTTCTCAAGCCCCTCTGTCAGTTCGTCAAAGGGTTGCAGGCCATTCGGCAAGGTTTCAGAGGAGGCCGCACTATCTTCAGTATTAGCCACCTCAGG
>JBCDDJ010000442.1:0-5570 GCA_039180385.1 Cyanobacteria bacterium P01_G01_bin.38 | reverse complement strand
TTCAACACCATGCAGCAGGCCGTCATTCGCAATATGAATGCCAGCCTGTCGGTGCCCGCCTTCCGAGTGGGTTACACCATCACCACCGATGGGTTAGACGCCCTCTACAAGCAAATCAAATCTAAGGGCGTCACCATGACCGCGCTGCTATCTAAGGCAGTGGCGGTGACCCTCAAGCAGCATCCCATCGTCAACGCCCGCTACACCGACGCAGGCATTCATTACAACGGCAGCATCAACATCTCGGTGGCGGTGACGATGCCAGACGGCGGGCTGATTACCCCAGTGCTGCGTGGTGCTGACCAAATGGATATTTACTCCCTATCTCGCACCTGGAAAGATCTGGTGGCCCGCTCTCGCTCGAAGCAGCTCCAGCCAGAGGAGTACAACTCGGGAACCTTTACCCTGTCAAATATGGGCATGTTTGGCGTCGATCGCTTTGACGCGATCTTGCCCCCAGGGCAAGGAGCGATTTTGGCCATTGGCGCGTCCCGCCCCCAGATGGTGATTCATGATGACGGCATGATGGGCGTCAAGCGCCAGATGCAGGTCAACATGACCGCCGACCATCGGATTATCTACGGCGCAGACAGCGCTAAGTTCTTAAAAGACCTGGCTGACCTAATTGAGAATAATCCCCAGTCGCTAACGCTGTAAGGTTTATCACCTAACGTCAGTGCGGGGTAAGCCGCAGGCGGCAGCTTGATTCAATTTTAAGCATAGAACCCAGGGTTCTTGAGGAATCCTGGGCTCCATAGACAAACGATGGCAAGGCTTAGAAGCCCTGGTGAGTCTCAACAACTGTATCGTGAGTAATTTGTACTTTGAGGGTGTCTCGATAGCCGGGTTCAAAGTAGCTGCCTGCGTCCAAGGTGATCGGTTCGCTGGCTGTAGCTTGGCTATCAGTGGCTTGGCCATCAGTAGCTTGGCCGTCAGTGGCGTCAGTGGCCTGACTATCCGGGGCTTGACCATCCGGGTTGGCTAGCTGAATGATGACGCCGGTTTCACCCGTTGGATAGGTTTTGATCGATCTAGTCTCGCCCGGCGGGATGGTGCCCAGGGGGTAGGTTGCCCCGGTAACCTGCACTTTAACGGCTGTTAGCGAGACTGAGTCTACGTTTTCGATAAATACGTGGGCACCGTAGGGGGTAGAACAGCTCGCACTGAGCAACGCGATAGCGCAAGCGCTGACTTGTCAGTTCGCAACCAGCTTCAGCCTTTTCATTGTCACAAACTCCAGAGATTGACGTATCCAGCTGCGCCCCCCAACGTGTCCCTTAGGCGTCGGCATCCCCTCCGTTGGCATTGCTGCCTTTAGCTGCGGCTAAGCCATTCACAGCGGCGGGGATATCCAGTCCGGTAGTGTGCTTGAGCTGCTCAATAAAGGAGACAGCTTGTTTCGCCATGCCGCCGCCATTTTGACCGTCGATGACGGTAACGTTATGGACGGCCACATCCGGTACGGTGGCGGTCAGGGTCTTGAGCAAAACCTCTAGCTTTTGCAGCAAGAAGATATCGCGGGCGTTGGGGCCAGCGGTCTGCCACGACTCGGCTAGCTTTTGGGTGCCCTCGGCCTGGGCTTTACCGTCTTCGATGATGCTGGCGGCCTTACCTTGGGCGCGTGCGATCGCAAGTTTACAATCTGCCTCAGCCGGGGCCACCACATCTGCCTGGAGCTGCTGGGCAACCTGCTTGATCCGCTCCTGCTGCACCGGGATTTCGGCCTGGATGCGGGCCAGCTCGGCAGCGATTTCGGATTCCGATTCGGCGATTACCGCAGGGCGCTGGGTGAGCGCATCCTGAATGCGGCGTTCGGCTTCAGCTTCGGCGATGCCCATATCGCGTTCAATCCGCCGCACGGAGGTGATTTTCTCGTTTTCTGCAGTTTGAACGGCTGAGGCAGCCTGGGCCTCGGCTTCAGCGATGCGGGCATCGCGTTGCAGCTCGGCCTGCTGCTTCCGACCAATCGAGTCGAGGTAACGCACATCGTCAGAGATATTTTGGATCTGTAACGTGTCGAGCACCAGCCCTAACTTTTCGAGATCTTCTTCGGCTTCATCCAGCAGGCTTTTAGCAAAGGCAATTTTGTCCTCATTGACCTGCTCTGGGGTCAGGCTGGCTAGGACGCCCCGGAGATTGCCCTCCAAGGTTTCTTTAGCGATGGTTTCAATCTCTTTGCGACTTTTGCCCAGCAATCGCTCGATGGCATTGTGGATGGTGGGTTCTTCTCCAGCGATTTTGATGTTGGCTACGCCGTCCACCTTAAGGGGAATACCGCCTTTAGAGTAGGAGTTAGACACCCGCAGCTCGATGATCATGTTGGTCAGGTCCATGCGCATGGCCTTTTCGAGCAGGGGGGTGCGGATGCTGCTGCCGCCCTTGACCAGGCGATAGCCCACTTTTTTCTGGCCAAGGCGGCGGCTACTGCCTGCAAAAATCAGCACTTCGTTGGGCTGGCAAATGTAGTAAAGGTTGCGAATAATTAGGGAAATGGTGGCGGAACCAGCGCCTAAAATCGCGAGTAATGCAATCAGTCCACCCATTATTGACCTCCTTGTAGTGCGGGGTTATTAGCTTGTGCGGAGTTTAAGTTTGATTTTGAATGCCCTTTGAGGGTGCCGACTACGTCGATGCCTAAAGTTTCGTCCACACGCTCTAAGAACTGGCGCACCATCTCAGGATACACATTGACCAGACTGGCCAGGGATTTACCGTCGCCGTTGTCGATCACATTGACGTTTTGTAAGTGCATGTGGTGGGGAATCTCAGCGGCTTCCTTGAGCACCATTTCAATTTGCTGGATTAAGAAAACTTCGGTGGCATCTGGCCCCATTTCGGTCCAGACTGCCGAGAGCATTTCATTGACCAGGGCCGAGGCTTTGGCATTTTCCGCCAGGGAGGCGGCATGGCCTTTGGCCCGTAACTCTTCGGCCTGTTTCTGCGCTTCGGCGGGCAAGACCGAATCTGCTTCCAGGCGCAGCCGTTCTAGTTGGGCACGGACCGTTTGCAGCTGCTGCTCGGCGCGGGCACGGGCTTCGTTAGCGGCGGCAATGGTGCGTTCTTCCTCTGACTTGGCCCGCTGTTCCAGCTCAGCCTTAATTTTCCGCAACTCGTTTTGGCGCTGTTGAATGACGGTTAGCGCCTGGGTTTTGGCCACCTCCGCGTTCTTCTGACAGTCAGCCTCAATGCGGTCGGCTTCTCCGATGGTCTCAGCTTCGGCAATCTCGGCATCGCGCACAATCTGGGCAATCTGGCGGCGACCGATAGAGCTAAGGTAGCCGACATCGTCGGTGACGCTTTGAATTTTTAGGGTATCGAGCTGTAATCCCAGCTTATTGAGGTCCTTGGCCACATCGACAGCGATGCGCTCGGCAAAATTAAGCCGGTCTTCGTTAACTTGCTCCGGGGTGAGCAGGGCAACAACCCCGCGTAGGTTACCTTCCAGGGTTTCGCGCACCACCCGCTTAATCTCAGCCTGGTTGCGGCCTAAAAAACGCTCGATAGCGTTGCCCACCACCGCAGATTGGCTCGACACCTTCACGTTAGCGATGGCCTGAATATTCAGCGGGGTGCCCCCTTTGGCATAGGCATTGGTCACCTCCACCGGAATCGGCATGGTGGTCATATCCATGCGTTCGACTTTCTCAAGGATGGGAATCACCAGAGTGCGACCGCCAAAGATGACCCGATAGCCTACCTCTTGACCTTGTGGGTTTTGATATTTTCGGCCTGAGATAATTAAAATCTCGTTAGGGTTGGCAATGCGCAGACAGGTTTTAATGATCAGCATCAGCGCCCCGATACCGAGCAGCCCTAGCAAAATAGCACCGCCGCCTATGATAGCGGTTTGCCCCGTGCTTTTGGAAAGCTGCGTGGTCACAAGATGAGTCGTCCGGGCAACCCCGTGGCTAATCTGTGAGTTGGTGAGTTGCCCAGTAGATGGAAAGAAATTAGAAGTTTTCATGGGTTTGTCCGTTTAGGAACAGGTATTAAGGCAAAGGGGACAGGGGAAAAGGAGCAGAGGGAAAAGGTTGTAGGGGGGGTACGGTAACCGGGATTTTCCGAACCACCCGAGTGTGTTAAACCGACTATTTCACGGAGTTACCGGTGCCCTACCCTCCACTTTCCACCTCCGCTGCATCTGCGGAGATCACCCACAGCCGATTATTTTCTTCACCGACCACCAGCACTTTGTCCCCAGGGACAAAAGATTTTGCGTCGTCGGTCATAGCCATTAGATGCAGAGTGCTGCCGCGAACTTCGAGACAAATTTTGCCCTTGCATTGGGCGTCGAAGGGCAGCTCGACAGTGCCCATCAGCCCGGCAAAGTCAGTGCTGCGAATCAGGCTGTCGGCCTGACGGTTGCGTAGAGTGCGTAGCAGGGTAACCAGGGTGCCACCACAGAGCGTGCCAACTGCGATCGCAAGCCCTGATACCAGTAGGGCTGGCCAATCAGGCTGCACCCATCCCAGCACCAGACCCGTGAGGCCAAAAAAGCAGCCCCCCACCGTCCAGAACTTAAAGCTGGTAAAGACCCCCAGGCTTTTGAGAAACTGCCTGCGTCTGGCCCTTTCGGTGGCTTTGCGATCGAGCGAAACATCGGTATCCACTTCGTAATCTGCGCCCCCGTCCAGATCGGCGTCGGCGTCCAGATCGGCGTCAAAGTCGGCGTCAGCGTCTAAATCCGCGTCTAAGTCAGCATCAAAATCAAGGTCGGCATCGGCGTCAAACTCCAGTTCGCCGGGGCCACCCAGAGTTGAAATCGCGACAAAGACGCCGCCAATGATCAAACAGAACCAATAAATTGACTGCACAGCTTGCAGCCCTCCGCAGAGTCTTACAAGTTTAGCCATCTCTATCGTTGGCCACATTACATTAGTACACCTAGTAACGCTGCACTGCTTTGCTAGAGAAGCAATGTGGCTCGCAACCGCCCAAGGAATTGGGACGTCTGCTATAAGAATCGCTGGCCTTACTCCCTTGTTGACATGAAATACAAGAGATGTGTCTAAAATTCCCGAAAATCTTTACTGAAACTCACCAAAAGAAAAAGGGGCTGCTGTGTAAGCAAGCCCCCTTGGTACGCAGAAGGTGATATGGTTTCACCCGCTGTTTGTCGGTGGTGAGAAGCGATGTCCACCGGACAATGCTAAATTAACGTCCGTACATCCGTTTACGTCCGTAGGTTTGTCTATTCCGGGCGCTAGTCCGGCTTTTTTTCAGGCAATAAACACTTGTCAGAGTCACAGCCCGCTGGCCCCGCCTCGACCAGTTCGCCCGCGTCATAGCGCTCCAGCGCCCGGTGGAAATTTTCCGTATCGCGTCGCGCCAAGACCTGGCGAGTGAGCTCCTCATAGGTGGCCTTGTCAATCGGCTCAAAGGGTAGTCTGGGAAAGGTTTGTAGGTCATCAAAACGCGCCAATAGCGCTGCCGATATGTACCCTTCATCGTTTTGAATTGCCTGATACATGCGCTCAGCCAGGGGCTCGATTTCGCCCTCTCTCAGTTCAACTGTGGCCGACGTATTGTGGGCGGTGTAGTGCGTTTGTACCTGCATATAAAAGTCGAAC
>JBCDDJ010000441.1:0-5577 GCA_039180385.1 Cyanobacteria bacterium P01_G01_bin.38 | reverse complement strand
GCTGTTGAGCAGGCGTTGGCAGCGGGGGTTACTATTACGGGCTGTACCGTTCACCATGTCAAACTAGCGGTGGATAGCGGACCCATTATTTTGCAAGCGGCGGTGCCTGTGCTGGCTAACGATACGCGCGTCAGTTTGCAGGCTCGCATCCAAGTCCAAGAGCATCGCATTTACCCAGTTGCCATCCAGATAGCGGCCCAGCAGGCTACTATTACGAATCCCTAGGCCGTGACTGTCCACTCCCCCACTCGCTCATTCCTCCACTTATTCATTTACCTATTCACCCTTCTTCCAATCTAACCCAGCACGTTTCCCTCGTTATTTTTCGACTATCGCTGGGCTCACTAGAGCAACAACATATTTTGATATGTAAAGACTATAGAATGTGCAGGAGAATGCACCGGTTGTATCAGGCGCACGATATCAGGCACGGGATATCAAGGAATTAGTTGAGATCTATCGGCAGGGGACGCCGTTTTAAGTCAGTTAATCTTAACCAGGTTCAAATACATCCTTAATTTTTGGGTGTTTTTGCCCATTGGATGTCATAGGCACTTCCGGTAACTTAAAGAAGATTGATACGAGGGGTGTCACCCCACAAGTCGGGCATTTGTCCGAACCCGGGCTTGCCTGAACAGATAGCTGAGCATTAATTAATAATGTGTTGAATAACACGTAAGTTAAGATAAAATTTTCAATTTAAACAGAAAATTTATCGACTTTTCTTATTTTTGTGAAAAATCAACATTTTTTGATGCGTTTTTTGCTCAATTTAGTGACACTTATTCAACTGGCTCGTACTTTTTTGTCCGGAAGTTGCCTCCTATGGCCTGAAAACACAATTAAGACCATTAGGGACTGGTAATTATGTTTAAGCCATCAAATTTGACCTCCAACAATCTAGAGTTTTTAGTTCGGACCGCATTGAGCAACGGTGAAATCTCGCCCGGCATGTTGGCTGAGATTGCTCGTTACCGCTCCACGGTGCATCTCTCTGCCGAAGATCAACGCTATCTGGCGATTTTAGAAGATGCCATTACTGACGGTTGCATTCGTCCGGTTGGGGCTTTTTCAAATGCTGCCTCTGATGCAACTAGAGTCAATGCCTAGGGCGTTATCCGTGGACTTTTTGCCCCCTAATTGAGTCTTTACGTACTCTCTAGTCTGGCCGTCTAGACCGGGTGTTAAATCCTTGAGAATCTTAGCAGCGCTGTCATTGCAGCGCTGTTTTTATTTTTGCGTTGACTTAGCTCGATCCGTCTTTCGGAGGATGCCGACGGTACTTCATAAATCTTTAAATACTGTTAAGCTTTAAGTCACTCAGTTTACAGGGGGCTGTTTGTGCGCTTCGAAAATTTGTTAGGTGATCCGCTGGAGATTGCTCGCTGGATGCTTTTTGCTTCGGGGGTTCGGCTTTCGTTGTCTTATCGAGAAAGGCTACCCAGGGCCAGAGCCACCGTCATTGTTAGCAACCACCGCAGCTTTCTGGATGCGCCGCTGCTGATGGCAGCGGTCAGTCGCCCAATCCATTTTGCCTGTCATCACTACTTGGGCCAAGTGCCGATTGTGGCAGATCTGGTGAGGTCGCTGGGCTGTTTTCCGCTAAACCAACCTGAACGCCGCAGTCGCAGTTTCTTTCGCCAGGCCATCGGATATCTCCAAGCGCATCGCACTGTGGGAATTTTCCCAGAAGGGACCACATCGATGCTAAAGCCCCCTGCTCCGTTCCATCTAGAAGCGTTTCATCGAGGCTTTGCCCATCTGGCGCTGCGGGCTCCTATCGAGGAGCTGGCAATTTTGCCGATTGCGATCGCATCCCATCAAGAAACGTCTGACAGGGCAGTCCCCCTGCGGCTGCTGCGGTGGTTCGATCCCTCCGAACCGCTCTTTGACCAGCCTGGTTGGCATCCTGCTGTGACATATCAACGGGTTAATGTCTTGGTGGGTCGTCCGATTTGGATAACGTCTCAGCAGAGGGCACACTACCAGGGGCGTCAAGCCAGCGGTTTGGTGACGGATATCACTCAAACCTGTTATGACGAAATAACATCCTTGCTCAGGCAGGGTTCTTATTCATAGCTGCTCATTCTAGAGGCGTTACCATGTTAGAGCCACCCATTCGTCTCATGAGCCCCAAGTCTCAACGAGTTGGGTGTCCTTTATTTGTCTTTTTGCCAGGTATGGATGGCACTGGCCAGCTGCTGCAAACCCAGCTGAGGGATCTCCACCAGGAGTTTGACATTCGCTGTCTAGCCTTATCAGCCCAAAACGACTGGAGTTGGTCTCAGTTAGCGGATCAGGTGATCAGTCTGATCAGAGCTGAAATCACTGAACCCTCACCGTCGGTCTATTTATGTGGTGAGTCATTTGGCGGGTGTTTAGCGTTGCAGGTGGTGATCAAAGCCCCGCAGCTGATCGATCGATTAATCCTGGTTAACCCGGCTTCTGCGTTTCGACGATTGCCTTGGATGCGTTTGGGGGCCATCGTATCGGCTTTTTTGCCAGACGAACTCCATACTTTGGGGATGCATGGTCTGGTGCCGTTTTTGATTGCCCAACATCGGGTCGCCCCCGCCGATCGGAAGGCGCTCTGGCAGGCGATGGCGTCAGTCCCCCCTAAAACCGCAAGTCGGCGACTAGCGTTGCTTAAGCAATTTGATGTGGATCAGTTACCCCTGGCGTCGATTCGGCAGCCGACGCTACTGATTGCAGGGGATGCTGATCGATTATTACCTTCGGTAACCGAGAGCCAACGGTTGGCCCAGCAGTTGCCCAATGCCCAGACCTTGACGCTGCCGGGTAGTGGCCATGCCTGTTTGATCGAGACCCAGGTCAACTTGTACGGACTGATGCAAGGCGCTCAGTTTTTGCCCCGTGAGTCGGTGGAAGCGGCTTAATGCCTGGTTAAAGCCTCTCACAGGCCGAGCCCAGAGTATAGTTAATAAAGCAGACAATCTAAAGAAGATTCATGTCGCATCGCTATATTCAAGTTTTGAGTCGATGGGGGGTTGCCGTTGCGATCGCGGTATTTGCCCTCTGCATTACAAGCTCTCCTGCCCAAGCTACGGGCATTTATGAGCTGCCCATTAGCGTAGACGAGAGCACCTGGGTGATTGATGACGCCAATCAGATTACCCGTCTCAACGAAGGCAAGCTCAGTAGCGCCTTTAATCAACTTGGTGACCAAACTGGCAATCAGGTGCGAGTAGTGACGATTCACCGGTTAGACTATGGTGAAACCGCTCAAAGTTTGGCGGACAAGCTCCTGGAGGAATGGTTTCCGACCCCAGAGGCCCAGGCTAATCAGGTCGTGATCGTCTTGGATGATGTTACAAATGATGTTGGCATGGGTGTGGGCGATGGGGCGGCTCAATTGCTGACCCCTGAGATTGCCGAGAGCGTCACCCAAGAGACCATCAAGCTCCCTCTGGTGCAGGGCAACAAATACAACCAGGCCTTTTTGGATGCCTCTGATCGGGTGGTGGCCGTCCTCTCAGGTCAGCCAGACCCCGGCCCCCCTGAGGCGACCTCTGCGATTGCTAACATTGATGTAGAGGGCACCTTTGCAACCGCCGAGGAAACCGAGGCAAATCGCTCTAACTCCACGGTTGTGGTGATTGTATTGCTGGTGCTGGCAACGGTGATTCCGATGGCGACTTACTACTGGTATCAATCGATTGGGGGCTAAAGCAAGCTCACTGTTTACGAAAACTGATTTCAATCTGAAAGGCCCGAAGATGCTTAGACATCTCGGGCCTTTCGGTGAGGGAATGAGCTAGACGACTCTCCCGTTGTGAACCCTGAAGCCTAGGCTCAGGGATAGTTTTTTGCATCGAGTGGGGATTTATAGGACGAGTAATCCAAAGATAATTGCGATTAAAACAAACAAAAAGGGATTCATTTCAGGTTCGCGATCGCGTCTCGGCATTGCAAAGTCGCGAGATCCTCCCATCTCCCGAGAGCCTCTGCCTAAATCGAGACCTCCGAAGTCACGCGAAAAATCAGAACGACCTCCGCTGTCTCTGCCGCGGGAACGGCTAGAGCTGTAGGACCGATCAGAACGGCTAGAGCCTCGTTCACCCTGGCCACCTCGTCGCCCCGTCGACATTTTAGACGATAAATCACGGTGAAAGTTACAGTTCAGGCAGTGATATTGGTAACTGCTTCCTTGGACAATGGTTCGCTTGCTACACTTCGGGCATTCTACTGATTCAGCAGTTTGGGTACTAAAAATAGACATAGAGCACTCCTGATGTTATTGCGAAATCATGGTTTTGTCGGCATCCTTGCGGTTTGCCAGACTGACATCCTGATGAACACGTCTCTCTGCGAAGAATGTTCTTGAAGCCATACAATACGTAATAACGCTGACGTATTCCGTGAGATATGTCACGTGAATGGCCGTCATTGGTCATGGGGCTACAGATGCCCTAGACGGCAATAGCCTGATTTAGTTGGGGTTAACTGGGGTGAGGGGTGGTGAGTACGCTTCCCCTTAGTTTTTTGGGGTTTGGGTGCGATCTCGAACTCCCAGAGGATCAGGTCTCGCTGCATCACGATCTCGAATTGCTTGAGCTTGCTGCTGCCTATGTCGCAGATACTGCTCAACGTCTCGTTGATGGTTGAGATAGAAAGCAATCGTGGATATACACCGATACCTTTAGCTATTGATCATTAATCTCGTAGATTATTAATCTCGTACGGGGAAATAGATGAGAAAAAAGGAAATTATCCCTAACACTGTTCCTACCGTACCCATGACTTGTACAAACACGCTGCCAAAGCCAAAAATAAAACTAGCAGTAAGTGTAATGGCTATAAATAAAATTGTGCCAATTATTGAACCTAAAAGGGGTGTTGTCCTTATTAAGATTGTTTTTTTGCTTTCTTTAAATATTGGAGTTTCAACTAGATTTTTATATTTGTATTTTTTTCCCTTCTCTAACTCATGGATGAGAGTTTTCCATGGTTCTTCAAAGTTTGGATTCTCGAGAAGCTCGAAAGTGTACAGTTCTTCAATATTTTCAAGCAGTGAGCAGGCAAAAATATCACCTATATAGGCTTTCTTTACCGATGTGACATCAAAAATACAGTTCTTAGATTTTTTGATAGAAGATATATAGTTTCTTAAGTTTGAATATTGGACTCGCTTAATCATCCAATTGACTTCATCAGTCAGGCATAAGCTATATTTAGCTTTCAGATTTGAAAGAGTTTCAATAGAATACTTTTCATCTAATTGAACTACCTTATCCTTATCCGGCTCAGTGTAGTACTTATAAAAACCCCTGGAAAGGTCTTGAAGTAAGTTATAAACGTTTGTATGAATCAGATTTAATGGAATCTGCTTATTTTGATCGTCTTCAACTTGTACAAATACGATGTTTCTAGTGCCCTTCTCAATACAATACACAATTGAATTGAGGTATTGATCTGGCCTATTTGTAGTTACAAAAATATACAAATCTCCCAATCTTACTTATCCTCAAAGATAACCACACATCCTTTTCCCGAAACTTTTGCTCTTCTCAAAGAAACTAATGCTTCAACTGATGTTCTTCCAACACCAAATGACAT
>JBCDDJ010000440.1:0-5581 GCA_039180385.1 Cyanobacteria bacterium P01_G01_bin.38 | reverse complement strand
TCAGCTCACCCGCAATCAGGTGAAGCAGATTGCAACGCTGCTATTGCAAGAGGTGTCCAATCGTCTGGCTGAAAAGCAAATCGCGATAGAGGTCACTGATGACTTTACAGAACGACTGATTACTGAAGGATACGACCCTAGCTATGGTGCGCGCCCGCTGAGAAGAGCGATTACTCGACTCGCCGAAGATAGCCTGGCAGAGGCTATTCTAGCGGGTCAAATTAAGGCAGGCGACACCGCTGTTTTGGACGTGGATGATGACGGACAAGTGACGGTTCAGCGGCAACCCGCATTGGCTCTAGTCGGGACGAGCTAATCCCAGATTGTCACTTGCCAAAATATTGCATCTGCCAGGTTAGTTAGGACAATGGATATCCCTAGAAGCCCTAATTGGCAACGGCTAACCTGACGCGCAATCGACGGATGCATCCGTCGATTGCGATATCAACCCCGCTGAATATTAACCAACCTCCATGCCTTAAATGAACAACTCCATTGACAGAAATAACCCCGCTGATCCCGATATCCCTGAGTTAGACCTGACTTATCTGCACGAACGCTTGCGACAGCAGGCTCAGCGTCGCCCTCTCTATGAGAATATCGCCATTCTTGGCTGTGGCTATGTGGGCAGCGCCCTGGCTGCCTGTTGGCAAGAACAAGGCCATTTTGTTACGGGCACCACCACCAGCCAAAGTCGGGTGGCTTCACTGTCCAAAATTCTTTCTCAAGTTGTCTTAATGACAGGGCAGGATGCCAGTGCCATGCAGTCTCTGATCCAAGGTCAAGACACGATAGTCGTTAGCGTTGCCCCGACCCGTGCTCAAGTAGCCGACGAAGTAACCTACCAAAACACTTACCTCTCCACGGCCAGAAATCTGGTCAGGGCCTTAAATCAAGCCCCCAGGGTGAAGCAAGTGATCTATTTAAGCAGCTGCGCTGTCTATGGTGATCGCCAGGGGGCCTGGGTTGACGAGACCACCGCAGTTGCCCTTGCAGATCTGAGAAGCCAGGTACTACATGAGACTGAGAAAATCTTGCTACAGACTGCTAACCCAAAGCAAAAGGTCTGCATCCTCCGACTGGGTGGGATTTACGGTCCGGGTCGAGAGTTGGTCAGGATGTTTGGAGATCTGGCTGGTATGACCCTACCAGGCCGGGGCGATCGCATTATCAATTGGATTCACCGCGATGACATCGTTGGGGCAGTTGAGTTTGCTCGGCTGAACGAACTCGACGGGATTTACAACCTGGTTGATGACAGTCAGCTTACCGTCAGGGAGCAGGTCGAGCGCGTTTGTTCTCAGTATGGGTTGCCTTCGGTACATTGGGGCTCTTCTAAACTGAGCCTCCAGGGCAAGAGCCTGCGAGTCAGTAATCAAAAGCTTAAAGCGGCAGGTTATCCGCTCATCCATCCACAACTTCTAGTCTAGGAGATTGCTATGCAAGTTCAATGGCCAAAACTATTCTCGAGAACCCTGATCTGGCTATGTGCTGAGATCGCACTGACCTGTTTGGGACTCGATGACTTAGCCGACTATGGCGAGTTTGTCTTTCAAGATCGTAGCAGAGGCCCAGCAAGTGCAGTCTCGATTGCCCTTGTAATCGCAGTTTGATATCAAAAATCTTTTCTTTAGATTCCCGGAGAACTCCCATGAACTTACCTCAAATTGAATCTTTTCTAGACAGTCCCAATCCTCAATCTCGGATGAAGGCGATCACAGAACTGCGTCACCATGAACCGGCCATTGTTGTTCCGTTGCTCAAGCGACGGATGCACGATCAGCAATTTCTGGTCCGATCTTTTGTGGCCAAGGGGTTGGGTCATAAACGCAATGAAGAGGCTTTTGAGGCTTTACTCAGCATTATTGCCCATGAAACCGACCCCAATGTCGTCGCCGAGGCAGCGAATTCGCTGTCTAAATTTGTTCCCCAGGCTATGTCTCACTTAGTGACTCTATTTGAGCAAAACTCTCATTGGCTCATCCGTCAGAGTATTTTTGCCACCTTTGAAGACTTAGAGGCCCCTGACGCGCTCTTGAAACTGTGTCGTCTAGGCCTCAATGGAAACGATGTTACGGTGAAACTGTCTGCGATCGCAAACCTGGGCAGACTCAAAGAGACATCCTACTCGTCTGAAGCCCTCAATATCACGCTCGAGACAGCCGCAGACAACAATGGGCTCGTTCGGGCAAGGGCCGCCAGAACCCTGAGATATTTTGGCGGTCAAGCGGCTCAAGCGGCCCTCGTTAAGCTACAGCAGGATTCTGATTCTAGGGTCGTTAGAGCTGCCCTCGAAGGCCTTTTGTAGAGATCAGCTGTTACAGACAAATGGGTTCTTAACCTTGATGCCCCAACTTTCGGGGGAGCTGCTTGTCTAGGCTATTCAATGACTGCCAATCTGTTCGAGATAGCGTAGGGTTTCTTCTGCTTCGTGAATGTTGAGCTTGCTGATGGCAAAGCCAACATGGACCACCACGTAGTCATCTATTTGGGCTTCGGGCACATAGGCTAGACTCACTTCTTTGATCACCCCACCAAAGCTGACCCGACCCATGCGGTTGAGAGCTTCACCTTCGATACTGATGATTTTTCCGGGGACAGCTAGGCACATGATTTAACTCCTGGGTATCGGAGAGCATTTGGGAGATGACGCAAGGCAGCGAGCACCTGCCCCATGGCAATGCCGCCATCATTGGGGGGAAGCTGCTGGGGCCAGTAGGGGGTCAACCCTACGGCTTGAAGGTGCTGAATGGCCTGCTCGCTCAGGATTCGATTTTGAAAACAGCCGCCGGTCAGCACGATCTGTGAATGGCCAAGGAGTTGGGCAATGTCGACCATGATCTCGACCAGCGTGCGATGAAACTTAGCCGCAATGATCGCTGGGGAGATTCTCTGACGATGCTCCCGTACGATAGCTCGCATCATCGGTCGCCAATCGATCACGTACGGTAGAGCAGTTGCAAAGGTAAACGGATAGCCTTGGGCAACCGAGATGTCAGTAGAGGTGTCAACCGATATTTCAGCGGCGCTAAACTCTACCGCCATCGCTGCCTGACCTTCAAAGCTGACAGTTTGATGCAGGTTGAGGAGAGCGGCAATGCCATCAAATAGCCGCCCCACGCTGGAGGTCATCGGCGTGTTGATCTGGTTAGTGAGGATTTGTTTCAAGACATTACGCTGAGCGGCAGAAAAGCCTTGCATCGGAACCAGATCCGTCATCTCGAAAGCCGCTTCTCCATAGCAGCCATAGAGCAAACCGAGGGCTGATCGTCGAGGTTCTCGACTACAAATGTCTCCCCCTGGCAGAGGAAAGGGTAAAAAGTGGGCGATGCGCTCAAAGCCCTGCTCTGTAATTTGCAAAAATTCTCCCCCCCAAACAGTCTGATCCGGGCCGTAGCCAGTGCCGTCCCAGGCGATGCCGAGCAGCGGTGCCTCAAGACGATGTTCGGCCATCCCTGCTAATACATGGGCATAGTGATGCTGCACCGGGATCAGCGGGACCTCCCACTGCTGGGACAGGATATGGGCGAGTCGGGTGGAGCCATAGTCTGGGTGAAGGTCACAGGCAATGGCGGTGGGCTGACAGGTGTATAGAGAGAGAAAATCAGTGACCGTCTGCTGCAACCGTTCGAGCGCCAGCGGGGTATCTAAATCGCCAAGGTGCTGGCTGAGCACGATTTGATCGCCCAAAGACAGAGCAATCGTGTTTTTGAGGTGGGCACCCAGCGCGAGAATCCGAGCCTCTGGATTGATCGGTTTAGAAAGCTGAATCGTCTGTGGTGCGTAGCCTCGAGCATGGCGTAAAATCTGGGGTTGCCCCTGGATGATTTGTACAACAGAGTCGTCAACCGGGCGATGGATACGACGATTATGGATTAAGAAACCGTCTGCGATCGCACCTAGCCGCTGAAAAGCCGCTTGCGCATCAGTACAAATTGGCTCACCAGACAGATTACCGCTGGTGGCTACCAGGGGTGAGCCGAACTGTCGCATTAGTAGATGATGCAACGGCGTGGTGGGTAGCATCACACCAAGATAAGGCCCCAGCTCATCCCTCAGTCCAGCCTTGAGTGGGGCGATATCCTTGGCTAAGTCTGAAATATCAGTGCGTCGTGGCAATAGCACAATGGGAGCCTGGGCCGAGGTTAGCAACGTCGCTGCTGCCTTAGACACCTCACAGTGCTGCCGCACCTGCTCCAGGGTGGGATACATCAGCGCCAGGGGTTTATCGGGGCGACCCTTGCGCTGTCGCAGACGCTGCACGGCGGCAGGGTTCTGGGCATCGACAAGCAGTTGAAATCCGCCGAGACCTTTGAGGGCAATAATTTTGCCGTGGTGGAGGGCTGCGATCGCGCGCTGAAGTGGCACATCAAGCTGACGGCCTCCCGCCTCCCAATACTCTAGATGCGGGCCGCAGATAGGGCAGGCATTGGGTTGAGCATGAAAACGGCGATGGGCAGGATCGGCATATTCCGTCTGGCAGTCTGCGCACATTGAAAAAGCCGCCATGGTCGTGTGGCGGCGGTCGTAGGGCAGTGCCCTGATAATGCTAAAGCGGGGACCGCAGTGGGTGCAGTTAGTAAAAGGATACTGATAGTGGCGATCGTGAGGAGCAAAAATGTCTTGCAAACACTCGGCACACGTCGACAGATCTGGCAAAATCTGAGCTTTAACAGCATCTCCGTTTGTTTCAGAAGACCAGATTTGAAACGGGCTTAGTCCCTGGGTTGGCAGGACTTTTCGCTCCAGGGCCTGAATGGTTGCGTGGGGCGGTAGCTCCTGTTGTAACCGCTGCCAAAACTGTTCCAGCCCGCTTTCGGAACCTTCAATCTCAATTATCACTCCCTGGGACGTATTTTTAACTCCCCCCGCTAGCCCCAACTCTGTGGCTAGCCGATATACAAACGGACGAAATCCGACTCCCTGAACAGTTCCTTGTACCGTTAGACGGTTTCGACATTGAGTAGATAGGGGTGTAACCATGATGGTTGCTTACAACTTGTAACCAATTTGCCGTAGAAATCGTTGGCGCTCAGTGACGTCCTCTGGTCTCTCAAGCCCCTTGGGGGCAACCCCATCAATCACACCTAGAATGCCGCGCCCCTGCTCACTGGTGGCAACAACGACCTGCACCGGATTCGCCGTGGCGCAGTAGATAGGACAAACTTCTGGACACTGTTTAATAGCATTCAGCACATTCACCGGAAACCCCTGCTGCATCAGAATGATAAAACTGTGACCTGCGGCAACGGCTTCGGCGTTTTCAACGGCGGTAGCTTGGAGTGATTTGTTGTTGCCCGCTGCGCGGATCAAACAGGGCCCAGAGGCTTCGCAAAACGCCAACCCAAACTGGATCTGAGCGGACGCATTGACCATCACCTCATAGAGGTCTTCTACTGTTTTGATAAAGTGACTTTGCCCCAAAATCAGGTTGCTCTCAGGGGGAAGTTTTAGATCGACCAGGTTTAGTTCCATAGTATTTGAGTCCTTGACCTCTTGGACCTCTGAGCGACTTTGGGAACTCTGAGCCCCCCAGTATTGGGGGTTTGGGGGCCTCAGAACTGTTTATCTCACCACCCAT
>JBCDDJ010000439.1:0-5595 GCA_039180385.1 Cyanobacteria bacterium P01_G01_bin.38 | reverse complement strand
CACGGCTAGCTCGGCATAACCTTGGTAGGCTGTGCTGACGGAGGTAATGATGCCAGGTAGTGAGGTGCTACCGCCGAGAATCACCGCGCCGACGATGGCCTCCCCCCAGCCAGTTTTGTCTGCGATCCGATCGGCTACCCTTGTCAATTGGGTACCCACAATGGCAATAACGCCGGCGGCTACGCAGAAAAGTGAAATTGAAATGGGTAGTGCGAGCATGTATGGAACTGTTAAAGTATATCCGGATTATCTAGATGACTGAAGCGTAAAAAGGGTCACTTCTGGACGGCAGTTGAGGCGAATTGGAATGTCGCTAAACCCAATACCTCGATTGACGTAGATACGATTACCCGGTTGACCGTAATCATCAATCCAGCCGTCTCCATAAACCTCCTCCTGTTTGACTAATGTGAGCCACGACCAGTCAGGTAGAAAGGGCAGACGAATCTGTCCTCCGTGGGTATGCCCTGCCATCGAAAAGGGGGCACTTTCTGCCGGAAATTTTTGAAAGGACCCAGGATTATGCATTGCAACAATGCGAGGACTGTCTGCATCTAGCTGTGATAGGGCTTGCTCTACTTTGTCATGCTCAGCCACCAGCGAGCCCACACCCACTAAGTAAAGTGCGTCAGGATGGTCACCATCAGGATGTTCGAGAACAACAGCCTCATTTTGGAGGACCTGGATGCCGGTTTCTTCTAACGCCGCTGCAATTTGTTGGCCTAATGATTCGATGGGGGGTTTGTGGCTGTAGTCGTGATTGCCTAGCACAGCGTAGGTGGGAATATTCGCCTCCGTCAAAGGCCTGAGCACATCCAAAACCTTGCTAATTTCTTGCTCAGCATTCGGCAGAGATTTGTAGATAAAGTCGCCACTGATAATAACAGCCGCGGGGCGTTCTTCGACCAGCAAATTTATACTACGCCGGGCTGCATTAATGTTGTGCAGCCACATGCCTAATTGAAAATCTGAGACTTGACCAATGCGCTGACCTTCCCAAACCTCAGGCAGCTGCGGCACCGTAGCTTTCTCTGCTTTAACCTCTAATATATAAGGCTCTATTAGCCCCCATAACAAGAGTAAGGTGGTAAACCCTAGAACTCCAGTAATACCCTTCTTAAGCCGTTTTTTCACCTGCATTCCCTAATTGGCAATCTTGTCTTGCTTGCTTATCTATAAGGCCTACGCTCGTTAGAATACTTTGCTCTAGCGCTTGGTAGATTTTACTTGATCCATAGATAAGAGCGATCTACTAGCTAGAGTAGCCATCAAGTAAGATTACACAAGCCTCCAGAAACCCACCTCTGTCTGTAGAGAGATATCTTATCTATAAAATGTGATTAGACACTTTTGCAGTATTTAATGCCTTTCATTATGAAGGATTACCTATCACTCAAGTTAGGCAGAAAGCAGTCAAAATCTATCCTTTACGCTAGAGGGCATGGACTGTTTTTTTGTCTAACTTTGACAGAGCAATGTTTCGGTAAAACATTGCACGTTAAGTTTCAGATGTGAAACCTCTGAAACTGTTGTCTAGAGGTTTATGCCCATGAATATTTTCTCTCGATTTAATCAACCGGCAGCGGCCAGATTATTGGGGGCTGCACTACTGGCGGCTGTTGTTTTGCCTGCCTGTGCCCCAGAAGCCACGACGCCTAGAGAAGAAGCGAATGCTGATATCGAAGCAGTCGCTGAGGAAACCAACCAGCTCCTTGGCCAAAGTGTGTCGGTCCGCGGCGAAGCGGAAGAAATGATTGATAGCTCTTCTTTCTTGATGAAAGAGGAAGGCCTGTTTGAAGGTGACAGTGTTTTGGTCATCAACGTGTCTGAGCAAGCTCTGGCACTGCCCGAGGGCGAAGGCCAGCAGATCCAGGTGACGGGTGAGGTTGCCCAGCTGATTGTGGCAGACGTTGAGACTGAGTATGGTCTGGATCTGGACCCTGAGCTGTACGCAGACTACGAAGAGCAGGCAGTTATCTTAGCAGAGTCCCTGGCGTTGGCACCTGAGCCTAGCGAGATTTCAGAAAACCCTGAGCAGTTTTACAACAAAACGATTGCGGTAAAAGGCACCGTAGATGATATTTACGCAGGGGATGTTTTCAGCATTGACGGTGATGAGATTATTGGCGAAGATGATTTGCTAGTCGTTAGCCGTTTTGAAGTCCCTTCGCTATCTGAAGATACATCTGAGGAAGTTGTCGTCACGGGTGTCCTGCGGCCCTATATCGCCGCCGATGTTGAGCGCGACTACGATCTAACCTGGGATCTGAGTGTCCAAGAGCAGCTCGAAGCCGAGTACAGTGAGAAGCCCGTCTTCTTTGCAGATAGCGTGTATCCTTCTGCAATGTAGGGTTTCTGGAGTGTTCAAACTCCATCCTTTAATATTGAAAACGAGGCTGTGGACAAATGGCTGTCTACAACCTCGTTTTTTGACTAGACCAATGGTTGGGTCAGACCCTTGGTTTAATCAGACCAATATGAGGATAGGAAGATACGGCGAAGTTTTATTGAAGCTATTTGCGTATCAAGCGGATGAGCTGGCTACAAGGGGCCCCAATCAGCATCAAAATTGGGATGATCTCAAGCCGCCCCATCCACATTAAAACTATCAGCAAGCATTTACCTATCCAGTGGAGAGAAGGTGAGGTGATACCCGTGGACAGACCAGCTGCACCCAAAGCAGAGCTGACCTCAAAAATAATGTCGCCCAGGCTATACTCAGCAGGCACCACCTTGAGCAAAATCAGGACGCTGATAAAAATGCTTGTTATCCACAGAGCGGCTAGCACAGTGGCCTCTTCGACCTGGCGATTAGCCTGTTCCGGCGTAAGGAGTCTACCGTTGTATCTGCGGGGTAAGAGTTGTCGAGGAGACAGCAGCGTTTTCTGAAGCTGCCAAGTGACGACTCTGCCCAGTAAGAGGACGCGGCTAAGTTTGAGCCCGCCTACCGTTGACCCGGCGGCACCCCCCAAAACCATCGCTAGACTCAGCATTAATTTACTGCTACTGCTCCAAGATTGGAGTGACTGGGTGCTAAAGCCGCAGGTAGTCAGTGCCGATGTCCACTGAAATGCGCTGTCTATCCATTCAAACTGGCCCCGGGTGACAAATTGTTCTAGCCCAATCAGGCCAATGCCCAGGGCTAGAAGCACGGCGAGCAGGCGGTGCTGATGATCTCGCCACAGTGCAGACAGCTGACGGCGCTCGATAATTTGGTCAAGGCTGTTAAACGCGATCGCACCGCACACCATCATCAGCATGATTGCCAGCTTGATCGGAGCGCTGTAAGGTTTCATGCTGTCGTCGGTAATGCTAAACCCGCCGGTAGAGAGGGCACTCATGCTATGGTTAAGCGCCGCCCACCCAGACATGCCAACGGCCAAAAATAACAACGTACCCGCGACCGTGCAACCCAAATAGATGAACCAGATGCGCCTCACTGTCCGGCTGATAGTAAGGCGAAGGTGAGCCTGGCGTCCCTCCGCCTGATAAAGCTCATAGTTGCCCTGGTTAGGCTCTAGCAATGCGATCGCCAGGGTAATTACCCCCACCCCGCCGACCCACTGCATAAACGATCGCCACCACTGTAAGCTGACAGGCAGCTCGCTCGGGTGGAGAGTCATGGTTAACCCCGCGCTGGTAAAACCCGAAAAGGACTCAAAGAGCGCATTCAAACCGTTGCCAAAGTTAGCCATCGTCGGTGATGCATCGGCCCCAAGAGAGAACGCGGTCAACCACAGCGGCAGCGCCCCCAACCCAGAGACCAATGCCCAGCCGAGGGCAACACTGATCAAAGTTTGACCCTGGGAGGCTGTCTTGGCCTTACGACCTAAAAACTGAAGCAGTTGACTGACAGCGATTGTCCCCAGTAGGGTTGCCATAAAAGGGACGAGTGCAAACCACTCTTGAGCGACTAAGCAGACAGGCAGTGACAACAGCAGCATTCCAGCCGGAATCTGTAAGACCTTGCCAACATCGTGACTGATAGCCGCCAGTTGGATTTTCATTCAGCGCCTACACACTGATAGAGCTGGCGAGCCACAATACCTGCCGGATCTTCGACAACGTGTACGCCTAATCGTTCAAACATCTGACTGTGGGACTGCTGGTTGATCAAGCTGATGCAGGTTTTCACGCCATATTCTTTAGCCAAAACCATGGCCATCAGGTTTGTCGAGTCGTCATGGGTGGTGGCTACAATGGCATCAGCGCGGTCAATCTCCGCTTCCTGCAAGATGTTGTCTTCAGCAATATCCCCTCGCAAAACTCGAATGTTATTTTCTTTGAGAACTTTTCTAGCCCTTTGCTCATCTTTTTCAATCAAGATGACCTCATGCTGAGCCGCCGCCATGTCGATAAAACGAATTCCTTCGGGGCCAGCACCCACAACAATCAGATACATAAAGGGTCACCGATATCCAGGTCGCTGCTATGTTAGCGGATACATCGGGCGGCATATTCTATCTTTAGAATGAAATCCAGAATGAAATTTGTGATGCATAAAGCAATAAATTTTGGATGGTTTAGGACTATAATGCCTTAACCCATAGCGACATAGACAGTCATGAAAGATCTCGGTCGGGCCTTGTTGGATAAAGTCGATCAAATTATCGATACCTGGGTAGAAGCGGTCCGTCGCGACCTGGATATCGAAAGCGCTAGGGGTCTCACCTACGAAGCCGTCCATAACGGGCTACCTGATGTGCTAGAAGCGGTTGCAACGCTGCTGACGGCAGCGTTTACCGATCAAGATCAAGAATTCGAAGAAAACTCCCTGGAGCATGGCGCTGTTCGAGCTGAGCAAGGTTTTGATACCGCTGAAGTCGTGCGAGAATATCGAATCTTGCGCAATGTTGTTTTGACGGCATTGGAGCCTGAGCTGAGCACCGGCACCGTTGCAGAAGCCCTAGAAGCAGTACGTAAGATTGACAATGTTTTGGATGAGGCGGTGATGATTTCCCTGGAAAACTACGTTCAGCATCGGATGAGAATGGCCGAACAGGTCCAGGGACAGCTGTTGTTGACCAACCAAGAGCTGTCCCGCCTGGTCCAAACTCAAAAAGATGAGGTATCGTTCCTGGCCCACGAACTCAAAACCCCGCTCAATTCTATTATTGGGTTTTCTTCGCTTTTGTTGCGTAAGCAGCGACAGCAGCTTGCCCAAGCAACCGGGTCGTCGTTAGAGATCGAGCAAATCGAGCGCATTGTCAACAACGGGCGACAGCTGCTGCGCATGATTAACAATGCATTAGAGGTCTCTCGTCGAGGAGATCAGCCGATCAATCTGACGATAGAATCAGTGCAGGTGACTCCCCTCATTCAGACAGTGGTAGAGGCTCTCAAACCCATCGCGCAGGATAAACCGCTGACCTTTGTCATTGATTGCGATCGCGCCCCCAGTGAGGTTAGCACCGACGCGCTGCGGCTACAGCAAATTTTGACAAATCTGATCAGCAATGCTATCCGCTACACCGATGAAGGCACGATTAGCATCATCTGCTACACCGCTGAAGCAGAGCGGTGGGCAATTGCCATCCAAGACACCGGCAGAGGCATCAGCCCAGAAGATCAGTCAAGGGTGTTTGAGCCATACTT
>JBCDDJ010000438.1:0-5608 GCA_039180385.1 Cyanobacteria bacterium P01_G01_bin.38 | reverse complement strand
GACCTCAGCAATCGCCGGATGTTGATAGAGGATATTTTCAACCTCAGCAGGGTACACCTTGAACCCAGAGACATTAATCATGTCTTTGAGGCGATCAACAATGTAAAAGTATCCTTCATCATCTATGTGGCCCACATCGCCTGTGTAAAACCAGCCTGCCTTGAGGACTTTAAGGTTATCCAGCGGGCGATTCCAATAGCCCAGCATGACATTGGGCCCGCGAATAATAATCTCGCCCACTTCACCCGGCAGGGCCTCTGCCCCATTCTCTTTGACCACCTTCATCTCGACATCTTGAATGGGAGTGCCAATGGAGCCAAACTTATATTTCACGCTATGGTTATAACAGGCACAGGGAGCGGTCTCGGTCATCCCATACCCCTCATGAATGAGGTGTCCGTGCTTTTCTCGCCACCGCTGGGCCATCTCAACCGGTAAAGGGGCTGCGGCGGAAAAGTAAAAGCGCACAGAGCTCAGGTCATAGCCCGAGGTATCCCAATTCAGCAGTTTGATAAACACAGTGGGGACGCCAAAGACCATGGTGACCCGCTCGGTTGCGATCGCATCTAGCACCTGCTCTGGCTTAAATCGGCGTTGCAAAATGATCGTGGCCCCTGCTCCCAGCCCGCTGTTGAGGATCGCGTTTTGACCAAAGCAATGAAAGAGCGGCAGATAAAGTAAGAGTCGGTCGTCGTCGCCCATGTTGCAACAGCGGCGTTGGGCATCCATATTAGAGATGATATTGCGATGGGAGAGGACCGCCCCCTTGGGAAACCCAGTGGTGCCTGAGGTGTAGACAATCGTTGCAGGGGCATCACCTGCCATCTCAACCGCGTTTGCTACCGGCGAAGCCGCCGCCATCAGGTGGGTTAGACTGACGCCTGGGTTGGGCTGCCCGTCTGCAATCAAGACAGTCTCTAAGCTCGGTGCGTTGGCCCGCATGGCCTCTTGGCTGAGCGCCTCAGTGGTGATCAGCGCTCTGGCAGTGCAGTCATTGAGAATAAATTCGATCTCACTGCTTTTGAGCATCACATTGAGTGAAACCGCAATTGCTCCGAGCTTTAAGATACCGAGATAAGCAATCACAAAGTCTGAACTGTTGGGCAACAAGAGCGCCACTCGATCGCCCAAGGTGATGCCCAGTTCTCGTAATCCATTGGCTAGGCGATTGGCCCGTTGATTGAGGTCTGAGTAAGTCAGCGCGCTGCCTTCAAATATCAGGGCGATCTTGTCGGGATGTAACTGACTGGCCCGTTCGATATGGTGGGTGATATTCATGAGCCCTGTCTCCCCATAAAGCTAGACAGGACCGGAGATAGGGCTTGAACAACTCGGCCCTCAGTGGCAATATCTGTCGTCAGCCGAGTAATGTGCTGATCGAGCCCTTGCTCGTCATCATTCCAGATGTAGGGTCGTTGGGTGGACGGTGGACAGCCCAGCACCTCTCGCACGGCCAAATAGAGCTGTCGGGTCATGGGCGAGAGATGCTGGCTGGCATCGTAACAACCGGCCATCTGATGTGCTCTCAAGTCTACGGCCTGCACCCCAAACATCAGGGCAACCGCCAGATAGTGTTGATAGATATCGATCGAGCGACGGGCTAAATTGGCGGCATTAAACCCCTGACTGTTGATGTTTTGGTTAAACTGCTCGGCATGGGTGGGAAAGCGATCCACAATCGGATTGCCATAGAAGCTCAACAGCGGCATCAGAGAGTTGCCGGTGATTTGTAACCCTTTGAGCCCCATGTTGATCGGGTGCTGAGTATTCCCGACTAATGAGGCTGACAGCCCGTGATTAAACTCAGGAGAAACCAGGAGCGCAATTTGGACATCGATATGCTTAGCCAACAGACCGAGACAATAGCGGAGATGATCCATGGCAGTGCCCACATACTGTCCGAGAAAATTACCGCCGTGGTAGCTGGCCTGGTTGTTGACATCAATCAGCGGGTTGTCAGTGGCTGAGTTGACCTCAACCTCAATTTGTCTGACAATCTGTTCGACGCCTTCTACAATCGGCCCTAGGTATTGGGGCAAACAGCGGAGAGAATAGCGATCTTGGATGGGCTGCTGACCTCGATAGTCGTGGGTCCCATCGAGTTCATCCCGGATCAGATGGGAGTCGGTCAGGAGATCGAGCATACAGGCCGCGGCCCAAGTCTGACCCGGGTGGGGCTTACACTGATGGATAAAGGCATGAAACGACTGATTGGTGCCGTTTAACCCTTGTATCATCAGCCCATGAACCCCCATCGTCAGGGCCAGTAAAGTCCGCGCATCGTAGGCACAGTTGGCGGCGATGCCGGTCATGACTGAGGTGCCATTCATCATCGCCAACCCTTCTTTAGGGAGCAGGGGCAGGGGCGACAACCCCAGCCGAGAGAGGGCAGCCGGGGCGGCTAGCGTTTCGCCATTAAAGTCAACGGTATAGCTGCTATCTGTCCCCGTTAATGCGCCTGTAATGTAGGCCAATGGTGTCAGGTCGCCGCTGGCACCGATAGAGCCAAACTCGTATACATGGGGGGTAACCCCGGCATTGAGAAAGGTCTCAATGCGTCGGATCAGCTCCAGGCGAATGCCGGAGGCTCCCTGCAAATGGGAGTTGGCTCGCAGGAGCATGGCCGCCCGGACATCGGCTGTAGAGAGTCTCTGGCCGGCACCGACTTTGTGATACCGCATCAGGTTGTTTTGCAAATCGATCGCCTGCTGGGGTGAAATCACCACGTTAGCCATTCCGCCAAACCCGCTGGTCACCCCGTAAATGGGCGTACCAGAGGCCACCGCATCTGCGATGTAGTCACAGGAGGCTTGGACTCCTTGCAAAATCTGGTCATTGTCTGTCAATCGGGCCTGGATACCCTGCCTGGATACCCGGGTAACATCGTCAAGGGTGAGCGGCGCTTCTCCAACCGTCACCGCTGCCTCCGCATAGTTTGTCTGAGGCAATTGAGACAGGGTTTTCTGAGTTGGCTTTAAAGACGTGCTATTCATATGTCTCCTTGCTTACTTAAATGAGGGTCAGGTGAGCGAGCGAGCTGCCTGGGGCAACCACCCGGCCTTACATGATTGGGCTCAGGGCTGAGTACTCGACTGGCTCCGCTGTCGAGAGAGCATAGGATTGAGACCAGCGGCCTACGGTCCTGCCAATGGCTGCCATGTCTCGCATTAATGTCCTGTAGCGATCAGGGGTGAGAGACTGTGGACCGTCAGAGAGCGCTTCGGCGGGATCTGGGTGCACCTCAATCATCAGCGCATCAGCGCCAGCTGCGATCGCAGCCATCGCCATATTCGGGACATACTCTGACTTACCGGTCGCATGACTGGGGTCAATCATGATCGGCAAATGGGTAAGCGATCGCAAAACCGGGACAACCGATAAATCAAGCGTGTTGCGCGTGTACTTGCGATCAAACGTGCGAATACCCCGCTCACAGAGAATGACGTTTGAATTGCCCCCCGCCAGGATATACTCAGCCGCCATCAACCAGTCTTCAATCGTGGCTGACATGCCCCGCTTGAGCAGAACGGGTTTGTCTTGAGCGCCTGCTTTTTTGAGCAGCGGGAAGTTTTGCATATTGCGGGCTCCAATCTGGATGATATCGGCCACAGCAGCCACCTTATCGAGATCAGCGGTATCCATCACCTCGGTGATAATGCCCAAGCCCGTTTCCGTGCGAGCCGCTGCCAGCCAATTGAGGGCCGTCTCACCATGCCCCTGGAAACTATAGGGCGAGGTGCGAGGCTTATAAGCCCCCCCCCGTAGGAACTGCGCGCCCGCTATCTTCAAGCGTTTCGCTGTCTCAACAATCATGAGTTCACTTTCCACAGAGCAGGGACCCGCCACGTGAACAATAGGGCAATCTTCTCCAAAGGTGATGGTCCCGTTGGGGGTTGGGACAACAACATCACTGGCTTCTCCGTGCCGGAACTCTCGGCTGACTCGTCTAAAAGGGTGTTGGACCCGCACGACTCTCTCAATCGAGGGGCTGAGCGCCTGGACATGTTGAAGATCGATCTCTGCGGTCTCTCCAATCAATCCAATCACAGTATTGTGTTTACCCACGATCTTGTCAGCTGTGATATTCCAACTACGAACGACTTCACTAACCCGTTCGATTTCTGCTGTTGGTGTACCAGACTTCATAACGATAATCATCGTACGTGATCTCCTGAAAATAGTTTTTCTGAAAGACTTTGTAGTCAAGCAATCTCAACTAATTCATACGATACGTGGAAGTCAACCCAAAGTTATTCACCTTACCTGCAAGGTTGTTATCAGAGAAGAGACGCGTCAATTTCACAAAAGTGCAACATGTCTGATGAGAATAAGGCATCATAAAACTGTTAGCTGTTGAATATTTTACGCAGGGATGACTGAATTCCTCTAGTCCAGAAGATATCCTCGGCCAGTCTGATCTGATGAGTCAGATTGGAAAAACGGCTAGTTGAACGCCCCCTGGTTGATGAACTCAACCACGTGAAAGGACAGAAAGGCCGTTGCCGCTGACCTTAAGCCCATCTACCAAGCCGCGACTCTAGCTGAGTCAGAAGCTGCCCTCGATGCCTTTGCCGCAAAATGGGACGCAGCTTACCCAGCCGTCTCGCAGGTCTGGATTCGGCACTGGGAGAATGTCATTCTCATATTCGACTATCCGATGGAAATTCGCCGTGTCATCCATCCCACGAATGCCATTGAGTCGGTCAATCGCTCTTTGCACAAGGTGATTAAGATAAAAGCTGTTTTTCCCAGCGAAGATGCGGTATTCAGGCTGATGTACCTAGCCCTCAACAACATTACGGAGAAGTGGAACAGACCCATTAAGAATTGGAGAGCAGCCTTGTCACATTTTGCTATCCTATTCCCAGAACGCTTTTTCGCTTAAGAAAAAAGCGCTCACACAAAAATCAAAACATTTTCACGGTAGACGCTGGTAGGTGGCGGCGGTGGCGGTGGGTTACCAGGCACCCCCTCCAGAAAAAGTTGTTGTTCCACGACGATCGCGATGCCGTAGACACTGCTCAAGGGTTTGATAAATCTGGGTTTGGAACGTGATCTCGCAGGAAAGGAGTGGGTAGAGTATGGAAGGAAATGTCTTCAGGATTGAGAGGGGGAGGCTGTTCATCTGCGGGTCGACCACGTCGTCTCATGGTCGTCCAATAGTGCCTTTCTTAAATCAAGAGATAGCCTGAACCCAACTCTATCATTGCTAGAATGGTTTGTTCAAACCATGTCTCATCGACACCCACACCACGTTTGATCTCAAACACATAGATAGCCGCTACCACTAACCGGTTTAACCATTGCTCACCAGCAGAGGTATCCCATAACAGAGATTCTGGATATTGATGGCGCTGCTTTAAGGCTTGTTTATGGCGGTGGACACTGCTCTTGGGAATGCATGCTTGTTGCTGCAGCAATTGAGCATATCGTTTGATGCCCTTTCTGGGACACAGCGGCTGAGATCGTCTGACGACGTTAACGTATAGTGATGATGGTATCCTCGGAATTGCATGTGAGGATACAATACGTGCCCTAACGATTTATCGCAGGGCTTTTCTTGATCATGGGGAGCCTTTTGTCCCGCTTTAGCGCGGTAGCGGCTGAG
>JBCDDJ010000437.1:0-5625 GCA_039180385.1 Cyanobacteria bacterium P01_G01_bin.38 | reverse complement strand
TACAAACTGCTCGCAGCCAGATCAAAGCCCGAGGCGGTAGCTTTGTGAGCCCAGCTCAGATTAAAACTGGCGATCAGGTGACTCGCATTGGCGATGTCCCCACCCTGGCCCCTTACACCGTGGTCTCAGTGGATGCGGCGGCGGCCACCGTCACCCTTGACCATCCTGAGATTAGTCTGCCAAACCCAACCGTACCCATCTCTGAGGTGAGTCTCATTGGTCAAGGCACCCCTCAAAATAATCCATGGTCAACGGGCTCACTCAATGACACCGCGCAGTTGCAAGAACTCCATGAACTGTTGATTGACCCGATTGCCCATTGGCTGCCCCAAGACCCAGAAGCTCAGGTGATTTTCATTCCTCAAGAACAACTCTTTTTAGTACCCTTCCCCGCCTTAAAAAATGCCACCGGGCAATTCTTAATCGAACAACACACTATCTCCACTGCCCCCGCGATTCAAGTCTTAGGGCTCACCCGTCAGACGGCAACTTCCAACGCCTGGCAACAATCTCCGCTGGTGGTCGGCAACCCCAGCCCCATGCCCGCTGCCTTTGCCGCCCTGCCCTTTGCCGAGCAAGAGGCTCAGGAGATTGCGCCCATCTTATCTACTCAACCTCTGCTGCAGGCAATGGCTACTGAGTCAGCGGTAAAACAGCAGATCAGCCAGGCCAGCCTGATCCATCTCGCCACCCACGGCTTTTTTAATGAGACCCAGCCGCTCCAGGGAGCCCTGGCGCTGGCTCCGGTGGCACAACAAGACGGACTGTTGACTGCGGATGAGATTTCAAACCTGTCGCTGCGGGCAGAGCTGGTGGTGTTAAGCGCCTGTGACACCGGGCGCGGGCGGATCACGGGCGACGGGGTGATTGGTCTCTCTCGCGCCTTTTTGGGGGCGGGGGCAAACAGCGTGATGGCGTCGCTATGGCAGGTGGCGGATGACTCGACGGCGGTGTTGATGGTGGCGTTTTATCAGCAGTTGGTGCAGGGGCAAACCAAGTCACAAGCCCTGCGGCAGGCGATGTTGGCGACGATGGAAAGTCATCCTGACCCCCATGATTGGGCTGCATTTACAGTGATCGGTGCGCCGGAGTGATCGGCTGTGGCCAGAAACCGGGTTTCTAGTGACAACTTTTCAGACAATGACAATACTCTCGAAGAAACCCGGTTTCTATTCGGCAACGTTATCTATCCACCTACGGCGTCAAAGATGGATTGAGTGCTCAACTGAAGCCCTGGGAAAGTCGGTGACTGGATGCGGTCCTGGGATCGAAACTGCTGTAGCTGATACTCACCCTCGACCAGCTGATAGACCGAAATCGTCGGTGTCTTGGGCGAACCGATATATCGAGCTGTCCCCAGGGCCAAATAATCCACAATCCAGTACTCAAGGATGCCCAGGGCTTCGTACTCAGCCAGTTTGTAAAGGTAGTCATCACGCCAATTGGTAGAGGTGACCTCAACCGCCAGCTGAATGGGCTCCTCTAACACGGTATAGGCTTTTAGGTCAGCATTCCAACAGTGTCGATCGATCACGCTGACGTCGGGGGTGCGACCTTGCTCAAGGCCATCGTCGCGGGTTGTTTTGACCGAGCCAAAGCGGGTGATTTTGTAGCTGAGCTTGAGGCGCTTGACTTCGTCGCGAAAGGCCTCGTAAATAAAGTCAGCAACGTCGCCGTGGGCGCGGGTAGCCATGAGTTCAATAATTTGACCATTGACTAGCTCGTAGCGTCTGCTATCGTCGGGGCAAGTTTCAAGGAAATCGGCAAAGCTTAAGGGTCTAACGATAGCCTGGGTCATGGCTTTAGGTTGAGATCATCAATAAGAAACCGTGGGTTTGGGGGCTAGCTCTCAGATACTTATGGTAGCAAAGAGGCCCAATTTCCGATTCGAGACGGTATTGGCTCTAGCAAGACACCGGGTTTCTGGCAGCGGCTTTGGGACGATGGCGACCTGCCTGGAGAAACCCGGTGTCTTGGCGGCAGACTCAGTGATCTATCTTTCCATCATCGCCAGCAGCTCTAGCACTACCCCATTGGTCCAGCCAAAGCCGATCTCGTTAGAGCTATAGCCAAAGTGAATCTCATCCGAGACATTGGCGGAGCAGCGTTCGACATCGTATTTCTCGACCAGGGTGCCGCTGGCTTCAAACTCTTTGACCACCATCTTGAGAAATTTCTCAGAGAGACGATCGGCTTCAGTTTTATATCCGTAACGACGCAGCCCCTCCACCGCAAACAGCTGGAGCGGTGCCCAGCCAAAGGGGGCATCCCACTGGTTGCCGGAGATGTGGGTGCTGGTCAGCAGCCCACCAGGGGCCTCAAACTTAGACAAATTTGCCACCACCTGACGGGCCTGTTCTTTTGAAGCTAACCCCGCCCACAGAGGCATAAATGTCGTCGCAAACTCATAGGCGCGACGTTCCTCAGTACGGAAGTTGTAGTCAAAATAAAGACCGGCCTCTGCATCCCACAGATAGTGGTCGATGCGCTGTCGGCGTTGCTCAGCCTGGTGCAGCCAATGGGCGATGCCGTGATAGTGGCCGATGATCTCGCTAATTTGGGCGATGTCTCGCTCCATCTGGTAGAGCAACACGTTTAAACAGACTGGGGCATAGTTCACAATGTCGGCGCTAAAGGGACCAAATCGATTGGTAATGTCAAACCCAGACTCTCGCATGGAGCGATCGCCCTGGTAAAACTGCTCAGTCAGGCAGTCTTGTTCGTGATTGTAATAAAGTGCTGTGTCATAGTCAGGCACCTCGTTATGGCGATAGTAAGCCTGCACCCGATCGTAGTGGGTGTGACCCGTTTCGTCACGCTCAGAGCAGACCACCTCAGGGGCCGGGCCATTGCCCAGCGCGTTGTAGTGGGAGAGGCCGGTGATCTGGTTAAGGTGGGGTGGCACCGTCCAGTAAAAGTAATAGTTTTGCAGGGTGGGCAGTAGCGATCGCAACCAGGCTCGATCTTGCAAATACTCATAGAGCTTAAGCACCATGCGGGTTAAGATGGGCGGCTGTGACCGATTGAGCATGTAGGTGCGGTTGGCGTTCAGCACCGTGCCGTAGTGATCGACTTCGTATAAAAGCTGATCAACCATGCTCTTGGCCAGCTCAATCTCGCCGTCTTGTAGCAGCCCCAGCAAGATAAAGTAGCTATCCCAGCCGTACATCTCGTTAAAGCGCCCGCCGGGCACCACATAGTCGTGGGGCAGGTAGAGCAGCCCGTGCTCTTGGATTTGGTCCATATCCGCCGGTAGCACGCGCAGCTCAATCTGAGCCAGCAAGTCAGGAGAAAGCGTCGCCGCCAGCGTCGCCTTGGCCTGGTCCAGGTCTTCGAGGTGAGAGACATAGACGGGCCACGGGGTGTTTGGGGCATGCTCAACTTTTTCGTCTTTGGCAGCCTCAACAATGTGTTCTAGCGATCGCGACAGGGTACGCCAGGTTTGCTTAATATAGACGCGGACAGCACCAATCTGGGCATCAGTCAGGGTTGGTTGTAGCTTTAGGGGAGTAACGGTCACAGGCTGCAATCCTCTCGGCTGAGTGCAAAATGTTCAGGGGTCGGGTTTGAAAAGCACAGGGGCAACGCACAAGCGCCCCAGTCATTAGGACGCTTTCACAGCAAAGCCTTAGCCCTATCGCTTAGGCACCGAGAATGGTTAACCGCTTGGCGATAGTGGCCTCAGAATGCCCAAACACGTCAGGGCATTGGCTATGGAGATTGGCTATAAATCTGGTAATACACAGGCCCATTATGGCCAGCACAGGTGTCTGTGCCCTGGGACAGCGCATTATCTTTGAAGTTTAAACTTAATTTGATTAAAAGTCGACAAACCTGGGAATGCGATCGCAAACCGATCTGTCATACCGCCCCTTGACGGAGCGGTGAAACTTGCGCTAGCAACATCGAGACGACAACATTCAGCTAGCCCAGGCGTCAATTGCCTTGAATACCTGAGCAGCTTGCTGTTTAGCCCTGGATGATGGGAGCTAGTTTCTAAAGCTAAGTAAGGCGATCATAAGCGATGTAAGCCCGTATCACAATGCGTGCTGTTATTTTGTCAAGGTAATAACAATTACAGCGGCACTACTCACTACCCACCTAAGCCGCCCCTTCATTCACCAACAGCGCCACAGGAAAATAGTGCAAAATTTGCCCCACGGAGAACACGTTGCCGGTTCCCAGGTTTTGCTCAGTGATGCCTTCTTGCCAGGGTGCGTCTCCGCTGTTCACAAGACTGTTAGGTATTTCGATAACGGTATCTGCCCAAACAGCCTCGCCGAGGGGATATTTACCCGGTTTGATCAGCTCGGTGAGATATCGGGGCACCACTGTGACCACGGTTTGCTGCTCGTGCTGTCGGGCAAAGGCAATCACCTGGCCCTCGTAAGGCCCCATCACCTGCACCGGGATGTAACTGCCTTTTTCAAACACGGCGCGATATTGGTTGCGCACCGCCAGCGCTCGCATCATCATAAACTGCTTGATGCGGCCATCCTGGCGGTGATCTAGCAGCTTGGTACACAGCCCTAAAATGTCGCTGCTCTCAGATTTCAGCGCTTTAAGAGAGGCCATCCGCGCCTTGTAATCAACCGGACGACGGTTATCGGGGTCGACCAGGCTAAAGTCCCAAAACTCGGTTCCTTGATAAAAGTCAGGCAGCCCGGGGGCAGTGATCTTCAAAAGTGTCTGGGAGAGAGAATTGTAGAGGCCGTAGTCGGCAATAATTTCCCAAAAGGGGCGAAACTTACTCAAAAACTTATTTTTTGAGCCTGGTTTTAGAATCTGGTCAACAAACTTGACAAACCCTTCTTCATAAGCGCTGTCGGGCTGTAGCCAGGCGGTGTGGACTTTGGCTTCGCGTACGGCTTTAACGACATACGCCTTGATCCGTTCTGTAAACTCAGGCAGATCGGCTTCATCAAAGGGATAGGCCCCGACCAGGGTTTGGTAGAGAAAATATTCGTCGTTGGCATCGGGAATTTGGCGGTCGCCGTCGGTTTGCTTGAGCTTACTGTTGAGCTGACTCCAGGTTTTGACATCAGCGGCCCAGCGCTCGGGCAGCTCAGACAGCACGTTGAGGCGAGCCCGCACGTCTTCGCTGCGCTTGGTGTCGTGGGTTGAGGTGGTATTCATGGTTTGGGGCCAGTGCTCCACCTGACTTTGGTGGTACTGATGAAACGCCTTGGCCGACACCCCAAACTGGTTAGGGGAGCCCCCGACTTCGTTGAGGGAAATAAAGCGACTGTAGACATAAAACAGGGTATCTTCGATGCCCTTGGCCATCAGCGGGCCAGTAAACTGCTGCAGCCGCATGACAAAATGCAGCCACTGGGCGCGTTCTTCTTCGGGCAGCGAATATTCGTATTCGAGTAGCAAAAATTTCTCGATCAAGTTTAGCTCGTTAACCAGCTGAGGGATTTGGCGCTTGGCGGTCTGGATTGCCTGCTGGATATATTTGAGATCGGTTTTGGTAATGCCGCCCTGGTTGATGTAGGTACAGTAGACGGGGAAGGCAACCAGGACTTCTGAAATGGCTTTTTTGAGTCCATTCAGGGTGAGATCTCGGCCATAGCGGTACTGGCTCGAAATCCGCTTTAGAAAGCGGGCCAAATTATCCACATC
>JBCDDJ010000436.1:0-5627 GCA_039180385.1 Cyanobacteria bacterium P01_G01_bin.38 | reverse complement strand
TCGGTCATCTCGGGGTTAGCTTCTTTGATTAACTCGTTACCCGGCTCCGGGTTTTCAAAGTAGCTGTACCAGCCCTTGATCGACGCATCGACAAACCGCTGCACCAGGTCTGGGTCTTGCTCCACCAGCTCTTTGCGCGTTTCGATGGTGGTGGAATAGGGGTCGTAACCATAGTCTGCCAGCAAGAAAACGGTGGGCTCAAAGCCACCTTCTTTGCTAATTGACAGAGGCTCGGAGCTAAGGTAGCCCTGCTGGGCTGAGTTTTTGTCTTGCAAAAACGGACCCGGGTTGAAGTTGTAGTTGCGCTTCATCTCTTCGCTAAAGCCGTATTTGGCGGCGAGAAACGGCCAGTAGGTAACGTTTGCGGCCTTAGAGATAAAGATCGGTTTGCCCTTGAGGTCAGCCAGGTCGGCAATGCCCTGGTCGGGGTGGGCAACAATCACCTGGGGGTCTTTTTGGAACATGGCCGCCACGGTGATTTTAGGAATGTCTTCGACCACGGCGTTGATAGCGTCGGCGGTGTAACCCATAAAGAAATCGACCGCGCCCCCCATAAGCAGCTGGGTGCCGTTGACCTGGGGGCCTCCCATCTGGATGGTGACATCCAGACCGTGGTCAGCGTAGATGCCGGTGGCGACGGCTTGATAAAAGCCGCCATGCTCGGCCTGGGCATACCAGTTGGTGCCATAGGCGACTTTGGTGAGTTCGCCCGTCGCGGCGGATTCTGAAATCTCGACGTCTGAAGTGTCGGCGGTTTCTTCGGGGGCCGTGGTTTGACCAGCGCATGCGGCTAAGACCCCAGTGCCCACTGCAAATGAACCGTACTGGATAAATTGACGACGTCCCAATCTAGACATGTTTTTTACCTCTTTAAATCCTGCATTGGGCAGACACATGGGTCCTGCCCCTAAGATCTCCCACGTCTCCTGCATCAGGCTTCCCCATCTCCCTCATCTTCTTTTAGGCTTTTTCCAACCACTCAATCACCTGATGCCCCAACCTCACATCACTCAATCGATCAATCTCCCGAATGCCCGTCGGGCTGGTCACATTTACCTCCGTCAGGTAGCCGCCGATCACATCGATACCGACAAAGATTAAGCCATCTTGCCGGAGGGTGGGGGCAAGTTCGTTACAAATTTCGCGATCGCGATCCGTAATCCCCACTTTATCGACCCGACCGCCAACTGCCATGTTGCCGCGAAACTCTTGCCCCACTGGGATTCGGTTGACCGCACCGATGGGCTCGCCATTGAGTAAGATGATGCGCTTATCGCCGTCTTTGGCGGCGGGCAGGTAGGCTTGCACCATGACGGGCTCTTTGCCTTGTTGGGTGCTGACTTCGATGATGGAGTTAAAGTTGCGATCGCGACCATCCAAAAACAAGATCCCCTCACCCGCTTTACCCCCGAGTGGTTTGAGTACGGCAAAACCCCAACCCTCGACGGCAGTCCGAATCACCTTTTTATCCTGGGTGACAATGCTCTCAGGAATAGACCGCTTAAACTGCAGCGCATATAGTTTCTCATTGGCAGCACGGATGCCTCTGGGGGAGTTGATTATACGGGTTTTGGCTGGATCAATATAATCCAGGATGTAGGTGGCATAGAGATAGGGAATCGTGACCGGTGGGTCGGTGCGCATAAACACCGCGTCCATCTCGTCGAGGGGTCGCCACTCGGGCTCACCCAAGGAAAACCACTCAGGTTTAGCAACCCAATGACCGTCTTCGAGCGTTACCGGGGTAAGCTGCACGGGCTGTAGCCAGGCAAAGGCCCGACTGCGATCGATGCCCAACTGGGGAGCTTCGGTGATCCAAACTTCGTGGCCCAGCTCATGGGCCGCTTCCATGATGGCCACGCTGGTGTCATGGGTGGGGTCGAGCTTGGCGATCGGGTCAATGATAAAGGCAAGTTTCACAAGCGTACAGCGTAAAAAAAGGGCAGGCACGCTTTTGATCTTGACATACCTTTAGGGGATATCAAGCTGAGTTGCGATGTTTTTGGGGGAGTCAGAAGGTAGGGGTCAGAAGTCAGGAGTCAGGTCTGCCCCTACTCGGTTCCTAAGGCTGCTACAGAAGCCTCGGAAGGAGGGGATGTTTTGAAATCAGCCCAGTAGCCGGTCGGCGATGCGATCGCAATAAGCCAAGATGGTATCCAGCCAAAAAAAACGACAGATCCGAGAATCTGCCGTAGGAGAGCTGTTATTTAGGAGATTGGTCGTAGACCTTGGACATCAAAGAGCGTCGATGATGCTGAAGCTTGCTGTTGAGAGAGCCATTTATGAACTGATTCATTCATGAACTGATTTGAGCGGTAGATGACCCCGGCCCTGTCACAGCAAAGGCTTTGTCGTGTCCTTTGATGTTTTAAGTATGTCAGGCTGACAGGAGAGTATGCCAGTTGAATGTGACAGTTTCTGACCTGTTTCTCACCCCACCCCTTTCGCCTTTTACCCTTATTTTTCCAATAACCCCTGATCCTTCATACAGCTCAACAACCAATTTGCCATCGTGGCCCGGCGGGTCAATCGGGGCACTAACTGATCAACGCTGTAGCCCTTAAAGCCCAGATATTCCTTGAGAAGTTGCTTGTTTTCCTTAGGGATAGCCCGCGTGAGCTGCACGGTGGCGGGGCGGCTCTCGATAAAATTAGGCGGCGTAGGATACTTCTCTCGCCAGAGGGCCTCGGTTGACTTGGCATCCCACTGGTTGCTGAGACTATCGTAGCGATAGCCCAGAGTAGTCCACACGAGCTGGTTGACGGTGTCATCCTCCAGTTCCTCATTGAGGATGGCCCAAATGGTTGCGTTTGTTAATGGGGGCAGTTTTACCATAGTGATGTTTGAAATCTAATGAAATAGCCTGATGGGCAATTTCCGGTTGGAACATTCTGCCCCAATCGCTTCTCTATTGGAAAGAGGAATACCCTGTGCTTTGCTGTGTTGTCGGCTAGATCAACATCATATCCACAAGCAGACATGTCACCCGTAGATACTCAAAGGATTTACCACACGCTAGCAAATGCTCCCCACGACTTAGGGGTTGATATCGGTCGGCTGCGGCCTCAGTTTCACCTCAACTGGTTTGAGACCTTATCGTCTACCAACACTCAGCTTTGGCAAATGGCAGCGGATGGGGCGACCTCAGGCACGGTGGTGATAGCCCAAACCCAGTCCACGGGTAAAGGCCAATGGGGGCGCTGCTGGCAGTCCGAAGCCGGGGGGCTCTACCTTTCGCTTTTGTTAGAACCTAACTGGCCTGTACAGACAGTGTCACAAATAACCTTATGCAGCGCTTGGGGGATTGCCACTGCGCTCAACGCCCTGGGTATTCCGGTGAAAATTAAATGGCCGAATGATTTAGTGGTGCAGGGTCAAAAGCTGGGGGGCATCCTGACTGAAACCAAAATCGAGGCTGATAAGGTGACTCAGGCGGTGATTGGTATTGGCATTAATTGGCAAAACTCTGTACCCCCGACTGGGATTACCCTCCATCAAATTCTCGAAAAGCGTCCCAATAAAGCGATAACATGCCTTGAGGACTTGACGGCGATTGTGCTGCGAGGTCTCTGGCAAGGCATCTGCTATCGTCAACGAGTTGGGGCCAAGGCTTTTATGAAAAACTACCAAACTTTGCTGATGCACCTGGGTCAGTTTGTAAGCCTAGAAGGGCATAGTGGCAACGTTGTGGGCGTTTCTGCATCGGGCCAGCTTCAGGTGCAGCTGCACTCAGATCACACTGACGGGATCACTCAGCTCGTATCCTTACAACCAGGTGAGATTTCTCTGGGCTACAATGGCCTTGAACTGGACAGTTCAGTTTAACTTTCTTGAACTGCATAAGTTCAGCTTAAACTTCTATGTTAAAGACTTCCCAGCTACAGCAGACTATGGATGCTTCTACAAAAAACTCTAATCATGCCGCTGCACCAAAGCCCCTGCTCTGGGTAACGCGCTTGGGTGTGGTAGGTTGCCTGAGTCTGATGGGGGCGCAGCAGGTATTGGCGCAAACCACGATCGAGATCGTTCCCCCCGAGGCAGCTGCCCCCGCTGCGGAACCGGCCCCTGCGCCGCCCCCCGTTGTCGCGCCTGCGCCAGAACTTGCTCCGGTGGTGGTTACCCCAGCATCGGCACCGCCCGCCGCTGAGCCTGTGCCAGCACCAGCTTCGGTCGTTGCCCCCGCACCGGTTGACCCAGCGCCCAGTACGATTGCGTTGCCTGAGCCGATTGAACCTGCACCCGGCGGGGTACCCAATGAAATTGAACCGGCCTCCATTCCCACTGCCGAGGCTTCCCCAGCGGACTTTGGCAATGTCTTGATAGACACCACCGATTACAGCGTTGGAGCAACGGCAAACCCCAATACCCCCAGCGTGGTGATTTCAGAGCGCTCGACGGGCTGCAAGTTTATGCTGCAGCAGGGGCAGACGATTCCGCGTAATGCCTGTAACCCTGCTGCAGATCAAGTGGCGTCCGGGGGTGGGGCTCGATTTCCATCAAATGCCAATGCACCTGCCTTTCGAGTTGGGCCGGTCAGTGTTGACTCTTCAGGGGTTCGAGTGGCAGGGGTACCTGTTTCAGGGATCACCTCAGCTGCCAGCCGAGCCTATTACAATCGCTTAGCGCGCCCGCTGGTCAATTTGCAGGCCCGTGAGCCTTTTCTTTTTCCCTTATCGCTGCCTTCCCCGATCACCTCTTTCTTCGGCTGGCGGTTTCACCCCGTTCACGGTGACCGACGTTTTCACACCGGCACTGATTTGGGTGCGCCTTTGGGGACCCCCGTTCTGGCGACTCGGGAGGGACGTGTGCAGGTGGCAGATTTCTTAGGAGGCTATGGTCTGACCGTGATATTGCGCCACGAGGCAGAATCGGTCGGCCAACTTGAAAGTCGCTATGCCCACTTGTCTCAGCTGATGGTAGAGCCAGGAGAGTGGGTCGAAAAAGGTGAAGTTGTGGGTTTGGTTGGCAGTACGGGGGTCTCTACGGGTCCTCACCTGCACTTTGAGCTGCGGCAACTGTCGGCGGATGGTTGGGTAGCCATTAGCCCCGATCAGATTTTGCAGACTTCCCTCTCAAATCTGATTAATACGCTTAACAATCCTATGCTGGCGTTAAATCCGACGGCAGCCGTCCCAACGGCTGCACCGAAGGTGACCACACCCGAGTCTCTGGCTAAATCATCGGCGTTTCGTCCGGCCCAGCCGAACGCAAACTGATCGGGCTCACATGAATGAGTTTTGAGTATCCTCGCACCGTTCGTTTCCATGAGACAGATGCGGCAGGGGTCGTTTATTTTGCCAATGTGCTGACCCTGTGCCATGAAACCTACGAAGCTTCGCTAGCGTCAACTGGCGTTGATCTCCATCAGTTTTTTGGTAAGGCCAGTACGGCGGTGCCCGTGGTGCATGCAGAGATTGACTTTCGGCGTCCGCTTCACTGTGGTGATCGGGTTTTGATCGTCATGGTGCCCCGGCAGATTGACTCGACCTCTTTTGAGGTTGAGTTTCGCCTGCTGTGTAGGGTCAATCCTGCTAACATGCTGGCAACTGCGATGATTCGCCATGTGTGTATCGAGCCTGAGACAAGGCAGCGCCAATCACTTACGCCAGAGCTGATGGCCTGGTTAG
>JBCDDJ010000435.1:0-5638 GCA_039180385.1 Cyanobacteria bacterium P01_G01_bin.38 | reverse complement strand
TCGTCTTCGCGGGGGCGGGTATCACAGATGGAAGCCTTTCCCGAGGTGTACCACCAGCTGCTAGAGGGGCAGTACTTTCAGTTTTGCTCAATTTTCCCGAACCCAGTGCGGGGCCACGTGTCGATGTTTGCTTGCCCGATTTTGGACGATCGCGGTGTGTTAGGAGACCTGTGGCTGATCAACGACAAAGACTATGGCTTTAACGAGGATGACATTCGGCTGGTGCAGCAGGTGGCTAACCAGTGTGCGATCGCAATTCGTCAGGCCCGACTTTATCAAGAGTCTCAGTCGCAGGTGCGCGAGCTAGAGCGGGTCAACACCCTCAAAGATGATTTTTTGAGTACGGTGTCCCACGAGCTGCGCACCCCGGTGACCAGTATGCGGGTGGCGCTACAGCTGCTGGGGGTCACCCTGGCCCAAGAAATGGACCTCGACGCTGAGCTCAAAAAGCCCGACCTTGAGCAAAAACGAGTGGCCCGCTACTATCGCATTCTCAAAGAAGAATGTGAGCGAGAAATCAGCTTAATCAACGACCTATTAGATCTGCAGCGGCTTGATGTGGGTAACCACCCGATTGCTTCCCAGGCGATTAAGCTCCCCGATTGGTTACCAGCACTCGTCAATGGTTTCCAAGAGCGCGCCAACAGCCGTGACCAGGTGCTTAACGTGGTCGTCCCCGACAATATTCCGGTGCTGATCTCTGACCTGTCGAGTGTTGAACGAGTGCTGGCTGAGCTGCTCAATAACGCCTGCAAGTACACCCCCCCGCAGGGAAAAATCACCCTGGCCGTGTCTGAAACAGACCAAAACTCACTGCGTTTTGATGTTTCAAACACCGGCGTAGAAATCTCTAAAGAAGAAATGCCCCGGATCTTTGACAAGTTTTACCGTGTCCCCAGTGCGGATCCTTGGAAACAGGGGGGCACCGGCCTTGGCTTGGCCCTGGTACAAAAGCTGATTATGCACATTGACGGCACCATTAGCGTCACCAGCGGCGACGGTCAAACCTGCTTTACCGTAGAGCTGCCCCTGTCACTTGCGGTTAAATAGTCCCCGTTAGGCCGACCGACTTAGGCCCATCAAAATCATGCATTTTGTGGGTGGAAATAGTCATAAATTTGCTGGGCCAGCTGTGGGCCAATCCCTTCCACCGTTGTCAGCTGCTCCAGGCTGGCTTCACGGATATAGTCAATGGAGCGAAAGGCCGCGAGCAGCTGTTTTTGGCGATGGTGCCCCAAGCCTGGAATCTCGCTCAGACGAGAGCGACGCATGCGGTCGGTGCGCTTTTTGCGGTGAAAGCTGACGGCAAAGCGGTGGGCTTCGTCTCGCAGGCGACGCAGAAGTTGCACACCGGGTTGTTCGGCCTCAGTGACCAATGGCAGAGACTCACCAGGGAGGAAAATTTCTTCACGTTTCTTGGCCAGACTAACTACTTTGAGTTCTTCGAGCAGATTCATCTCCCGCAGCACCTCGACCACCGCCGAGAGTTGACCTTTGCCACCGTCAATCATCACCACGTCGGGCCAGTCAGGGTTGCCAATGCGCTCTTTGGAGGGGTCTTCGGCATATTTGCGAAACCGTCGCTGGAGCACTTCAGCCATACTGGCAAAGTCGTCGGAGTGGCCCGCCTTCACCGCTGGGTTCTTAATCTTGTAATGACGGTAGTGCTGTTTGGCGGGTAACCCATCCATAAAGACCACCTGGGAAGCCACGGCATCGGAACCTTGAATATGGGAAATGTCATAGCCCTCAATGCGCTTGGGCATACCGGGCAGATCTAAAATCTCGGCCAGGTCTTGCATGGCCTGGGTGTTGCGGTCAGCAAAGCGCTGGGTACGAGCCAACTCATACTGAGCATTGCGCTCGACCATTTCCACCAGTTCAGCTTTGGTTTGCCGCTGGGGCACCTCAATCGACACTTTACGCCCCTTCTGCTGGGTTAGAAATTCGGCCAGGATATCGGCCTCGGGTAGGGGATGCTGCACCAAAATCTCTGAGGGGATTTCAATCGAGTCCACCATTCGGTAGTGCTCTTCTAAAGCCCGCTGCAAGATTTCGCCAGGGGAGCCCGCCTGGGCATCGGCCACAAACCCCAGTCGCCCCACCAGCCGCCCGGCCCGGATTTGGAAGATCTGAATACAGGCGTGCTGATCGTCGGCGGACAGTGCGATCGCATCCCGAGAAATCGTATCGTCGGGCAGCGCGACCTTCTGATGGGCACTGAGGGTTTCTAACCCTTTGATCTGATCGCGCAATCGGGCGGCGTGCTCAAAGTTGAGCTTCTCGGCTGCTTTCTCCATTTGCTGGGTCAAGATATTTACTAGCTCCTGCACCCGCCCCTGAAAGACCATCGCCACCTTTTGCACAATCTGGTGATAGTCTTCGGGGGAAATTAGTTGCTGACAGACCCCAGGACACTGACCAATGTCGTAATTCAGGCAAGGACGGTCTCTAAATAAAGGCTGAGGTCGCTGGCGCAGGGGAAAGATTTTTTTAGCAATGTGCAACGTCCGCCTTAGTAGCCCCGTATCCACATAGGGGCCGTAGTAGCGATTTTTGGCATTGCCCTTGCGCCGTTTACGGGTGATAAAAATGCGGGGATAGTCCTCTGACCAGGTAATACAAAGGTAGGGGTATTTCTTATCATCCTTGAGCAGCACGTTGAAATGGGGCTGATGCTGCTTGATTAGATTGGCCTCCAGGGCCAGGGCTTCGGCTTCGGTGTCGGTGACAATAAACTCAATCTCAACCACCAGGGTCACCATCACACTAATGCGGGGCGAGTGGTGATAGTTATCCCGAAAATAAGACCGTACCCGATTGCGCAGACGCTTAGACTTACCGATATACAAAATCTGGTCAGTAGCGTCCCTCATAAAGTAAACCCCAGGCTCCTGAGGGATTTCCTTGAGGCGCGCCTCCAAACGGTCCGCATCTTTAACAAGGGTTTTGAGGGTTGAAGGGGTCGACACCGCGACGCTCCTGATGATCCGATCTGTTCTATCAATCTAATGCCTAATCTAACGCGCCCAGGGGCGTCTTTAGCGAAATTTTAGGTACGGATTTACTGGTCGGGGAAAGGTATGGCTTCGACTTCGCTCAGCCGGACGGGGCGACGGGGGAGGAATGACGTAGTCATGACAAATCTCACGGATGACCTTTTCCAAGCATAGGAATCTTACACAAAAATCCTACATAGAAATCTAAACTTCAAAGTGTCTAGAGATACATCAATTTTCTGCGTATTTCTCCGGTCAACTCTTTAAATTTGATCAAGGATAGGAGACAGTGAGAAAGAAAAAATCACACCTGTTATCGTCCTATGACTATCGACGAATTTGAACTGCGCTATCGCGAATCTATGCGGGAGATGCGGGATCAACTGCAATATATTGCTTTGCTGTCTGCCCAAATGCAAGACACGGTGACTGGGGTCAGTAATGCCCTTCAGCTGTTAAATGAGACAACCGAACAGTTTCTAGCGGAGCAGCGCCGTTCACCCGACAGTCAAACCGAATAGCCAACCCCTAAAAACATTAGCTCAATGCCGCTTCAATCGCTGCCTGCAAAGCTTCTGGCTGGATCGGTTTGACCAAATAGCCAGCAGCCCCTAACTCCATTGCCTTTTGTCGATCGGTGCTAAACGCATAGCCGCTAATCACCAAAATTGGAATCTCTCCAAACTCCGGGTGCTGTTTCAATGCGCTAATCACCGAGAGACCGCTCATAGTCGGTAGCTTGATATCTAACAAAATCACCTGGGGGTGAAACGAGCCTACAATGGCCAACACATTGTTGCCATCTTCTAGGGCCAGCACCGTATATCCGCAATACTGTAAGAAATCGGTAAAGAGTACCCGGTTACCATAGTCATCTTCAATTAAAAGTATGCGGCTGCCGGTTTGCTCCTCAGGGGCCATGATGCTGCGTACGCTGTGGCAGCGCAGGGAAACTGCTCAGTTTGATTTATCTATGAAAGTGGCAATTTTGGCAACTGCAGATTCCAGGATATGGGGCGGGTGGACCAGGGCAAAGCGCACATAGCCCTCGCCAGATTTACCAAAGCCGCGACCGGGGGACAACGCTACCCCTGTCTGAGCTACCAGCTGGGTGCAAAATCCAATCGAGTTCTGGGTCCAGGGTTCGGGCAGTTTAGCCCAAATATACATCGTGGCCTCGGGTTGATTGACCTGCCAACCGATGTTGTTTAAGGCTACCACCATCGCATCTCGCCGCGTGCGAAAGGTATTAACCATCTGGTCAACGCAGTCTTGGGGACCGTTGAGGGCTGCGATCGCACCTCTCAAAATACCGCGATATTGGTTAAAGTCTATGTTCGCTTTAACCTGACGCAACCCCTTGATCAACTCCTGGTTGCCAATCGCAAACCCGACTCGAAAACCGCCCATATTATAGGACTTGGAAAACGAGAAAAACTCAATCGAAACAGATTTCTGCCGATCGGCCTGGAGCACCGACGGGGCCAGCTTGCCCTCAAACACCAAATCGCCGTAGGGAAAATCGTGAACCATGACCAGGTCGTGGGCCTGACAAAAGGCCACCGCTTCCTCAAAAAAGGCCAGGGGGGCGGGGGCGGTGGTGGGGTTATGGGGATAGCTCAACACCATCATCCGTGCCTGTTCAAGCACCGGCTTAGGAATCTCGTCAAAAACCGGTAAAAACTGGTTTTCCACCAGCAGCGGCATGGCATAAATTTGCCCCCCTGCCAAACACACCCCGCCCTTGTGAGACGGATAGCCCGGATCGGTGAGCAGCGCAAACTCGCCGGGATTCAAAATTGCCAGGGGCAGATGCGCCGTCCCCTCCTGGGAGCCAATCAGGGGCAATACTTCCATTTCGGGGTCAACCGCCACCCCCCATTTGCGCTCATACCATTGGGCCACCGCCTGGCGGAACGGCTGGGTACTGTGGAACAGGGCATAGCCGTGGGTAGCCGGGTCTTGCAGCGCGGCGGCAATGGCCTCTAAGACATGGACCGGGGCAGGCAGATCAGAGGAGCCCAGGGAGAGATCAATGATAGATTTGCCGGATGCGATCGCGCCTGCCTTGGCCTGATCCATATCGGCAAAGACATTTTGCTGCAAAGGGGCTAAACGTTGGGCCAGCTGCATGATTCACCAGAAGCTCGATTCTTCTTCCAGTCTAGCTGCACTGGCTAGATTCCCGCGACAGAAACCCGGCTTCTATGACGAGTTAAATCAAAACTTTTTGATTTTCGCCAGAAACCGGGTTTCTCCTCCAGCCGAAATCTACAGGTTAAAGATTATCCAACTCCTGCTTAAGCGCTTCCAACTCAGAATCGACGGCTGCATCCGCCGGCTCATCAACCACCGGCTCATCGGCAGCGGGCAGCGCCTCCTGCCCCACAGAGCCGCCGCTCAGCTGGGCTTTCATGGCCGCTAGCTCAGCATCGACATCACTGCCTGACTCGAGGGCAGCAAACTGGCTCTCCAGATCAGCCCCCGCCAGCTCGTAAGCCGCCTGGGAGGTGGCTTCCATCTGCATTACCTTGTCTTCCATGCGCTCAAAGGCACCCATGGCACTGCTGGTGCCCATGTTGCCAATGGTTTTCTGGAGCTTTTCATTGGCTTTAGCCGCGCTGGCCCGTGCCTTGAGC
>JBCDDJ010000434.1:0-5641 GCA_039180385.1 Cyanobacteria bacterium P01_G01_bin.38 | reverse complement strand
TAAGGACGGGACTGGCGCGATTCGAACGCGCGACCTACCGCTTAGGAGGCGGTTGCTCTATCCAGCTGAGCTACAGCCCCAGAGTTTATCACTGCAAAGTAGGACAAACCATGAGCAATATATACCCTAACAGCTAGGCTCTGAGAATGTGTACCGCAAATAGCCGTAATTTTGCGGATAATTTTTATGGTCTGCTCCAGGCGTTATCCCACGGTTGCCCACCCACTTCAAGTCCCGCTAGAGAGCTGACTGCTTCTAGCATGGGCGTCTTGGATGCCGAACGCTGCCACGCTTTCTCCCAAAGTTGTAGATACAAATATCCGTGGGTGGTATCGCGGCAGTGAAACTGCAGCCCCTCGCGCGTGGGCACCCGCACCCAGCCACCTTCATCCTTAGCCTTGCCGAGCAGCTCCACTCGATAGCGATCGGTCTCAGCAGTGAGCCGCCACTGCCACCAAGGCTCAACCTTCCAAGATAGAAAGCTTTCAGACGATAGAAATTTGTAGAACGCCCCCTGGTGGTGGATGCCAATCAAGGCCACGTCTTCTTGCCGGGTCAACACCTGACGAATGCCCCCAGCGGCGGTCACACTCAGGTCGGGTTCTCGCTCAAAGGCATTGCACTGGAGCCAAAACCATTTCGTGGGGAAAGCGCCCCCCCAGTTTTTCTCAGCATAGGCGGGAGCCTTTTGAAACACGTAGCGCTGACCCCGCCATTCAATCCAGCCTGTGGCAAGTCCATGGGCCATCAGGACCTGCCAGCCGGGTTCAAAAATTTTCAGGTGAGAGAGCCACCCTGCTGTTGAGAGCTGGGGTTTGTGGGGCGACCCCCAACCATATAGGGGCTGAGTTTCATAATGCCAGGTAACGGTTTCACCAGCAGGGTCACGCAGCTGCCCTTGGTGGGTGGTCGCGGTGACCTGATAGCCCTCTGATACGGTTTCGTGAAATTGCTCGGGCGAGAGGTATCCAGGCTTTTTAGAAGACTTACGACAGTGGCCGAGGCCGATGCGATCGCGCCACGCCCAAAACCCCTTGACATTGGAAAACGTCCGGCAAAAATAGCTCTCATCTGGCCCCAAAATCTGAGCTGCGCCCCCGCTCTGGGGCATGCCTCCAGCAGGGTCATCAATAGAATACATAAACGCAAACGATTGACCGCATTCAGGCAGCGTCACTCGAAAATACCAGCCCTCAAAAAAGCGACGAGAGGAGCCGTCCCAGTGATAACCGCTATGCGGTGTTTGAAGAGAGATCGGTGACATGTAAAAAGCCCGGTAAGGTTAATTTTGGATTTTAGATTTGGGGAGAAAGCCGATCAATCCAAAATCCAAAATCTCCCTCCTAACTCTCCAACCATCTCGGCACATACTGCCAGCCCTTTTTTAGGGCTTGACGATGTAAACGATACTCTGGATGCTTTTCAGCCACCAGCGCCCAAAACTTTTTAGAATGGTTCATGTGGACGGTGTGGCACAGCTCATGGACCAATACGTACTCCACTATGGGAGCTGGCAAAAACAGCAGCTTATAGTTAAGACTGATATCTTTGCGGCTCGAGCAGCTGGCCCAGCGAGTTTTTTGCCCACGGATAGACGCCTGCTTAAAGGGCAAATCAATATCAAAACTGAGCTGCCGTATCCAGGGCACAATTTCTTTATGGGCCTTATGCGCTAGCCATTGGCGCAGCACTTCATAGCAGGTGGGTAAGTGCTCGATATGGCCGCGAATCTTGAGCGTTTTACCCGGAGCGGGAATACAGAGGGTGGGCCCGCTATGGGCCTGATAGGTAATTTTCCAGGTTTCAGTTTTAGTATCATTGGGGTTGCGACTACACCACTGTAGCTCTAGCTTTTGGGGCCGCTCGGCATGCCAATCAGCGACTATATCAGCCCGTTCGGCTTTGAGTTTGGCCTGGGTCTTCAAAATCCAGTCGCGGCGTTTTTCCAGTAAACCTGATAGCTGTTTGCGATTAAACCGAGGCGGAATCACCACTTCGACTTCGCCCTCAAGAGACACTTTGATAGAGACCCGCTTGGCCCGCTGACTTTCGCGCACCGTATAAGGCGGCATTGCAGGCTCATGACTCGGAAATAGCTCCATTTGGTGCATAGTCAAATCGTAGGGGCGCTATCTGGAATAGATTATCGCTTATTTGTCGATTTGGTTGAGGTGCCCGCAAAGCTAATGCGTCCATCGAGCTGATGTCTAACCATCACCCACTTGGTGCAAAATCTGAGGCAACCGACTTCAAACAAAAAAGCGGCTTTTGAGACAGCCGCTTTTTTGTTGAATCGATGTCTAGTGAGTCTCTAGCGCACGGTGCCACGCAGTGAATCAGCGTCAATCGGCTTCATCAGATACAGCTTCAGCATATCAACACCGATAGTAGCAATGTGAGGAATCCGACGCAGCAGTTTGATGAAACCGGGCTGGTTAGACTTGCCGATGGCAACCACATGGTGGTTGGCAGCAGCTGCGTGATCCAAAGTACCGAAGAACTTAGGGTTCTCAACATCTAGGATAACCGGGAAGACCCGTGCCGAAGAATCATTGGTCTTTTTGATCACGTGGATATCATACTCACGGGCATCTAGACCGATCGCAGCGTAAAAGTCTTTACGTTGGAGGTCGTTGAGATACATGGTGGCAAACACCGACAGCAAGAAGAAACGGCACCACAATTTTGCCTTCCAATCGTTGAGGAATTGGGGCTGAGATTTCATAATCGCAGAGAAGAAATCGCCATGACGATTTTCGTCCTGACACCAGTTCTCAAAGAAGCGGAAGATGGGGTAGATACAATTTTCAGGATGTGACTCCAGGTGGCGATAAATGGTGATGTAGCGCCAATAACCAATTTTCTCGGACAGATAGGTCGCGTAAAAAATAAATTTGGGCTTAAAGAAGGTGTACTTCTTGCTCTGGGTCAAAAAGCCCAGGTCCAGCTGCAGGCTAAAGTCAGACATGGCTTTGTTCAAAAAGCCAGCGTGACGTGCCTCATCACGAGACATCAGACCAAAACACTCTGCAACAACCGGGTTGGTATCTTTGAGCTTGCGGCTGAGTTCTTTGTAGAGTAAAAAGCCAGAAAACTCAGCAGTACAGGAACGCTCTAAAAACTCAATAAACAGCTTGCGAGTATCACCATCAAGGTGATCCCAAGACTGCTCAAACTGCTCGTCGCGGACAAAGTGGTGGCGATTATAGTCAGTGCGAAACTCTTCTAAAATAGCCTTGATTTCGTCCTCATTGACGGAGATATCCATCTTGGCCATCTCGTCAAAGTCAGTCGTGTAAAAGCGCGGCGTTAAAATTGTGTCGCTTGCAGGGGCCTTAATCCCAGGCCGGATTTCGTCAACACTCGGTTTTCTTAGGGAATCTACCATGAGTCCTCTATCAAGCTATATACGGAGATGTGCTAACGAGTTTGCCAAATAGGCAAAGCCGCTCTTATGGATTGCGCTAGTCAAATTGCCAGCGTGATAAGGCTCAGTGTATCAAGGTAGGCGGCTCAGATCAGCCCCTAGGGGGAGATCGGTTTAAAATTCGCAACATTTGGTTGTGTTGCTCAATGATTACCCGAGAGGCTTTGCGTATACTGACGCGGAGACGCGGGGATAGGGAGACGCGAGGATAGGGAGACGCGGGGATAGGCTTTGACCTGAGCACTTAGCCAGCCTGGAGACGCAGGGATAGCGGCTCGATTTAGTTCTCCGCGTCTCCGCGTCCTTCCCTCTCCGCGTCTCCAGGCTCGGCATCCTCCCCTGCTTCCTCTTCCTCATCTGCTTCATCTACTTCCTCTTCAGCCTGCTCCTGCTCTTCCTTGATGTCCTCGACGGCATCTTCGATGTCGATATCCTCTTCGCCCTCGGCAGCCTCTTTAGCTTCGTGCTCATCAAGGGCGATCTGGGTGAGTTCTTGGATGACTTCATGGCTCAAAACGCCTTCGTAGCCATAGCGGTTATAGCCACCAAATTCGATTAGGGTTTGAATGTAATCAAGCCGTTCTTGGGGAGCCGGGTGGGTTGAGAGCCAACTCACTTGGTCGTTGGCTCGATCGCCGTAACTTTCGTTGAGAGCTGACATCAGGCCGTACATACCATCGGCGGCATAGCCGCTGGCGGATAAAATCTGGGTGCCGACGATATCGGCCTGGCGCTCCATTTGGCGAGAGTAGCCGTTGACCAGCAGATTTGTGACCAATCCAGGCAGCGGCAAGTACTGGGTAACGCTGGCGGTCAGGTTGCCTCGGGTAACGAGTTGAAATCCATGGGACAACACCGAATGGGACAGCTCATGGGCGAGTAACCCAGCTAGCTCTGCTTCGGAATCGGTTTCTAAAATGGCCCCCGCATTGACAAAGATTTTGCCACCGGGCAAGGCAAAGGCGTTCAAGTCCTCGTCGAGAATGACGTGAAACTCGTATTCAAACTCATCGCGTCCAGCCACGGCGGCGAGCTTTTGGCCAATTTCATCGACATAGGTGAGGACGGCTTCGTCTTCGAGCATGGGCAGCTGCTGTTGGGCCTGGTTCGAAACCTGTTCTCCAATGTTTTCTTCGCCCTGGAGCAGGGCGATGGTGGAGTTTAAGGCGGTAAAGGGGCCGTAGAGACCGCCCGTGACCACGTAGCCAGCCACGCCTGTGATGATGTTTGCGATCGCATTATTGCGAATCTGAGAATTTGTTGTTGACTTAAACTGATCCAGATTTTCATCCGCCAAGGTTTGATAATTGGCCGCTTCAGGATGATCTGGGTTGAGCAGCGCAAACTGCCGCGATGCAATCGAGGCCTCGATCCATTCCTCCTGCTCCATCATGAGCTGCACCTGAGCCTGCAAAAGCTCTGGATGGGCAGGGTAGAACGTTAGCGCCCGTTCAAACACGGCTTTGGCTTCGTCGGGCTGCTCATACTCAAGGAGCCATTCAACATAACGCAGATGACCTGGAATAAAAGCCGGGTGCTCCTCAGTCAGCAAGGCCAGCGGCACTAAGGTTTGCGACTCGCGCCCAGCCTCGATCCCTCGGGCCGACTCACGCCAATAGACAGCCGCCCCCGGCGATAGGCTGGCCTCATCGCTAAACGGCTCGGGGGGCAGTTCTAAGTCGGCTACATCTTCTCGCCATGCATAGGTTTTAGCCTCTCGATAGAGGGCAGTTGCCCCAGCAACATCCCCAGCCTCATAAAGCGCGTCCGCTTCAATCAGCAGCTCCCGCCTAAACACTTCATCCGGGTCCAGCACCTCTTCAGCTTCAGCTGCCGTTTCCGCTTCGCCCTCCTCACCTGCCGCATCTCCCTCACCGACCTCATCTTCCCCATCTCCCTCCGGATTGACCTCCTCAGCAGTGACCTCCGAGTTGTCTTCCCCCTCATCCGCTGTTTCTATATCCTCCTCTGTATCAACTTCGTCAGCGCCGACTTCCGGACCCCCTTCCTCATCTGCCCCATTTACCGCATCTGCTTCCTCTGCGCCATCAGCCTCACCAGCAGTCACCTCCGAACTGCCCTCTCCCCCCTCCACTTCGGGCTCAATCCCCGTTTCGACCATGTCGTCTTCAGCAGTTTCCGCCTCGCTCTCGGTAGGGTCTGCTGTAGTAGGCTCGTCAGCGGACGCTTCTGAAACGGGCCTATCTGTATCTG
>JBCDDJ010000433.1:0-5660 GCA_039180385.1 Cyanobacteria bacterium P01_G01_bin.38 | reverse complement strand
GCTTGCTTGACTTGCCACAACGATACCCATTCCCTCAACTACAAAAACTCTAAACATGCTGAGCTGTTTGTCTCGCAGGGCGAGCTGCCTCGCCCAGGGGCGACTGCCGTTACCTGCGCGACGTGCCATCTGCCTCGCACCCGCGTTGGCAGCTCCGAAGAGACGGCTGTGGTCAAGGTTAATCACAACAATACCTATACCCTCAAACCGCAGGACCGCATGGTAGGCGAAGTTTGTATGAATTGCCATGGGGTGGAGTATGCCTACAACAGTATTTTCGACGCTGACCTCGTCGAAGCCAATTTTGACCGACCTCCGACGCTTGAGTTAGAGACTTTTGATCTAATGAGAGCCTTTGAAGACCGGAGGGCGGGCAATTCTTCTGATACGGAGGCAGAGTGATGTCTGCTTTCTCTCAGAAACCTCGTTCGCAGCTTCGCGCAGTTTCCTCATCACGATGCGAACCCCCTCAGACAAGTGGATACATAAGGAGATAGTTACATGGCTAAAACAAGTTGGATACAACGAATCCGAACTCGGGTCCGAGCTCGGACAGCGGCGCTGTTTGCATTGGCAACGGCCATTTGTATGGTCGCTGTGGCCTGCAGCGGCGGCGGTGGGACAACCACAGCCACTGCGACCGGCCCGAGCATTGCCCCAGATTTGGTGGCAGATTATATTCACACCGTGCTGGCCGCTGACCGGACTGCCTACACCAAGCACGTGGTCAACCGGGTTCAGACCCTCGAAGGCAAATCTAAAGAGGACGGTGTGTTGGCGGTAGAATCCACCGAAGGCTGGCAGCAGACCGATGGTATCCCTTTGCCGGCACAGATGTTTCGTCTGGGCTCTGAGATTGCTAATGAGTCAGGTTTTTTTACCTACAACCTGATTTCCCCTTGGTACATCAACGATAGCCACGGTCCCAAGAGCGATTTTGAAAAGACAGCAATGGACGAAACGGTGGCCACGGGTGAGCCCTATAAGGGCTATCAGGAGGTTGGCGATCAGGCTTACTTCTCTGCTTTATATCCTGACAAGGCCGTTGCTGAAGCCTGTGTGAGCTGCCACAACACCCACCCTGTCCATCTGGAGCGTTACCCTGACAAGGTGTTTGAAATGGACGAGGTTATGGGTGGCGTTATCATCAATATCCCCGTTGATAGTATGCCCGCAGCTTAATTGTTCCCTCACGAACAACCGAGGACTAGGGGTATTGAATAGCTATCAAGGCTCCTAGTCCTCTTTTTTCCCTTTCACGCAGTTTGGGTCCCATGAAGCCTAGATTTTCAACCCTAATTATTTTGACTCTGGTCTGTGCGGCTTTGCTGGCACCCTTTGCGGTGAGCCCGATCTACCTCGATATGCTGCGCGATCGCTCGATTGAGCTACATCAGTATTTACGGGGCGAATATTACAAGCAGATCACGGGCTACGTGGCCTTGTTTTTTGTGGTATCAGAAATGGTGCTGACGTTAAGGAAGCGTAGCCGGAGCTGGATTGTCAAACTCAAAATTCCAGGCTCGGTGATCCTCTGGCGTAGCCTACATATTTTTACTGGGGTGGGTCTGCTCGGGGTGGTTTTAGTGCATACCCTCGGTGCCAGCGGACTCAACTACAATGGCATCTTTTTGTGGGTTTTCTTTGCGGTGACCCTCTCAGCACTGGTGGGGGTTGTTGCCGAGACGGGTCTCTTAGAGTCGTCTAGAAAGTTTTTTAGCTTTGGTCGCGCCAAACCTGAGGCAGGTATCGGCAAGGGGGCATTGATTCGTAGCCTGCGGGCAATCTGGCTGCCCACCCATATCTTTTTGGTGAGTGTGTTTACCCTAATGCTTGGATTTCATATTTTTTTGGCGTACTACTTTAGATGAGGGCAAGGGGAAAAGGCGAAAGGGGTTAGACACTCTATCTACCGCCTACCATCTTCTAAAATCCAAAATCTAAAATTTCTAAAATCCTTCAAAAAATGATTTCTACTTCAAAAGAACAGCGTCATCCATGGAAGCTTTGGGGCGCGATCGCAACTTTCATCATTGCTGTGGTGGCGACCTTCTTTTTGACCCGACCGGCGGAGACGGCGGTGAGCTATACGCCTCTGTCAGGGCTGATCACGCTAAAGGCGATGGCGGCTAAGGCGATGCCCTATGAGGTTGCGATCGCAACCTCAAAACCCACCCTGATCGAATTTTACGCCGACTGGTGCACCACCTGTCAGGCCATGTCATCCACCATCGACACCCTTCATCAACAATATGCAGGGCAGCTCAACTTTGTCATGCTCAATATCGACGACCCCCAGTGGGCAAGCCAGATTGCTGAGTATGGGGCATCTGGGGTTCCTCAATTTACTCTGCTTGACTCAGCTCACCATGAGGTTGAGAGCTTTGTGGGTAAAGTGCCTAAACCTGTTTTCAAAGATCTCTTTGCGCGCGTGATTGGATAAGCAGGATACATCAAGGCGAGGTTGCTAGGATAGTTTGCAATAGTGAGGACTTGCTATGACGATACTCGACCAGTTCTTAAAACTTTTAAAATTTCTTGAAGCCGGTCAAGACGTTTTTGAATTTTTGACCCATCCCATGGGCCTCTCCGCGCTGCTTGCTGTATGCCTATATTTTCCGATTCAAATTTTAGGGTGTGATGCACCGAGCGCGGCAGCGCTATCCTGCACAGTCGCACTAACGCTGTTTTGTCTACTAGAACGCCCCGATTTTTAAAACCGGCATCTAGTCATTTATCCAAGCTTCACGACCCATCAAATCGAAGACAGAATCTCGCAGCAAATAATCGTGGGCCTCTAAGACTCGCTCTATCTCAAGCCAGTCGCGCAGCGGAAAGTATTTACACAGCGTGTAAAGGCGCTGGTGTCGATCAACCAGCCCCTGGCTGACCAGAGCCCGCACTTCATCTTGAATCATTGAAATCGAGAACTGAACTGTCTGAAGCATCATCGTAGGGGCCTGAAGACAACAAGGGTAAAGTCGTTGCTAAAGTACAGTTGTTAAAATAGGGTTAGAGCGAGCTGGCACAGTCAAGGGATAAAGCTTGTGGGGAAAGACAGTATATCCAAAGATTTGCCTATCTTTTGCAGTCAAAAAGCTACAGTTAAAAAGCTTTCCAATAACGACAAAGCAGACGTCTTGACGGGGGTCAGGGTTGCTAAGCTTGCGTTGAATGAGTTGTTGTAAAGCAAATAACGACTCGCTAGGGGCAAAAGATATTTAAGGCTGAGATTTTATTTTTAATCCAGACGTTGTAATCCAAACGTTTTTATAGGTCACAGGGCTCAAGTACCCCTATAAAGCGTGGGTACCTAGAGTGAAAAGCGTGCAATTATGGACTGTTAAACTGTATTTTAAGTTACGAATTGCCCTGTGAAAAATATCTTTATGAAAGATTCCTGACATTTTTGCGATCCTTAAAGCAGCCTATGTAAATCGAAAAATCAGCGCTTGCGCTACGTTCGTTGCGTTGACCAAGCATAGCCAAGCTGCCTAAGTTATTTTCAATGTCCAGGGAATGACTCTTATTCTGGTGTAGCCGTTAGGCAAGGTGGTATCGGTCAAATCGGTCCCAGTTAAAGTAGCCCCAGCCAAATCAGCCCCAGCCAAATCAGCCCCAGCCAAAATAGCTCCGGACAGATTGGCCTCCTTTAAATCAACCTCCCGCAGATTGGCCCCGCGCAGGTCAGCACCCTGTAGGTTTGCGGATTGCAGGCATGCACTTTGCCAGTTAGTGGCGCTTAGATCGGCATGGCTCAAACAGGCTGCTTTGAAATTTGACGCGCTTAAATCGCAGCCCTCTAAACAAGCTGATGCCAGATTAGCCCGTTCACCCACCACCCGAGGCAGTTGACTCCAGCTCAAATCCACTTCTACAAGTTGGGTCTCTGACAAATTTGCCTCTGATAAATCTACGCTAATCAGACGCGCACCGTTCAAATCAGCGCCTAATGCCCAAACCCCCCATAGATTAGCCTTCTCAAAGCAAGCATCTTGGCCCGTCACTGCGGATAAATCGGCCCCGGTTAGCCGAGCCTGGGTGAAATTAGCAGCTGTTAGATTAGCTGCCTGTAAATTGGCACAGCTCCAATCAGCTTGCCTAAGATCGGCTCGATACAAATCAACCCAGAGTCCTTGTACCCAAATCGCGACGCTTTCTCGAAGATTTACCCCTGTCAGGGTTGCGCCGCTGATGTCGGCCCAAATCAAATTGGCTCTAGACAAATCACTTTGGCTAAAATCCAGACCACTCAAATTAGCCTGATAAAACTCAGCCTTCTGCAACTTAACTTTGCAAAAATGACGCTGCGCGGCATGATGCTGCCGCCAAAATTGCTGAAGATCCATAGCATCGCCCCCGGATCATCTAACTATTTTCCGGTACGCCACCCATTGTAGTGACGCGGGGGCGAGGTGTGTTGCCCTCGCGGGTCTATGGAATATCGGTGCGGGCGTATCCCAATTTACCAGGCACATTTAAAGCGCCGTTAGCCTTGAGCCAAAGGGCCTGCGCTGCGGTTAGCCCTCGGGCATCTGTAAACAAGGTCCCTGCAACCTGTGCCCCATTGGCGTCAATTCCAAAGTCAACCCCAGCGAGATTGGCATTTTCCAGATTGGCCTGCTGTAGGTTAGCACCTGACAGATTAGCCCGGGTCAAATTTGCCCCTTCTAACTGGGCCCCAAAGAGAGAAGCCCTGGTCAAATCAGCCTTGACTAAACTGGCCCTATTTAAGTTGGCCCAATCAGCTTGGGTTTGTAATAAGATAGCGCTTTCTAGATTAGCGGCTTGGCAGTTGGCATTGAGTAAATCTGTCTGGGTGAAGTTAGCCCCGATCAAATTGGCCTCTGCTAGCATAGCCGCTTCTAAATCGGCCAGATAAAAGGACGTGCCCTGTAACATGGCTCGATGCCATTGAGTGCGGGCCAGCTTAGCACCGCCAAAGCTGGCTTCGCTAAAATTAGCGTCTGTAAGGTTGGCTCGAGTCAAGTTAGCGTTTTTGAAGTGAGCGCCGCGCCCCGTCACCTCAGTCAAATCGGCCTGGATGAGGGTCGCAAACGATAAATCAGCCTGGTCCAAATCTGCCCCATGGAACTTTGCCTTGGGGGCGTGGAGTTCGCGCAAAATGCCGCGATCGAGGCGGGCTCCGGTCAGCTCAGCTGACGCCAGGTGAGCCCTCTCAAAGGAAGCACCCGAAAGAACCGCCAGTATCAAGGTGGCCTTAGAAAAATTAGCCCCAGCACAGGAGGCTCCGGCCAAATTGGCGCGACGTAGATAGGCTCGAGAGAAATTGCTCGCGTCAAGATGTGCGCCACCCAGATCAATATGGCTTAATTCAGCGCGGCGTAGCGATTGATGAGCCTGGACCTTAGCAAGGACTTCATTGACAGTAAGCTGAGCCATTTGGCAATAATCCCTCAAACGGTATCAAAAGTAACATTTTTTCTCTTATAACTGTATAGTACACAACCGTTTTATAGGAATCACTATGGGTTAAGAATTATTAGAGCTTTTTTGTTTAGATTCCATGACAATTGTGGCTCATCACGGAAACATCAGGGCTGCAAATGACCAGGCAACACACAGCAGCCAATACAAGGCTTGACTCAGCACTACCAGAGTAAAAATATTGGTCTGGAGTAACCCAAAATATTGGTTTG
>JBCDDJ010000432.1:0-5696 GCA_039180385.1 Cyanobacteria bacterium P01_G01_bin.38 | reverse complement strand
ATCATATGATTCATACGTTCGTTTGATAGATGCTTGAGGTTGCGATCGCAATGAGTTCTGACCCTGTTTTTCCACCAAACTCGTTGCCAACCGAGTCGGTAAAGCCCGCTCAGCAGCAAGGAACCTGGCCAGCAGCGCTAAGACGCCAGCCGCCCTGGGTAAGGTACGGTCTGCTTGGTACGGCAGGAGCCTTACTGATAGTAGGTTCAGTGGCTGGGGTTCAGTCTTTGACCAGCTCGCCACCAGAAGTTAAACCGGCAGCAAGTCGAGTGCTCCCGGTCGAGACGGTCGAGATAAAGCCTGTTTCCTCCTATCAGGTCCCCCGCATCTACACTGGAGAAATCGCCGCCCTCCGCAGTAGCGACCTGGGATTTGAGCGAGGCGGCGAGCTGGTAGAGGTGCTGGTCAATGAAGGCGAACGGGTTCAGGCAGGTGAACCCCTAGCGAGGCTAGACATTCGGAATTTAGAAACGCAGCGCCTCCAGGTAGCAGCGCAAAAAGCTCAAGCCGAGGCGCAGCTGGCCGAGTTAGAAAACGGCGCTAGGCCAGAAGAGATTGCAGCAGCGGAGGCTGAGGTTCGAGATTTAGAACAACAGTTGATTTTGCAAGAAACTCAGGAGCGGCGTCGAGAAAATCTTTACGCAGAAGGCGCAATCTCTCGAGAGCAGCTTGACGAGTTTTCCTTCGGGGCTAATTCTCTTCAGGCCAGGCTCGATCAGGCCCGCAGTCGCTTAGAAGAATTGCTGAACGGCACTCGCTCTGAGCAGGTGCAGGCCCAGAGAGCCGTCGTTAACCAGCTTCAGGCACAGCTACAAGACATTGACGTCAATATCTCAAAAAGCACCGTCACAGCCCCTTTTGACGGCATCATTGCCGAGCGCAGCGTCGACGAGGGCACGGTTGTCAACACGGGCCAAGCTGTGATTGAGCTAATAGAGTCCGCTACGCCAGAAGCAAGAATTGGCATCCCCGCAGATGTCGTCAACCAGCTAGAGGTCGGCATCGTACAGGCTGTTAGGGTCAACAATCAGTCGTATCAGGCAAAGGTCGATGCGATTTTGCCGCAGGTCGATGCGGCTACCCGCACCCAAAAAGTTGTTTTGACCCTTAGCCCGACTGCCGTAGGAGAGGTCGAGCCAGGACAAACCGCGCGACTGACCATCAATGAGGCTATTCAAGCCGATGGCTACTGGCTCCCCACCGATGCCCTGACCCACGGCATTCGAGGACTGTGGACCTGCTATGTGCTGGTGCCCGCAGATATGAACAGCGAAACCCCTGAAGACTCAGAGAATGATGCGACGTTTACTGACACATCTCGCCAGTTCACCAACGGTGCAAACGGTCGCCCCCTAGTGGTCGAGCAGCGATCGGTTGAGATTATTCATCAAGAGAGCGTTAGCGAAGGTAACGCCGCGGAGACTCGGGCGCTGGTTCGCGGGACGCTACAGCCCGGTGAACAGGTCGTTATTGGTGGGGTTCATCGTCTAGTGAATGGGCAAGCAGTCAGACCCCTTCCATCTGAGTGAGTTTCTGTGGGGTTGCCGCCTCCCTTGAGACCGGAGGCTTTGAGTCTAGCCCAGTCTATGTGGGCCTCCCCAACCCTGAAGACTGGTAGCTTTAATCAACCTCCCCTGTCCCCTCCGCTCCCCTGCTAACACTCTACTTTCACGCCAATCCCTCACTCAACAGACAGCCATGGTTCGTCCCTTTTTTCGCAATGCTCGGCTCTTAATTCTGACTATTGTGATTCTGTTGGTCTGGGGCTACTCGTCTTTTCAGGCGTTGCCCAGGCAGGAAGATCCGACGCTTGTGGCTCGGGTTGCCGTGGTGACGACAAGATTTCCAGGCGCTAGCGCAGAGCGGGTAGAGGCCCTGGTTACCGAAGTTGTTGAGTCAGAACTCTCTGAAATTGAGGAAATCAAGACGCTGACCTCCACCTCGCGAGTGGGGTTTTCTAGCGTCTCTATTGAGCTGCAAGATGCGGTCAAAAATGCAGAACCGATCTGGTCTCGGGTGCGAGATGAGATGGAAGATGCCAATTCACAGTTTCCGCCCGGTGCGCTGGAGCCTGAGCTAGCGTCAACCGAGACTCGCGCTTATGCGATGATTGCAGCGCTGACTTGGGATCAAGATAGCGACCCCAACTACGCTATCCTGCGGCGCTATGCAGAGGAGCTTGAGATTCAAATGCGTAGCGTGGGGGGCACCGAAGAAGTAGAAGCGTTTGGGGCCCCTGACGAAGAAATCAATGTAGAAATTAGTGCCCCTGATCTGGCTGCGGTGGGTCTAAGCGCGCAGCAGCTCGCCCAGCAGGTAGGCCAGAGCGATGCTAAGGTGACGGCGGGGCAGCTGCGTAACCCCAATGAAAATCTCGCGATTGAGGTCGACAGCGAGCTGAGTTCCTTAGAACAGATTCGCCAAATTCCGATTCGCTCAGGGGCGGGGCAGTTTACCCGATTGGGTGACGTGGCCAGGGTGAGCCGCGGGGTGAGACAACCGCTGAGCGACCTGGCCATGGTCAATGGCAAGCCTGCGATCGCAATCGGTATCCTGATGTCGTCGGGACAGCGGATTGATCGTTGGGCTGAGACGGCCCGACAGCAGATAGCATCGTTTCGCGAGCAGATTCCGGGTGGCATCTCTTTAGATATCATTTTCGACCAGAGCGAGTATGTTGAGAACCGACTGAAGACGCTCATCATTAACCTGCTATTCGGGGCCACGCTGGTCGTGATTGTGACGTTCTTCGGTATGGGCTGGCGGTCTTCGCTGGTGGTGGGCGCGGCTTTACCGCTGACTGTTTGTGCCGTGCTGGGTCTGATGACCCTAATGGGGATTCCTATTCATCAGATGTCGGTGACCGGGCTAATTATTGCGCTGGGCTTGCTGATCGACAACGCGGTCGTCGCCGTCGATGAGATTCAAGCAGAGCTAAAGCACTGCATTCCGCCTGAAGAGGCAGTGGTGGAGACTGTCAGGTATTTGCAGTCGCCGCTGTTTGCGTCCACGCTAACCACGGTGCTCACCTTTTTGCCCATCGCGCTGTTGCCAGGGGCAGCTGGGGAGTTTGTCGGCTCGATTGCCCTGACGGTGATTTTATCGCTGGTCTCATCGCTGCTGCTGTCGCTGACGGTGATTGCTGCGCTAACCGGCAGATTTCTCGGCAAAAGCGAGGCTGACATCGAAGTGGTCAGACAGCATCGGCCTCGCAACATTTTTGAGCAGGCCTTTCGTACCCTGATGAAACCGGGTGCCTGGTGGAATGACGGGGTTTCTTCGCGACGGCTGGGTGGCCTCTATCGCTGGACGTTAGAGAGCATTACGGCAAAGCCAATATTTGGCGTGATTTTGACGCTGGTGCTGCCGATCGTGGGGTTTATTCAAGTCGGCAGCCTGGAGACTCAGTTCTTTCCGTCGCTGGCGCGGGACCAGTTTCAGATTGAGGTGGAGTTTGCCAATCAGGGTGCGATCGCAAACTCCACCCAAGAAGTCCTACGAGCCCGGGATATTCTCTTAGGCTATGAGGAAGTTAAAGAAGTCCACTGGTTTATCGGAGAAAGTGCGCCCAAATTTTACTACAACATTACGGGTAGCCGAGAGAATGCCGCTTACTACGCTCAAGCAATGGTGCAGCTCACGTCTTCAGACGACGTTAGGACCCTGATCCGAGCGATTCAAGACGAGATGGATGAATTACTACCAGAGGCTCGGGTGCTGGTGCGGCAGCTCGAGCAGGGGCCACCGTTTGAAGCCCCGGTCGAGCTCAGGATCTACGGGCCTAATATTGAGGTTTTGAGAGAACTGGGCGCTGAGGTGAGAGAAATTTTGACAACTATTCCCAATGTTATCCATGTGCGAGACGATCTCACCGTCACCGTGCCCAAACTGGCCTTAGCGGTAGACGAAGAACAGGCCCAGCTCGTCGGACTTTCCAATACAGAAGTTGCCCAGCAGCTAGAGGCTGCGCTTGAGGGCTCAGTGGGCGGTTCCATTTTAGAATCAACTGAGAATCTACCAGTCCGAGTTCAAATCGCCAATGGCAGTCGAGGCGATCTCTCTCAGGTAGCCTCGCTAAACTTGCAGCCTGGACAGGCTGCTTCACCTCAGCAGGATGAATTTCGCACACTCTCGGCTATCAGCGAGTTTAATCTGGTGCCGCAGCTTGCCCAAATTACGCGCCGCAACGAGCAGCGAGTGAATACGGTGCAGGCATTTATCACGGCAGGTATTTTGCCCTCTGAGGTGCTCAACAACTTTCAAGCTGAGATGGAGTCTCGTGAGTTTGAGCTGCCCCCAGGCTACTACACCGAGATTGGCGGCGAGCAGGCAGAGAGCAGCGACGCGACGGGCGACTTGCTCACCTACGTGGGATTGCTGCTGCTAGTCATGGGCACAGCCCTTGTGCTGTCGCTCAGGAGCTTTCGCTCGGCGGGCATTGTGGCCGTTGTGGGCATTGGCTCAGTGGGGATGGCGCTGTTCTCTCTGTGGGCCTTTCGCTCAGTGCTAGGCTTCATGGCGATTGTCGGTACGATGGGCCTGATTGGGATTGCCATCAACGGCAGCATTATTGTGCTATCGGCAATCAACGAGGATAAATTGGCCAGTCAGGGAGACCGCAAAGCCATCCAAAACGTGGTTATTCGCGCGACGCGCCACGTCTTGACAACAACCATCACCACAATGGTCGGCTTTGCGCCACTGCTGGCCGATGGCGATCCCTTTTGGCAACCGTTGGCGATTGCGATCGCAGGCGGCATCGGCGGCTCACCCTTTTTAGCGCTCTATTTCACCCCAGCAGCCTATCTAATGTTGCATCGGCGAGAGCGTAACCGGTACCTCAGGAAACAACCTGACTTAAACCTCAAGTCAGTGAGCCATTGAGCTGAGGTATCACTAGCTCTAGAGAACTGCCTAGGTGCGATCGCGAAACAAACAAGAGCGCCATCAATGAATTTGATGGATGTGATTTAAGCTGCCGGTGGTTTGTTAGGCAAACAGTGCTTAGTTTAGGGAGATAGGTATCACCATGGGCACTGCCCGTTTTTGCCTCGTTTTTAGACAAAAAGGAGCCGCGATATGCCGACTGTCAAAAGCCTTCACCATCGAGGCATAGGGCTCCTCATTCTGACTACCTTTGTATGGGGAACCTCCTTTCCGCTGCAAAAATATGTGGTGGGTTATCTGCCGCCAGCGGTTATTCTGACGGTGCGATTTATGGTGGCCGCGATCGCACTGGCCCCCTGGCTAAGTCAGCTCAATCCTCGCCTGCTCAAAGCGGGCAGTTTACTCGGGGGTCTTTATTTCGTGGCCTGTACGCTGGCCTTGCTAGGGCTTGAGACCACATCGGCCAATCGAGCCGCCTTCATCATTAGTCTGAATGTTATTTTGGTGCCGCTGCTCTCAGGAACCGTGCTCAGACGCAGGCTATCCTACCGAGTTGTGATCGCCGCCGGGCTTGCAGTGGTAGGCATTGGTATCCTGTCCTGGGAAGGGGGCGGGCTGAGTTCGGGCGATTTGCTGGCATTTCTGGCTGCGCTGACTGTCGCAATCTACATTCTCCTACTTGATAAGCTGACGTCTCGTTATGCCACCCTACCGCTGACGGCGGTGCAGCTGTGGGTGATGACGTTGCTGAGTCTCGTCTGGGCCGGGCCTCAGATAATTTATCAGGTTGGAACAGTGATCAATCACTT
>JBCDDJ010000431.1:0-5710 GCA_039180385.1 Cyanobacteria bacterium P01_G01_bin.38 | reverse complement strand
GAAATTCGCCCGCCGATGTTTGAGCAAACCGAGCTGTTTGCTCGGGGCATTGGGGAGGCCACCGACGTGGTCGGCAAAGAAATGTATACCTTTGAAGATCGCGGCGGTCGCTCGATCACCCTGCGGCCTGAAATTACGGCGGGGCTGGTGCGGGCCTTTATTGAAAACAAGCTGTTTGCCGAGGGTGGGGTACGGCGGCTCTGGCACCTGGGGCCTGCCTTTCGCTATGAACGCCCCCAAAAGGGTCGCCAACGGCAGTTTCATCAGCTGGATGTGGAGATTTTAGGCAGTCGCGACCCAAGGGCAGATGTGGAGGTGATTGCGATCGCAGCCGACATCCTCCAGGCCCTGGGGCTCAAATCCTTAACCCTTGACCTTAACTCCGTCGGCAATGGCGAAGACCGCCAGGCCTATCGCGATGCCCTGGTCAGCTACCTGAGTGCTCACAAAGACGACCTCGATGCCGATTCTCAAGATCGCCTTACCCGTAATCCCCTGAGAGTTCTCGACAGTAAAAATGAGCGCACCCAAGAAATTGTCAAAGACGCTCCCAGCCTGTTGGATTATCTCGGGGAAGACTCCCAACGCCATTTTGAACAGGTGCAGCAGCAGCTGACGAATTTGGGCATTGCTTTTACCATCAACCCTCGACTGGTGCGCGGCCTCGACTACTACACCCACACCGCCTTTGAAATCCAGTCAGTGGACTTGGGGGCACAGGCCACGGTGTGCGGCGGCGGTCGCTATGACGGGCTGGTGAGTCAACTGGGGGGGCCTGACACCCCAGCCATTGGGTTCGCCATTGGGCTTGAGCGGCTGACAATTTTGCTTCAGCAACTCCTAGCAGCCCCCCAGACAGCCCAGCTAGATTTCTACATAGTCTCTCGGGGCGAGAAAGCCGAACCCGCCGCCACAGTCCTGGCTCAAAAGCTACGTCACGGTGGAGTCTCAGTTGAGATTGACCTGAGCTGCAGCGCCTTTGGCAAACAGTTTAAGCGCGCCGATCGCAGCGGTGCAGTGGCCTGCTTGATCTTAGGCGATGCTGAAGCCGAGAACAGCACCGTGCAGCTAAAATGGCTGGGCTCAGGGGATCAATCCGAACTTTCCCAGGCCGATTTACTTGGGAGCCTGTCTGACCTGCGAGAAAAAATCGCCCAAATTCGCACCAATGCCGCAGGTTGAAATCATCACCACCTATTTAGAGATGCGATCTGCGGATGGGCTCATGCCGTCATCCAACAGCGGGTTAAACATCTTGGAGGCAACCGCGCCCTGTCCAGAGCTAAATCGATTCCTATATTCAGCAGTCGGCGGGCACTACTACTGGCTAGGTCGGCTGACCTGGTCTTATCAGCAGTGGCTCGACTACCTCAGTCAAGACAGCGTGCGCACCTGGGTGGGCTATGTGAGGGGTAACCCTGCCGGATATTTTGAGCTCTTGCGAGAGAATAGTGACGTAGAGATTGTCTACTTTGGACTCCTGCCCCAGTTCCATGGGCAGGGGCACGGCGGCTATTTGCTTAGCGAGGCCATTCGCAACGCCTGGGCCTGGCAGGCAACTCGGGTCTGGGTCCATACCAACAACCTGGATGGCCCCTATGCACTGCGCAACTATCAATCCCGTGGTTTCACGATTTATGACGAAACGAGAGAATTTCACGACCTGCCGGATACCTCAGTCGGCCCCTGGCCAGGGTGGCAGTCCACGTAACAAACTGTCCACTTTTTAGCTCGGTTTTTGGCTCCGGTGCTAGGGTGAGAACATTATCAGTTCCCTTCACAATGACCAACCCATCGAGCAACCCGCCGCCACCCAACTCTCGTGGTGAGCTGGTGCAATTTATTGAAGCCGCCCGCAACAAGGGGGCTTCGGATGAGTTTATCAGTAAGCTATTACGTAGCTTTGGCTGGCCGCAGCGAGAGATCGAGCGAGCCTTTTATCAAGTGTATGAACGGCTGGTTGGCTATCCGATGCCCTCACCGGGGGGTGGCGCTGGTGAGGCAGCAAGGGATGCGTTTATGTATCTCCTGTCATTCTTGACGCTGGCGCTATGGACCCAAGCGCTGGGAGAAATGGCCTTCATTTTTATTGACCAGTTTATCCCCGATACGCTCAATCGCAGCTATGGTAATCCATCTTGGCAGGTCGCCTTTTGTTTAGCTCGACTGATTGTCGCCTATCCTATCTATCTGTTGGTCATGCGGCAAATTCTCAAAGAGCTAGCCCGCTATCGCCATAAAAATTTCTCTGGGGTGCGCCAGTGGCTGACTAATCTCACGCTATTAATCACCGCACTGATTGGCATTGGCACCCTGATCGCGTTTCTGGCCTCTTTCTTGCAGGGTGAACTGACGTTGCGGTTTGTCTTAAAGGTGGCTGTTATTCTAATCATCGACGGTGGCGTGCTCTGGTACTACTCTGCCTGGCTTAAGCGCCGCCCGCGCACCGTGAGGGTCAAACCATGAAATCACTCTCTTTTGAAAAAACCTTTGCAACGATAGCCACTCTGGCCGTCTTGTCAGGGATTGTGGCAGGCTTTTGGGTGTTAGGCAGCCCCGGACGTCAGCGGTTGATTGCCTCTGACCAGCGACGAGCAAACGATTTGCAAGAGACGGCGCGAACGCTTTATTGGCAAGCCCAAGACAAAGGTGAAGACTATAGATTGCCGGACACACTGAGCACTCGCGAGCTTGGGAAAGATCCGATCACGCAACAGCCCTATGAGTATAATCGGCTGAGTGACAGCACCTATGAACTCTGTGCCGTATTTGAAACCGATAGTAGCACTTATCCGTTGCGCAATCGCCCTTCAGAAGAAGCTGAGAAATGGAATCATCCTGAAGGACAGCACTGCTTTGAGTTTGATATCTCAGAACAACCTCCCTCCTTTTATTAGTTCCTATACAACAGCTGATTAGGCGGCTTGTTTGCTGTGGCTCTCACTACAGACTTTGTTGAGTTGCGCCTTATACCCTACATGGATATTGAGCCCCTGGAGAATCGGACGAGATTGCGAGTTGGCAAAGTGTAAAACGCTAAGCGTCCCTAATTGCAAAGCCAAAGACCTGTGTTCGACACCCATGATTTGCTCGAGCAGGGCCTGAATTTTATCAGGGGTCGCAATCACAAGCCCTGTCATCAGGCTCTCACTAGACTGGGCGCGCAGGTTGAGGGTATATTGCCAAGCCTGAAGAAAATCTTCTCGCTGAACCTGAAGCTGCACCGTTTCTGGATGCCCTCCCAACAAACTCATTGTTTGTAAATCACTCAGCAAACCGTGGGTCCTCAAGCTAAAGTCGAGGTGGGTTGAGCTTAACAGGGATGTCACGTGGGTAATCGGGGTTTCTGAGGTCATGGGGAGAAACAGCAGCCTCAGCCCTTGCTTACCTGCCTTAAGCTTTGGTAACGATTCGCCAATGGCGGCAACATCGTTGAGTTGGCACAGGCGAGCAGACTGGAGCGGCTGGGAAATCTCTAAAACACTAATGCCGCAGTTAGATTGCTGCAAGCAGTGATGATATTTTGCCGTCAGCCCCAGGGCCGTGCTGATCAGGGCGTGAATGGTGCCGCCATGGCTGACCACGAGCAAAGTTTGATAGGGGTGGCGAGGGAGCATGCTTTGCCAAAAGTGCTTGGCCCGTTCATAGAGATCACATACGGGGTAAAACGAGCCCATCTGAAACGCGTGGGGGTGCTCAATCCAACAGCGGTAGGCGTCTGCTTGTTGAGTACGCACTGTTTGATAGGGCAACCCTTCCCACTCCGGTAGATCGATTTCGCGAAGCTCGTCTCTCAGCTCAAGCGTAAACGCTTCGGCCTGCAGCTCGTCGAGCAGGATATCCACGGTCTGTCGGACCCGCTTGAGGGGGCTAGCATAGACCGCCTGAATCTTTTCATGGCGTAGCGCCTGACCTACCATTTGGGCGGTGTGACGTCCGTTGGCGCTGAGCACGGCTTCGTCCGAGCTACCCTGGTAGCGCCCCTGCTCGTTATAGGTGCTACGACCGTGGCGCACAAAAATGACGCGAGTGGGCGGAAAGAGAGGTTTCATAACGACTTCGTCAATGGTGTAGGTAAGGTGAGTGAATGGGGCAGAAGTATTAAGGGTGTCGTAGAAAGGAGAAGATTTGGGGAAGGGGGAGGGTGGAGGGTGGAGGGTAGAGTTGGTCTTAACTTTTAACGGTTAGCCGTTGGGGCATGGTGGCTTGGCTCGGTTGGGGGGCAACGGGATGGCGTTGACTGTATCGGTTATATAGAAAATGGTTGAGGCGTCTCTCCAGAACAATGAGCAGTTTTTCGAGTTGCGGGCTGCCTTTGCCAAAGGTGAGCCGGTTCACGAGGGGTTTGAGCAGCAATTCATGGCGGCGGCTACCGAGGCCTGCGTAGCGTCGCTTAAAGTATTTGTCTTCAGTTAGATTCCACTTGTCGCGCAGATGGTGCAGACTGGCAAGATCCCAGGCATCGCTCCAGCGCAGCATAAAGTAGGGCAGGTCGTACCCCTTAAAGTCAGGCAGCTCAAGCTTGCCAAACCAGGCCATCAAACCGGCTTTATTGGAGTCGATGCCCAAGGTATCGGTGGTCACGACGGCTTCGCGCTCGCTGTAGACGGTGCCGCCAGCTTCGGTGACCATAAAGCAAAAGTCGATGTGTTCTCGGGTGGCCATCATGCCTTCATCGAGCAGGCCGGTTTTCTCAAAGATGGCGGTGCGAGCTAACATGCAGTGAAACTCGACATAGTCACATTGGGTGCGTTTGATTTGCTCAGGGACTGATGCGATCGCAGTCCCGGTCAAGTAGGCCGATTGTTTAATCAGGCGTCGGGTTTGTCCACGTTTCACATCGGTTTTGATGTATGAGCGGCCCCCGGCGTTATGGATGACCTGATGAAACGGCTGACCGATGCAGGTTAGGGGACCCACCACGGCGGCATTGGTTTCTTCAGCGCACTGTACTAGCTTAGTCAGCCAGCCTTTTTTAACGATGACGTCATTTTCAATGAACACCACGTACTGGCTATCGGTTTCGCTGAGCACATGACGAAGCCCCACGTTTCGAGCCTGGTTGGGGGAAATGTAGCGGTCGGTGCGAATCACCTTAAAGGATTTTTCTTGAGCTTTTTCGGTGATGTAGCGCTGAATGGGTTTCGGAGAACAGACATCCACAAAAACCAAATCGAAGGGATAGTCGGTGTCTTGATAAATGCTCTCCAGGCACTCCTGGGTATAGCTAAAGCGCTCTCGTGGCCCCACGACCAGGGTTACTTTGGCCTGATTTACGATGGACGGTTCTGCGAGTATCATCGTTTTATCTCTCCAATGATTACAACTATCGTCTGCAGCGACTCTAAAGTCGCCATGAAGTTTACATGAGAAAACTTTCATCTTTGGGTCAAAGCTTTGATCTTTGGGCAAAGGCTTTGAGCGTTGGGCAAGTAGACATCTCCGAAGCTGAAAAGCTTTGATGTGAGGGATGTATAGCGGTCAAGACAAAGGCTGCCAAAATGGAGTGATCAACCGAATCTCAAGCGTTTAGCCGTATTGTTGTTAGTTTAGCGTCGATTTTGTGACCCTCGAATGGTACACCTGTTAGTCATTTCAAGACTGAATTAACCGCCTCAATTCATAACGACCTAATCGTACTCTAACGAGTCCACAAACGACCAGGATGGCTGTTTCATAATGCCGACCACTGAGGCGAAACCGCTCCTGG
>JBCDDJ010000430.1:0-5800 GCA_039180385.1 Cyanobacteria bacterium P01_G01_bin.38 | reverse complement strand
GTTGCGATCGCAAGAAGGAAGATAGGAACTCAGGGGATGGCTGCTCAGGTGAGCGCTGCTCAAGGGCCCTCGGTGCTGTGGTCGAGCGTGTTGTCAATCGCTCCAACAGGTTAGGGGTCGCAATCGGTTTGACATCTTGTAGCAATCTCGGCAAGGATGGCCCAGGCTCAGTCGTGGTTGGAACTGCGGTCGGAGCCGCTGTTGGGACCGCTGCTGACGTTGTGGCCTCTGCTTCAAAAAGCTGATCGATCGTGGTCGGGGCAGCTGTCTGGGTTACCTCTGCTGAGCGAGGGGTTGTTTGGGCGGCACTGGGTAGCGCCAGCAAACTAGCCGCTAGCGGGGCGGTTAAGCCAACAATCCTTTGACAGATGATTTTAGACACGTCCAAGGCTTCCAATTTGACGACTAAATCTATTTCCTTAAGATGTTGGCAGATTTCAGTAAGAATCCACAAGGGGGCTGATGCCACTAATTCACGTCACCCCCAGCTGGCACAAAACCACCCGCTACCCTTCATTCTCTACCTGCTAACCCCCACTCGCCTCAATCTGCCGCACCACCGTCATCGCCGCATAACTCACCCCCGCTGTCCCTTCTCCAGGATGGGTGCAGTCTCCAACTAGCCACAACTTAGGAATGGGGGTGCGATTGGCAAATCCAAAGGGGCCAAAGGTCGATAGGCGTTGACCAATCCCCCCCACCATGCCCTGATGTCGAGCGGTGTACCGCGCAAACGTTCGCGGTGTGGCGGCTTCGACATGGACAATGTGTTCTGGTTTGAGATCAAAGTAGCGGTTGAGATTTGCGATCGCAGCCGCCGTATATTGCTGCTTCAGCGTTTCGTATCGCTCGTTAGACTCGTCGAGCTGCCACCAAGCTTGGGCCTCTGTAAAAGTAGAGGCAATCAGGGTCGCCTGGTCCGCTGGGGCACGGCCATCGCCGGGGCGACTCACCGAGACAAACAAAGAATTATTTTCACCCAGGGGACCGTCGTAGTCATAGAGAAACTGCAAGTGGGGCGGGCACCCCTCAGGAATCGCCGCCCGGTCTACCCCCAGATACACCACGAAGGCCCCAGAGGCAGGGGCCAACTTATCTACCCGCTGCCGATAGCCGTGGGGAGCCTGCTCCCCCAGCAGCGCCGCCAGATTTTGCACCGTGACATTAGCCACCACATGGTCGGCGGGCTCTAGCCAGGAGGCCCCCGTTTTCTGATTTTCAACCTCCACCAGACTAGACTGGCCCTTTTCGAGGCGCAGGCCCTTCACCGTATGGCGCATGTGTAGCCGCCCCCCGTCACGCTCCAGCGCCTGCACCAGCCGGTCGCTGAGCACCTGCATACTGCCGTGTAAGTGGTAGAGCCCCTGGGGGGCCTGGGAAACCCCCAGCGCCGTGGTCGCGTACAGCAGTGCTGTTTCATCCGCATCTACCTGGGAATATAGCTTGAGCTGCAGATCTAAAAATGTTTTGAGCCGCTGGTTACTCTGGAGACCATATCCCTTTAAGAGCTGCCCCACCGTCGAGAAGGTATAGGGCACCGTCAGGAACGTATCCGGGCGCAGCGACGACACCAGCTGCCACAAATCCCACCCGTTGCGGGGCGGCAACACCGGCTCTCGAGCCTGAAACCGCCAGCTATAGCGAAACAGAGCCGCCATCCGCTGCCAAAAAGGCTCACTCCCCGGAAACTGCCGCTGTCGCTCTGTCTGCCAGGCATGGGGGTCGCGCCAAACATTAATGGGCTCAGTCTCACCCGGTAAAAACACCGCACAGGCCGGGTCACAAAAAGAAGCCTCTGGTAGGTCAATTTCTAACTCGGCAAAAATTTGATGGTGAATCCCCCCTGGCTCCAGGCCAGCCACCTGGGTTGCCCCCACGTCAAAAACAAAACCCCGTCGCTTAAAGGTAGAGGCACAGCCCCCCGGCACGATCGCCTGGTCGTATACGCTAACGTCATACCCCCGTCGAGCCAGCAGGGCCGCTGTTGTCAAGCCCCCAATCCCCGCCCCGACCACGACAACTTTAGTCAGACGCTGGCGGCGGTTAAGTTGAACCATAGAGACGTTACATTTCTTAATTATTGTTCTCAGTGTAACGGATGTTTCAACCGTCAGGGGTCAATCACATGGCAGGGTTGGATAAAAAGTATCCTGGATGCTGTCTGATCTGGCCTGGGCTCGTTATCATGACCTAAATCTTATGGAAAGTTTTCATCCTAGGTTTATGGTAAATACACAAATTTCTACCCCAGAGTATCTGCTTGAGCAGTTGAACTGGCGCTATGCCACCAAGCAGTTTGACCCAGACAAAAAGATCTCAGATGAGCTGTGGACCCTTTTAGAACATAGTCTCGTGCTGTCGCCGTCGTCCTTTGGCCTACAGCCTTGGAAGTTTATCGTGGTGAGAGATCCTCAGCTACGCCAGCAGCTTAAGCCCTACGCATGGGATCAACCCCAGGTCACCGATGCCTCCCACCTAGTTGTTTTCACCCTCAAAAAAGGGCTGAATGCAGCCGACGTCGATCGCTATGTTGCCCGCATCTCCGAGGTGCGCCAGGCTCCCCTGGATACCTTACAAGGGTTTTCTGACACCATCAAAGGGTTTATCCAACGTTCCCCCGATTTAGAAGGGTGGGCTACCCGTCAGGTCTATATTGCCCTGGGAATGTTTTTGCACACCGCGGCCATGCTAGGGGTTGACGCCTGCCCTATGGAAGGTTTTCAGCCTGACAAATTTGACGAAGTGCTGGGGTTACCCGCCACAGGCTATGCGTCTGTGGTGCTGGCGGCGGCTGGCTATCGGGCTGCCGACGATAAGTACGCCAGTCTTGCCAAAGTCCGTTTCCCAGCGGCTCAGGTCATTGAATACAGGTAATGGGCTACGGGTAAGCACAAATGCTGGGGAGAATAGCCAGCACTATGGAGAATCAGATCAAGCTCTGCAACACAACTTTACTTTGTTGTGATATACTTGTCAGGTTAGCTTTGAGTTTCGTTTTCGTGAGTTTCGTTTTCGGTAAAATCATCTTGTTTCAATTCCGGTTTGATTTCGATTACAGATATATCTCCGCTTAACTCGCTACATTGTTTTTGACTCAGGAGATATTCTGATGACTGTATATGTTGGTAATCTGTCCTACGATGTCACTCGTGAGGACTTAGAAAGTGTGTTTGCTGATTTTGGTAGCGTTGGGCGCGTAAGCCTGCCCATCGATCGAGAGTCAGGCCGCCCTCGCGGTTTTGCTTTCATCGATATGTCTGCCGATAAGGAAGAAGACGCTGTGATCGAGGCCCTCGATGGCGCTGAGTGGATGGGTCGCGAAATGCGGGTCAATAAGGCCAAGCCTCGCACTGAGTCCGCCAGGGGTGGACGCGAACCCAGGGAAGGTGGCAACGGTAACTACCGTCGCACCTCTTTCTAGAAAATTTCTAGAGAGTCTTCTAGACTTAGACGCTGATAGTCAGCTATCGCTTTAATAGCAGGGGGCAGTCAGATGACTGCTCCCTGTTGTTTTATGTTTGCGAGTGTTTTGTATGGGCGAGAAACCGGGGTTCTATGTCAAGACTGTCTGCTCCAAACCACCGGTACCCCAAGGGGTGATGCCAGGTACCCGATGGGCCTGGTTACATGGAAAGTAATCTCAATCTGTTCTCAATCTGTAATGTTTGTAATGATTGTGCGGAAATCAGGTGTGCAGGCTGAAAGGGAAGTCATCTCCAAGGTGAGTCAAACCATCAGAATGAGGAATCACCCGTGTTTTTGCCAATTTATCTTGCGTTCGCACCAGCGCTGACGGGTCAGGTCGCGCCAGCTCAGTTCGCCCCTACAACGCGTAGCGGCCCCCTCTCTGAGCAACCAGACTTGATCACCCAGAGAACGCCTGAGGATACCTGCCCCAACTGTATTCCCGGCAGAGGCAATATTGACGATATCGTTGACGACATTGTTGATGACATTGATGACTTACCCCCCAATCCTGAGCCACCCATTATCCGACCAGCCCCGCCGCCAAGCATTTTAGATCCAACCCTGCCTGCGGCTAGCAATCAGCCACTGCCTGACTATGCCGCATCCGTGTCTTTTGAGGTCCTGGGCACAACACCAGGGACTCCTTTGGCCCAGTCCCCCGCCCTGGTAGACCTGGCAATTTTATCGAGCCTCTTGCCAGAGCCACTACTGCTTGTGCTGACGGGGGAAAGTAACCCAGATCCAGAACTGGACTTGCCAGAACTTGTTCTCGTTGAAGGAGAGACCCCGGAAGGGGGCACCACCACACTTTTCATTTTGCAGGACCCTAGTGGGCCAGATGCCAGTGCGCCGCAAGACCCCAGTGGACCGGATGTGGCCCCCTCCGATGGCCCCCTGGCCGGACTGGCCCCGATCTCACTCCAAAACTGTCAGGACCAAACCCGATCCATTCAAGCGCTGCCGGGTCGAGACCGAACCCAATCTGTGTATCAGTCACTGATTAGCTGCTACGAACAGAACCTGGAAGCGGCCACCAGTGCCCAAAATAAATTGTTGCAGAGCTACAGCCTGAGCAATCTGGGAACCGCCTACTTTGTGACCGGAGACTATCTGACGGCGATGGCAACCTATCAACAGCAACTTGATGTGGCCAGAGCCAGCGGCGATCGGGTGCAGGAAGGGATTGCCCTGGCAGGGATTGGTACCACCCACGCGGCCCTGGGGGACTATATCACCGCCATTGATTATTACGAGCAAAGCTTGTCTTTGCTGACCCCGCAGGATGCCCCCCAATGGCGATCGCAAGCCCTGCGTAATTTAGGTAACGCCTACTACGCCGAGCAAGACTATGACCGCGCCCAGGACTATCAGCGGCAGAGCCTTCAGCTTTCTCACTCGACGGGCGATCGCTACGGGCTGATGCAGGCCCTGGGTAACTTGGGCAATCTCTATGCGATCGCAGGTAGCTATGACAATGCCCTATCGGCCTACCAGCAAAGTTTAGAACTGGCCCAGACCCTCGAGATCCCCCTCGAAATGGCCCAGGCCCAGCTGGGGATTGGCACGGTCTATGCCTATCAGCGTAATTATGCCGCCGCCTATGGGATCTATCAGCAAAGCCTGACCGCCGTCAGAGCCCTGGGTTCTCGACTAGGAGAAGGCATTGCCCTTACCAATGTGGGTGAAGCGTTGTTTCAGCTTGATCGACTTAGCGAAGCTGAAACCGCCCTGGTGGAGGGGGTCAACGTTTGGGAGTCTTTGCGAGCTGGCTTGGGTACCCATGATGAATTTAAAGTGTCGCTGTTTGAGACCCAGCTGACCACCTATCGCAATTTGCAAGAGGTGCTAGTCAAGCAGAATAAAGCCGAGCCTGCCCTGGCGGTGGCCGAACGGGGGCGAGCCAGGGCCTTTGTTGAACTGCTGGCGAGGGGGAAGTCGAGGGTGATCTCATCGACTCAACCCCCCACGTTGGAGCAGTTGAAGGGGGTAGCTCGCGATCGCAACGCCACCCTGGTGGAATACAGCATCATCCGTGCCCAGGCCACTGAGCTACCCCATGGCGCGTCGGTGCAATATCGACAACAGCAAGATTCAGCCCTATTTATCTGGGTGGTGAAACCCAGTGGAGAAGTTCACTTTGAGCAGGTGCCTTTGACCGAGCCCAACCAGGTCAAAACAGTGGCTGAGCTGATACAAACTGCTCGCAGCCAGATCAAAGCCCGAGGCGGTAGCTTTGTGAGCCCAGCTCAGATTAAAACTGGCGATCAGGTGACTCGCATTGGCGATGTCCCCACCCTGGCCCCTTACACCGTGGTCTCAGTGGATGCGGCGG
>JBCDDJ010000429.1:0-5801 GCA_039180385.1 Cyanobacteria bacterium P01_G01_bin.38 | reverse complement strand
CACTGATAGGTCGTGCAGGTAGCTGAGCAGATGCCCTTCTGCGCTCGCAGCTCTACCATCGAGAGTTTGGCAAACAGTCCATTCATGCCGCCGATGGGGCATAGATAGCGACACCAAAACCGCCGCTCAAACAAAACTGAGCAAATCATGGCCCCCGCTGTGATGATAATCAGCAGCCAGCCCGAGAGATAGGCCGTATTCTCCAAATTCCACAGTTCTTCCCATAGGAGAATCAGCACAAAGCCGCCATAGAGAATCCAACCGCCCCAGCGCTCTGCCCACTGTCGAGGCCAACTGCCCAACTTTCTCGGCCATAGCCACAGCGACAGTTTTTGAGTGATTTCGCCATAGATCATAAACGGACACACCGCACACCACAGCCGCCCCACAAAGGGGAAACCGATCAAGATTAAGGGCCACCACCAGGCCCAAAAGAGATTAAGGGCCACATTAGTGTCGCGGGTTTGAGGCCCCAAAAACAACACCGCTACCACGATGGCATAAAACCAGGACGTAAACCCAAAGTTAAGGCGGTCGGGCCACCACGGGCTGCGTAAAAACTGTCGCAGTTTGGGGTAAGCGTTGAGCAGGTTGACGCGAAACCGCTGGGGCTTTTGGTTGGCTGACCAAAACAGTTCCTCTGTGAGCTGGCGCTTAGAGTCTGACTGGACAATGGCCCGCTCTACCAGGCTCTCTAGCTCACGCAGGTTGCCCGGAAAATCATAGCTTTGCAGACTCCGCAGGGCCTCGGGGGTCAGGGTGGGCTTAGGTTGCCCCCGCTTTTTGCACTCGAGTTGAATGAAGTAATTAACGATTGCCCCAATGTCAGCTTTACGCACCCGCAGTGGGGGTACTTTGATCCGCTGGCCCGAGCGCTTGGCAAAGGCAGGTAGACTTTTTTCAGACACCATGATGATCCAGGCTGGGCTGGTCTTTGGCGGTGGCGGGGCATCTCCCTCTCGGGGAACGGGCGCATATTCTCCTGTTTCTAACAGTTTGAGGACAGCTGCCTTGAGTGACAAATCTAGATCTTGAATGTTGTTGAGCAACAGGGTGCCACCCCCTAGCCAGTCCAGCAATCCTGGCTTACTCTCACCGCGCCCAAATAGGTCAACGGCTCGTAGGGTTTCACAATTGACCTTAATGAGCGGCTCTCGCTTATTGGCCGACCCAAAATGAATCAGCGCCGTCAAATTGTCTTTAGTCAGTCCCGGTTCTCCGAAGATAAGAATGGGAGCCCGTCGCCCGGTATCGTCGGGCTTAGATTGGGTGGCCTCACGCACATCCTGCCGCAGCCGCACGGCATAGCGGCTGGCTCCCACGACGCCGCGCTCTACCTTGGGCACCAGATAGGGTCGCAATACTTGCTGTCGCTCTTGCTCGTAGAGCAATTGGGCAGATAGCTGGGCCAGTTCCTCGGCTAAGAGCTGGGAAAGTTCATGGTTTAATTCGGGATATTCCTCGGCCAGCTCTTTGAGCCGTTTGCCGGACAGTCGCCACAGCACGCAGTCACTCAGGGCCACAATCGTTTGCTCAGTGGGCTGAGCGAGCAGCAGCTCTCGCAGGTGCAGGACCGTACCAGGAAGCAAACTCAGCACCTGGGCCAGGGTGGTGCGCTGGGTACGATAGCTCTCTAGTCGTCCGGTTTTGAGGATATAGAGCGCGTCGGGCTCAGTATCTTCGAGGATCAGTCGCTGGTTAGTTTGCAGGGTCTCATCTGTGAGGCAGGCTGCGATCGCACCCACCAACGCCTCGGGCAGTTCTCCAAAAATCGTATTCGCCTGTAGCCAACGGACTCGCTCTACGGTTTCCATATGCGATCGCGCAGCCTCTCCTATGGAGAATCGCGCCCTTGAAAGATCGTCTATAAGGCTATCGCGATCATGAAGCTAGCAAGATCAGGGTTTACAAATTTTAGAGCCTCGATTGCCAGGCATTTCTGAAAAAAGCTGGATATGACATCATCAAGCTTTAGGAAGCCTACAGATATTGAAGCTTCCCCGTCATTATTTATGCGTCGATTACCCTTAAGGAAACTGCTCATTGGGGAGCTTAGTTGGCAAAGACTGGTGCGATCAATCCTCTTTATTTACACTTTCTTTGCGCTGTATGTCTTTTTTACAGCAGACAGTATGATTTTTCTGCCTCAGCCTGCTAGCTATGAAGACACTGAGGCTGTCCTAAAAATATCGGTTACAGCTACCGAGCAGATCTCAGCACTCTATTCACCTAATGCTGACGCCAAATATACCCTGCTCTACATTCATGGCAATGCGGAAGATCTCGGTGATATTCAGCCTCAGTTAGCGCGCTTTCACAGCTGGGGATTTAGCGTCTTTGCCTATGACTATCGCGGCTATGGCACCAGCGATGGCAAACCCAGTGAACACCATGCTTATCAAGATGCGGATGCGGCTTATGCATACTTAACGCAAGACCTGGGGATACCCGCTGAGCAAATTATCATATACGGTCGATCTGTCGGGGGGGGCTCAGCTGTTGAGCTTGCCACTCGACACCCGATTGCGGGATTGATCTTGCAAAGCACCTTTACATCAACGTTTCGTGTTGTGGTGCCTTTTCCTTTACTGCCCTTTGACAAGTTTGCTAATCTGGCTAAACTTAAAAAGGTTCGCTGCCCTGTCCTGGTGATGCACGGTCAGGGTGATGAGATTATTCCGATTAAGCATGGTCAGCAACTTTACGAGGCTGCGCCAGAGCCTAAACTTGCCCTTTGGGTAGAAGCCGCCGGGCATAATGATTTCAACTGGGTAGCGGGTGAACAACATCGACAAGCTTTAGCAGATTTCCAACAGCTCATAGAGACAAGTCAGTGAAGTCCTAACGTAGCCGAGGGATTGTCCGCATCCTGGTTATGCATACGTTTAGCTGCTTTCTCAGAGGAGGGTAGGAGACTATCAATCGGCTTGTATACCCAAGCTTAACCAAAGTGGCTAAATCTTCCTTCATCCTGAAAACGGATAATATCATCTTCTCCTAAATACTCTCCATTTTGCACCTCAATCACCACCAGGGGGATCACGCCCGCGTTACAGAGACGATGAGTTGTGCAGGCAGGTACGTAGGTAGACTGATTAGCGCAGAGCAAAATCGCTTGATCGCCACAAATGGCCTTAGCCGTCCCCGACACGACAATCCAATGTTCGCTGCGATGGTGGTGCATCTGGAGGCTGAGCTGATGGCCTGGGGTCACCTCAATGCGGTTGATCTTGTAGCCGGGCCCTTCTTCTAAGACGGCGACAGTGCCCCAGGGCCTGGGTTGAAGCTCCTCAATGTCTAGGGCTTCAATGTTTGACTCGTCAGGGATTGAGGTTGTGGCTAAGTGCCCAGGGGCTGAGAAGAGGACTTTTTCGTCTTGAGAGTTTGTGGGCGTTTGATCTTGAAGCATGCTTTTAACGAACAAAAAACTATAGCAACTATGACTCTAAATTCGTCTTTCAGGACACTCCTTAAGATTATTTTGGGAAACTAAATCGTTTTTGGGAACAGCAATTCGGCTGAAAATCTCAGAATCTGACTCAAGAGTGGAGTATTCAATCAGAATCTGAACCTGGTCTGGTCTGCTTCAGATTCCGAGTGATCAGGAGAGTGCCGTAGTATAAAAAGGAACTTCCCAGACTAGCCCGGTCATCGCTTTAATAGAATCGTCTTAATAGATAAGACAGGGCTAAGTGACCCGGGGCAACATTCTTGTACCCCCCCAACAGAAGTTAATTTGAGTGTAGCGTGTAACTGGAGGATCCGGTTTCCCTTTTAACTCTCGTCAGTCGTAAGGGGGAGGTCTAACCAGCGGCTGAGTTGGTCGGCGAGCCAATAGACATCCGCTTCGGAGAGTAAGCCTTCTGCGAGGACAAAAGCCTCTCGACCTGCCCAGATGGTCAGTTTGGCCGGGGTGCGAATGACTTGATCCTGACTGGATAACCGTTTGGCCCGTCGAAGCACAATGCGATCGATGGCAGCTCTAGGGGCATGACGTCTCCGCCAGCGAATGCCTGCGATCACGGTGTAAAAGGTAATCTGGCGCGGTGTAACCTCAAGCTGCTGGCGTCTTAACATGGGTAGCCCTAGGACCAAAAATAGGCTCCCGCCCAGGGCTGCTCCGAGCAAATTGACCGGGAGCATGACGCTAAATCCGCAAACGGTCCCGAACATAAGCCATCCAAAGAGAAAGGCGGCTAGAGTTGCCCCGGCGATGCCCAGAAAGCCGAGATCGTTGCGGCCTGCGATCGCAACTAGCGACTCCGAAGTTTGGCTCAGACGGACCTGACTATGCTCAGGTTTTGCGATCGCATCGGGGCGCGGGGGTGGGTCATCGAGGGCAGCTAACGCAGCCTGGGCCGAGTCAAAGCGTCTGCTTAAGCCGGGGTCGGTCATCCATTCGAGCCAATCGGCAAATCGAGGGCTGAGGCCCGTCCGTTGTCGAAACTGGAGCTGTAGATTGCGCTGCGGCAGCTCGCTCGGGTGCTGGCCAGTGACCAGAAAGATCAGCGTAGCCCCGAGGCTGTAAAGGTCAGAAGCTGGGACTACGCGCCCACCAAACTGCTCGGGGGGCATATAGCCATAGGTGCCGACCACGGTGATGGTGCCGCCCTCTTGGGCCGCTAATGATTGCACAGCGCCAAAATCGACTAGATAGACGTCCCCTGGGCTGTTGCCAGCGCGATCAGTTAAGAGAATATTACTGGGCTTGATATCTCGATGGATCACTGGCGGAGTCAGCCCGTGAAGATAAATCAAGATCTCCAGTAGAGACCTGGCCAGTCTTTTAACATCGCTTTCAGAAAACGTGCGCCCGGCAATGAGCTGGTCTTCTAGCGAGCGCCCCTTGATATAGCTTTGCACCAGCGCAAAGGTTGGCCCCGCCTCAGAGGTCAGCTCGAGATAGTCAAGGTAGCGCGGGATATTAGGATGGTCGAGAGTTTTGAGGACATTGGCCTCACGCTCAAACAGTTTGAGATCTTGCCAGTCAAAGTCTTCTCCTAGCCAGAGTCGTTTAATAACAACCTGCTGTCCTGTTTGCATATCAAGCGCTAAGACCGTCCTTCGCCCCGTCTGATGCCCTAATTCTTGCTGGATTTTGTAGCGATCATCCATCATCTTTGTCATGAGATTTTCGAGGCTTGTTCAGATCGACGAGGGTTGCCAGGTTGTTGATGCCATCGGCTAATGATCTTGTAGCTCGGAACGCCCATGAGTAAGCCAATAACAACAACCGTAGGGACAAACACGACACTATAGCTCTGGCTCGTGAAGAGCGGCAGCAAACTGATTAAACTGAGGGACATTCCCAGGGCAATGCTGGCGATTGTGCCCACAGTTCGATGGGGTTTGAGATGGGTCAGAGGGAAATAAAATAGCCAGGTCAAAATACCGAGCAGGAGCCCATTGGCCGCACCCAATAGGGCACCGCTTGCTGCTCCGATCAAAGCCATGAACAGGAGAAAGTGAGGGGCAGTAATAAAAAATATCCCTGGAAAAATGCCCCCACAAATTGCCCCGAGCAAGACACCTGAGCGAATACTTTGCCAAACGGCGTCTAATAGCAGTTGGGTCGGCGTGATCGGTCGCTTAGCCAGGGTGGAGTCGGACTTGGGTCGTTGGAGAAAAGCCTGAGGAGAACTGAGCGATTGCAACGCCATCTTTGCAGACTCGGGGCGGGCAGCCACGTCGGTCGCGATCATACGCTGTAAAAAGGTCTGCAAGTTTGGGCTGAGCGAGACCCTGTCTTCAAACTGGACTCGCAGGTCCAGCGTAGGCAGGTCAGCGGGGTGGGTTTGGGT
>JBCDDJ010000428.1:0-5839 GCA_039180385.1 Cyanobacteria bacterium P01_G01_bin.38 | reverse complement strand
TCCCCCCTACCTTCTCCATCAGAGCAGTACAACCTGGAGATGGCCTTCTCCCGCGGTCTCTATACGGGATGGTTTAAGGGCATCAATAACCAGGAACTGGTCCATGCCAGGTTTGCTAAGAAACGCGGTGTCTACCTGGGTGAAGTGAAGCAGGTTCTGAAATCTCAAGTCATTCTCCATACCGAAATTCCCATCAAACCAGGGGATGGCGTCGTATTTGATACGGGCCACCCTGACACTGACCAGGGGGGGCGCATTTACGAAGTTGATCGCCAAGGTAGAGGCATTACCCTCGGCTTTGGCCGTCATGACATTGACCTGCGTCGCATCCGTGTGGGGCATAAGCTTTGGAAAACCTCCGACCCCGAACTCGACAAAGCTCTGCGCCAAACCTACAGCGGTGATCAGCCCAAATTTCAGCGTCCGATTGATATCGAAATTCACGGGCACGAAGGCGAACCCCTTACCGCCATTGTCACCGACACCAAAGGCCACATCGCCAAAGCTACCTCAGCAATGGCCTTGGTCGCTGCCCACAGCAATCCCCTAACGTCTGACCGACTCAAAAAACAATTTTCCCGCTTGGGTAATACACCCTTTTGCCTGGGGGCGCTGGTGAATCACCTTGATGGTGACGTGATGCTGCCCGTCAGCGAACTCAACCGCCTAAGACGCACCCTGGTGGAGACTTTGCTGGAGTTGCGATCGCACCCCACCCCCTGGCAGCTCAACCCCAATGCCACCTATCAGGATTTGTTACCCCATCGAGGATCATCATCGCATCCCCCGCAGGACCAGGATTCTCTTGATAGTGAATATCCCCAAAAAGGGCAACCACAAGGGATTGCCCCTACGGTATTTATCAAAAACCTTTCCCCTGCCTCCCCTGCTCCCTCTGCTCCTCCTGCTCCCTTCCCCCATCTCATCCCCCTCGTCCGCACCCTCGATCAACTCCAGGCCGTCCTCGCCACTGGCCTCAAAACGATTTATTGCGAATTCGAAAACCCCGTCCGATACCGCGATGCAATGGACATGGTTCGGGAATTTCGCGATGATGCCGTTAGGGAGGGCGGCGAGACGCCACCCCTACGAGATCATCTTCCCCTCCAAAATCCAAAATCCAAAATCCAAAGTTCTCTCTTCCCCCGTCCCCCATCCCCCATCCCCCACCTCTTCATCGTCCCGCCTCGAATCACCAAACCCAGCGAACAATACATCCTCAAACAGGTCCGCCAGACCAACGCAGATGGCTACCTGGTGCGCAACTACGACCATTTAGAATTTTTTTCAGGGGAGCGCTGCATCGGAGATTTTTCGCTCAACGTTGCTAACCCGCTCACGGCGGATTACTTTAAGCAGACCTTTGGGTTAGAGCGGCTAACCGCCTCCTATGACCTGAACGTGCAGCAGCTGACAGATCTACTGGATGCTGCCCCTCCAGACTGGTTTGATGTGACGATTCACCAACACATGCCAATGTTTCACATGGAGCACTGTGTTTTTTGTGCGTTTTTATCAGAAGGGACTGACTTTACCAACTGCGGTCGCCCCTGTGAGACCCATGCGGTGAAACTGCGCGATCGCACCGGCACCGAACATATCTTGCAGGCCGATGCTGGCTGTCGGAATACGGTTTTTAACGGCGTGGCTCAGACCGGAGCCGAGTTTGTGCAGCGACTGATCGCCCACGGGGCGCGTCACTTTCGCATTGATTTTCTTAACGAAACCCCCGAACAGGTGGTCCAAACCCTCAAGTGCTATCAACAGCTGCTGCGCGGGGAGCTGAACGGTCATCAGCTGTGGCAACGGCTCCAGCTCTCGAGTCAGCTAGGTGTCACCCGCGGCACCCTGGAGGCGCGAAGTCGGGCTTAAATCCCCAGCCCTAAATGCCTAAAACTAGCTGCCATTGGTTGAGCTGGCCTGTATTCTCAGGGGCGTGGTCAACCACCCTGAGCTGCCAGCGGCCCTGCACGGCCTGGTTGAGTAGCAATCGCAATGCCGAGGTTGTGGTCAAATCATAGGTCTGGCGCAGGCGGGTCTGTCGGCCCAGGGCGCGACCCTGGAGTAAGATGGCGCTGCCCTGGGGGGAGAGTAGCGTCACTGACACGTCGCCTAGAAATTCATGCTCAATGTCTACATAGACCTGGATATCTTGCAAACGACCGCTGCGTTTGACCATCAGGGTACTCAGCTGCCCACTGGGCACATTGTCAGGAATGCTCAGGGTGACTGAGCTGCGCATCGACACCGTATCGCTCAGGCGACGCGATTTGAGCTGGCGATCCTGGGCGGCTTTCACCGCTTTATAGGCGTTGACCTTGCCGTAGCCGAACCATAGGGAGTGCCCCCTGCTGTCATAAGTGCCATAGTTGACCCCCAGCTGAGGGTCGGATTTGTTATCGACAATTTTATCGGCGGTGTCTTGCAAAATTTTCTTGACCTCCCACGCCTCCAGGTCTGGGTTGGCTGAGAGCATTAGCCCCACCACCCCAGCTACTAAGGGGCAGGCACTGGAGGTGCCGCCAAATCCGTAGGTATAGTCACCGCGACCGTAGCCTTCGCTACCCGTGCGATCGCTAGTGACAATCCCCCGTCCGGCAAAATCTGAATTGACCGGGGGGCCAGTTTCGACCTGCCCTGCCTCAGGGAGTGACATGCTGGGGGGGGCGTTGTTGCTGGGGGCCGTCACCGAAACATGATTACCCCAGTTACTGTAAATGGCCTTACGGTTTAGGCTGGTGCAGGCCGACACGGTAATCACGTCGGGGTGAATCGCAAAGCCCCCCAGCCAATCGGTAACGCCGCGCAGCAGGTTGCGCGGCCAGCCCTGCTCCTGGACCTTGCCGCTGAGGGGGCGATTGGCATTGCCTGCCGAAAACAGCACCACACAACCCTTGCCGTTGCGGCCCTTGGTGGCGGCTCGGGTAATGGCGTTGCGCTGCACAATAGACAGTGGAAAATAGGTCGTAGCGGGCGACCAACTGCACGAAATTACCGAGGCTCCCTGCTCGACGGCCCAGTCAAACAGCTCCTCAATCGACTCGTCATCTAAAAACCCCGTCGTCTGAATCGGCATCAGGCTGCAACCCGGGGCAACCCCTACCACGCCGTTGCCGGTTTCTTCGGCAATGGCGACGCCAGCCACAGCGGTGCCATGGTTTTCATAGTCCTGACTGGGCATCGGTAACCCGTCACGGGCTTTGAGATCTCGCGGGGCCACGATTTTACCGGCCCCTTGCAAATCGGGATGGTTAAGATCAAACGCATCGTCGGTGACGGCCACCACCACCGAGCGACTGCCTCGGGTAATTTCCCAGGCGGCCTCGACCGAAATATGCGAATCTTTAGCCAGATCTGCCCCCCCCTGGTGGTTGAGGTGCCACTGTTCGCGATAGAGCGTGTCCTTGGGGCGATAAAGGGCTTCGGTCTCGACCACAATATTGGGCTCGGCCAGCAGCACCTGCGGATCTCGCATGAGTCGATTGGCCAGTTTGATGGGGTTTTCTCTCGCGGCCTTTGAAACCCGAAACACATAAGCATTATCAATGCTGTCTAGCGCTTTATCGCGGAGTAAGCCGAGGGCAGATGCGATCGCATCCACCGTCACAATGCCCAGGGACGGCATAAACTGCACCGTGAGTCGATCTAGCAAATAAAACCGACTTTGGGGGCTGATCTCCAATCGATAAACATGACTTGCAAACGCCACCTCCGGCCTCTGCCGTACCCTATCCAGGACGGTTTCGAGCCTTGCCGCAGGCACCTTCCATTCGATTAGCTGCCCCCGCGCCACCGGGCGGATCGATAGCGGTTGGATCACACCCTGCACCGTGGCCAGTTGCTCTGGGCTGATCAGTCGAGTGGTGAGACGGTCCTCCACTTTCTCTAACCGTAGCTCCTCGCCGCCTCGCTGCAAGATTAGTCCCTCTTGCCCTGGCAGTACCCCCTGATTGCGACTTGGTGACATGGTTCCCCTGGTTTTTGTTAATGACGCCTGAATAGATGGAAATGTAAGTATCCGTTCTCAGTTTTAAGTTTTGACTTTTAAGTTGATTGAGTGCGATTAAACCCCGTCTGTGACCAATTGCGGAAGAGGCACATGTTCTCTCCGTAAGTCCTCTGAGAAACTGGTAGTCTACTTAACGTTTTTACTTAACGTTTTATAGTGGATAAGCAGTCTTGGTTGACTCAAAGCTTATCTAACTTATCTAAAATGTAGGCCGACCTTGAGAAAGCTTTAGGAATCTCCAAGTCGCCCCCCGTGAACTCTGGCCACATCCAGACCTGTGGTTTGCCCTTAAGGAAACACTCACGTAACCGGATGTGGTTTAATCCACCTTATTCTCAACTGCTGAGGCACCATGGTTTCTTGCGCACGCGTTTCAACTTTTCGTTTAGCTGCTATGGGCGGGGTTGCTGCCCTGATGCTAGCTGCTATCCCTTGTGGGGCCAGTGCCCAGACCCCCACCCCAGACGTCGCCCCCGAAACCGCTCCCGAGGCTGCCCCAGAAGCTGCTCCAGAAGCTGCCCCAGAAGCTGCTCCCACGGATGCCCCTGATGCCTCTGAGTCTGTTCCGTCTGATGTGCCCCCCTCCAATGTGCTGGGTGATACCAGTGGGGCTCGACTAATGGCCGAGGCAGAAAGCGCTATTTCGGCCCAGGACTATGGTCAGGCCATCGATAAACTACAGGCTGCCCGCGATAGTCTCAACCAGCTGTCAGCCAGCTATAGCCAGCTGGCTGATGAGTTTACGGGCATTGATGTGACCATTACCGACAGTATGCGAGCGAGAGCTTTAGAAGCCGCCCAAATGCGCGACCAAGCGACATTTCGTCAGGCCCTGGTCTATCGAGCCCAAAACCAGCCCGAGCTAGCCGTCCCCCTCCTGGTCGAAATTGTCCAAAGCCAAAATCCCAGTCGAGAACTGGGGCAAAAGGCCTATGGTCAGCTATTTGAGCTGGGGTTTGTTGAATATCCTTTCCCGCGCGGCGGTGCGCCGGATGAGGGCAGCTCGGCCAGCGCGATTCGCCCATTGAGCCCAGAGACTAACCCCACTGGTATTGCTGCCGCTCAGATTTTGATCCAAGAAGCTGAGCAGGCCAACGCCTCTGGCGACTACGATCGGGCTGCTGAGCAACTACAGACCGCCCGCGATCGCCTAAATCAGGTCTCCAGCTACTATCAGCAGTTAGCAGGGGTCTTTACTGGCATTGATAATCGAGTTGCCGGCAGCGTTCGAGATCGGGCTTTTGAGGCCGCCCAGCTGAGAGACCAGGCGACTTTGCGGCAGGCTCAGGTCTATCAGGCTCAAAACCAGGCTGATTTGGCCGTGCCTCTCTTGGTCGAAGTCATCGATAGCCAAAATCCGACCCGTGATTTAGGTCAGCAGGCCTATCAGCATCTCCTGGAGATCGGCTTCGTCGAATTTCCTTATCCGAGCGCTTCCCAAGAAAGTCAGGCAGAATAATATTGGGTAGAGAGAACTGGGTAGAGGGTAGAGAGTTGTAAGTTCCTAAGTTCTAAATTTTGAATGAAAGCCGAGCGACATAAACTCAAAACTCAAAACTTCATCACCCACCACTTACTACCTCACCACACTCACCAAAGGAGCCGTTTATGATTCCCCCTAATCAGGTGGAGACCCTAATCAAACAAGAGCTGCCAGAAGCCCAAGTGATTGTAGAAGACCTCACAGGCACCCAAGATCACTACCAAGCTACGGTGGTTGCTTCTGAGTTTGAGGGGTTAAATCTGGTCAAACAGCATCAGCTGGTATACAGGAGCGTCAACAGTGTGATGGCCACTGGTGATCTTCATGCCCTAGCCCTCAAGACCTAC
>JBCDDJ010000427.1:0-5879 GCA_039180385.1 Cyanobacteria bacterium P01_G01_bin.38 | reverse complement strand
GTTCATACCAATACCCGCCCCAAACCAGGGTGTTTGACATTTTCCAGTCACTTTGATCTGGCTGTAACCATCGTCCGCAGGCTCAGACACGCCCCGCTCGGGGATAAGCTTTAGATTTTGACACTCCTCCTTAAAAAATCGTAGCACCGCTTCTTTACCGACGATGGGCTTTCGGAAAGGGGGCTGGAGGGCACCATCCGGTGTAAACAGCTCAATTAAGGAATCAAAGTCGTTAGCATTCAGGTTATTCATATAGTTCAGCACCGTGTCATTGCTGACTCCCTCAATGGTCACCTGGGTGCGCTGCGCCATCGCCGTGGGTGGCACCACTGGCTCTGAAACTCGGCTATAGCCGCTCATCTTACTGGTGTCAAAGCCCATATCTACGACACAATTACGCAGGACGGTAATTTGCTGACCTGACTCCAAATTCCGAATGGCTTGTAAAACAGCAGCAGCATTCGCTGAAAGCTTATATCCTTCTGGAATAGGAGCCACGTATCCGGCCTCCATCCACTGTCCGAGCTGATACCAAAAACCCAACTTGAGGTTAGGGGTCCAGGCTGCATAGGTCCGAGAAATCTCAGTATCAGCTCGGTTAGCCAAATCACACATTGCCTGGGTTTGCTCCAGGGGCGTCATCTGCTTGATTTTATCCAGCGTGATTTCAGCAAACTGCATACTGGCAGCGCCCGGTGCGGCAATCGTGATTGTACTGCCCATCTCAAGATAGGCAAACCAGATGAGCGCTAGCTGATCTTCAGCGCTAAGCTGACCAAATCTGGCAATAGTCGCTGGCACAGCATCAGCAGCTAGCGTGTTGGGAAAGATATTGCGAGCAGAATTGATGGTGTAGGGCATGGAAAGATGTCTCAAAGACGACAAGTAAAACGCTAGACAACAAAATAAAATGACAAAGCCATTTGAGTGAGGTAACCGACTTGGCTACAGATCAAAAAGGCTTAGTTGAGAAGCTAGCGATGGGCGTGAGCCCCAGTCATTGGCGTAAACCTGATGACAAGGAAGGCCTGAAAGACATGAAATGTATTCATAGATACAGTAGCTATCAATACAGTACAGTCTCCTCGTCAAAGATAACCCAAATTCGTCAAGTTTTTGAAATATAAATTTACATTATCCTTTGTATTTCGTTACAATATGAATGTAGATTTTTATCGATAGCACTCTGTGCTGTTAAACACATGTCTGATTCCTCCACACTCTTTCCTATCCCCAAGCCGCTCCAATCAAAGTCCACCGTTTTTGATCTTAAAGAACGTCTTGACTGGGGTGAGCCGGCCCTGACCATCATTGACATTAGAGATCGAGAGGCCTTCAACAACAGCCGGATTACAGGGGCTATTTCGATGCCTGCTGACAAATTGGTGGCGCAGGTCTCTACCAGCCTCGAATGCGATCGCGATATTTATATCTATGGAAACACGGACGAGCAAACCCATGACTTTACAACCAAGCTTCGCGAAGCCGGGTATCAAAGTGTTGCTGAGATCATCGGTGGCTTAGCAGCCTGGAGAGCCGCCAAAGGCCCCATCGAAGGCTCTTTCGCGGTTTCTATCTAACCCCCAGTTAGAACCTCGCATTTTAACGAGATTAAGGGGCTCTCGCTGATCTCATCCAACATTTTCGCCCAAGGGACCATTTGCCCCTTGGGCGAAAATTTGTTGATGTCTCTGCAACATCTGCCCGTCATTAAAATTATCTATCCTTTCAATTTGATGTTGCCGTGGCCTTAACCACCCCAGCGATGGGTGATGGACCGAACGTATCAACAGACGGCTATCACGACCTGAGTATCCTGAAAGCTTCTTTACAGTTCGTTACAATTAGGATGAGCTGGTAATTGCGCCTAGGGCATTCTCAAACAGTGGTTGAAGTAAGCGTTACCCAGTTCCGGACAAGTCAAAGGAGACTGATATGAACGGTAGTTTTCGAGTGGGAAGTCTATTTGGGATTCCCTTCTTTCTCAACGTGTCCTGGTTCTTTGTGTTGGCCTTGACCACGCTTAATTTTGGCAGTGGCTTGGCGGCGCAATTTCCCTGGCTAGGAGGCCGCGCCCTGATTCTGGGCTTAGCGTCAGGTTTGCTTTTATTTGGCTCTGTGCTGCTGCATGAGTTGGGTCACAGTTTTGCGGCTCAGCAGCGAGGCATTCGAGTCAACTCTATTACCCTATTTTTATTTGGTGGGTTAGCCAGCTTAGACGATGAGGCCAAGACACCCGCGGGTGCGTTTTGGATTGCAGTTGCTGGTCCGCTAGTTAGTCTGGCGCTGTTTGGTCTTTTGAGCCTGTTAGCTATCAGCGGTTTAGTGACTGGACCCATGGCGGCAGTAGTCAGCTTGCTGGCTTACATTAATTTGATTCTCGCGACCTTCAACATGATTCCGGGATTGCCTTTAGATGGGGGTAATGTGCTCAAGGCAATCGTTTGGAAAGTAACTGGAAATCGCTATCGTGGCACTCGCTGGGCCAGCCGTTCAGGGCAGCTAGTGGGTTGGTCAGCTGTTGCACTGGGTGTGTTATCTGTCTTAGGTCTCTCCAACGTTGGTAGCTTTTGGACGCTGATCATCGGTTGGTTTATGCTCCAAAATGCAGGCCGGTCAGCCCAGTCAGCAACCCTCCAAGAAGCGCTCACAGGCCTGACAGCCTCTGATGCAGTCCTCAAAGAGAGTCCTATTATCGAGGCGAGTCGCACCCTGCGTGAGTTAGCCGATGCCGCGATTGTTTCGAGTGATGGCAACAGGTGGCAGCGCTTTTTGGTAAAAGACTTGGATGACCAGCTGGTTGGGACTGTCGATTTGGACTCACTCAAGACGATACCGTCAGATCAATGGAGTACTCATCCGGTTCGAGACTTCTTAAAACCCGTTTCGCAGGATACTAAGACGCAAGCTGATAAGCCATTACTAGAGGTCATCCAACAGCTCGATAAGCAAGGAATTCAAGCCTTAGCGGTGACTCGAGAAAATGGTACCTTGGTTGGGCTCTTAGAGAAGGCAGAAATTATCAACCGCTTGCAGCAGAAAACATCATCACAGCCAGCATAGAAAGCGCATTTAGCAGTAGTCTAAAAAATTAATCTGCTACCAATCTCCCAATTTGCCCACAGTCGATATGATGGTGGGCAATCCCAGTATAAGGATCATCCCCCCATGAGATTGATACCAGTCGGGCTAATGGCAGCGGGACTGACCGCGACCGTCGCGATCGCAAGTGCCGCTGCCCAAACCTGCACTCCCCTCGCCATTGTCGGCACCTCAGAGACCGAAGTCACCAAAACCATCACCCCCCCTGGCACGCTTTTTAGCAATACCAACTGGAACACCGACTTTGTTGTCTCTCGCGGCAGCTACAGCTATTTTGTCGTCAACTTTCTGCCCCAGAGCGGCACCCTATATGACATTGACGTTCACCTTAAATATCCAGATGAGTCGATTGACACCGCCTACAGCGTTAGAGAAACGTCCTTTATAGAGGGGGAACCCGTCACGATTACCGCCGAGTCACGGGTCAGCAGCGATCCCTATCAGGTAAATCTGCGGGTTGGCGGGCTGTCCTCAGAGGGTAATACCTACACCGCCTCGATTATGGGATGTCGTCGTTAGCGAATCGGGCTCACCTTAGCTCGATGTAATAGCTTGCCCTGGCGTTGATGTCCTACATATCTCACCCTAACCAGATCGCCGGGGTTAGCACTGCCGTCCATGAGCTGGTGCAGCTGCGGGTCATAAGGAATCTCATCCCCCACCGCTGCGATCGCAACCACCCCCCAACGCTCCAACAGCTTCTCCACTGGCTTCACCAAAGGAAGCAGCCGCTTTGCTGGGATCTGGTCATTTTTCTCAGCCGCATGAGCCGCCGTAGGCCATTGCACTAACCACGATTCCATCGTTTGCAAGGCATCTGCTTGAAACTGCGATCGCAGCTGTTCTGCCTGCTGCTCCATTTGCTGCTGCAACCTCCCATATTCCTTTTGCAACGCCTCCACCTGATCTGTCGCCGACTCACCCACTCCCCTATCAGAGGGCGGTGCGCCAAAAGCCGACAACAATTCACCGAGCGAAATCTGTAATATTTCCGCCAACCGCAACAAGATCTCCAACCGCATCTGCGTCAGCCGCCCTCGCCGCAGCTGATCCACCTGCCAGCGAGACACCCCCGCCTGCTCCGCCAGCGCCCGAAAACTAGAAACACCCACAGACTGCATCAAATCACGCAGCCCACGGGTGTAATCAGGATTGGATGGAGGGTTCATAGATAGAGGAGAACGAACAGATAAACAGGTAGGACAGTTGCATCTTGCTACCTCACCCCCCTACCTGGACTTCCCATTGACCGAAAGGAAGGTGGGTTTAGGGGGGTCGGTGATAGCAAGATAGATCGGTCAGCCGTAACCCACTCTATCCCCTTCGCCCTTTCCCTTTCGCCTTTATTGCAGCAAACTCCGCAACATCCAAGCCGTCTTCTCATGGATCTGCATCCGCTGGGTCAACAGATCCGCCGTTGGCTCATCGTTCGCCTCATCCACCACGGGGAAGATTGACCGCGCCGTGCGCACGACCGCTTCTTGCCCCTCCACCAGCAGCTTAATCATCTCTTCTGCCGTCGGCACGCCTTTGGTTTCTGAGATGGAACTCAGCTCAGCATACTCAGCGTAGGTCCCTGGTGCCGGGAACCCCAGCGCCCGAATCCGCTCAGCCACCGCATCTACCGCCAGGGCCAACTCGTTGTACTGCCCTTCAAACATCAGGTGCAGCGTATTAAACATCGGCCCGGTCACATTCCAGTGAAAATTGTGAGTCTTGAGGTAGAGCGTGTAGGTATCCGCCAAGAGACGCGACAACCCCTCTGCAATCTCCTTACGCTGTGCCTCTGCAATCCCATTATCAATCTGAGGAACTTGTACTGACATGGTCCACCTCGCTCAAAGAACTTTCAAATAGTAATAGAAGATCGGCCTTACAAAATGTCTTACGCAATGCGCCTTATGCTATGTGATGCCGCAATACCGATCGCGGCGCTTTCCGAACTCGGCACTTGATGGTCTCCTGGCCAAGCCGACTACAGGCTTCGTAACGGTGACAGCCCGAGAATCCGTAGTACTCACCCTCAACTTCTAAAATGTCGATCGGCTCCTGCAAACCGATCTCTGCAATCGAAGCTATCAGGACTTTGACTTTATCTGGATCATTCTGTCGATATAGCGGTCGCCGAATCTGCCCGATGGGAATCTCTTCAATCTTTGCCATACACCGATGACCCGATTTAATACAATCGAATTAAACAACCATAATCGAATTAAACAACCCAGCTTAGATATCGATCTGAACCATCCGAATAGCTGATCTGAATAGCTAATCTACAGACTTACCTCAAATGCATAAATAAATCATACTCGTAATGACTTCAACTTGCAACCCCTAAACTTAAAAATCTTGTTGCGATCGCATCTAAGTCACCATCGTTGGGTAAAATCAATCAGTTTTAGCACAGCTTCATCCCGATGGGCGCTGTCTAGCCTCGATCTAGTGGAAAGCAGGGCTAAAAAAAGGGCAAATAAATGCCTGGGGGATACCTAGAAATTAAGATGGCCCCTTAGTTCATAGCCCCCTTAAACGTTATAAACATCATTGACTGCCGTTACGTAACCACTCCCTGTGATAGGCTCCTTGATCATTCAATCTCCGTTCAAAATCTTCAAACCGCTCCAGCCGCTGTTGACCACCGGGCTGACCCTCTGCTTGGGGCTCGGCTGGCTGAGTGAGGCCCGCGCCCAAACGCCCCTCAACCCTGAGATTAAAGTGGGTATCTTTCAACGGTTTGGCGAAGATGCTGAAAAGCAGCTGATTTTAGAGCCCTTGGC
>JBCDDJ010000426.1:0-5881 GCA_039180385.1 Cyanobacteria bacterium P01_G01_bin.38 | reverse complement strand
GAACGTCGCCCCCACGATCCCAACAAAACCTTCCAACCCGGCGACTTCGAGAAATTCTTCAAAGAGGTGCTCGACGAGGTGCAAATCCTGATCCGCAATGGCGTCAACCCCGACGCCTTTCGCGCCGCCCTCCAGCGCATTCTGGAAGAGAATCCTGAGATATCTCGTGAGTCAGTCAAAGCTATCGAAAAGCAAGGCAGTGATGTACTGCTCACCCTGCAAGTCCCAGAGGGTACCGACAAAGCCAAAGTCGAGCGCGACTGGGATACGGGCTATCAAGCGGGCTTAAAAGCCGGTCGTGAGGCTGGCCGACTAGAGGCCGAAACCCGCCGTGCCGATGACATCAAAGAGATTGCCCTGCTAATTGCCCAGAAACCGATTAACGTAGAGGCAAGCGCCGTGTCAGACAGCAGAGCCATGCAAGGCAGCGATCAAAGCCAGAATTTTAATGTCAAGGGCGATTTCAATATCAACGCGCAAAACTCGGTGGTGAGTCTGCGCGACATCAGCGGTCAGGTTACCAGCCAGATCAACCAGCTTGGCGGCGCGGATGCCCAAACCCGGCTCAAAGCCCTGCTCACCCAGCTCCAAACCGCGATTGAGGCCGAGCCAGCCCTGGCTGAGGACGACAAAACCAAAGCTCTGGAGCAGGTCAAAACCCTGGCTGAGGCTGGGCACGCCCCCACCGAAGGAAAGATGCAGAAAGTCGCCAAGCGGGCGATGACCATGATCAAAGGCATCACCACAGGGCTGACCGAAACAACCCAACTGGTGGAGGTGTGCAATCAACTACTGCCCGCGATTGCTCTGCTGTTTGGCCTTTAGGGGCTCTTCCCACACGTTACAATCGAGTCACCCGCTTAACGCCAACCAAATCATGCAGCCCAGCAGCGCGCTCGAATCAAACTTTACCGCCGTAGACGAGATCCAATGGCCCCCCACCGATCTATGGAGTGATGAACCCCCCTTGGAAAGCGATCTTCATCGGGAGCAAATAGAGCTGCTCATCCGCATTCTGAAGCTTTTTTGGCAAGACCGAAACGATTTCTATATCACCGGCAACCTGACCATTTACTACAACGAGCAACAGCTAAAATCACGGGATTTTAGAGGGCCTGATCTTTTCGTGGTCCTCAATACCGAGAAAAAAGACCGCAAAAGCTGGGTTGTTTGGGGCGAGAATGGCCAGTACCCCGATTTGATCTTAGAAATCTTGTCCAGTTCTACGGAGAAGGTTGACCGAGGCATTAAGAAGGAACTCTATCAAACCGTCTTTCGCACACCAAATTATTTCTGGTTTGACCCCGTTAGCTTAGAATTTCAAGGGTTTCATCTGGTAGACGGTCGTTATGAACCCATCCAACCCACTGAGCAAGGCTGGCTCTGGAGTCAGGCGTTAGGCCTCTATCTGGGGAGCCATGACCACAAACTTCGCTGGTTTACTGCGGACGGTCAACTCATTGCATCACCAGAAGAGCAGGCCGAGCAGGAACGCCAACGGGCCGAGCAAGCCCGTCAACAGGCTGAGCAAGAACGCCAGCGGGCCGAGCAGGCCGAGCGAGAACTGGCAAAGCTACGGGCAAAGCTTAAAGCTCAGACCAATTCTGGAGACTCGTGAATCCCAGGCTGGGGATTTATGCCTTGGAAACCGGGGGCCTACGTCTATATTGTCCGACTTTGAGAGCCTGTCCAAGCACCCCGGTTTCTCGTTACGCAACTTATCTCTCGGCCTTACGTCGTTTGAGCAGCAAGCTACCTGCCCCTAACGCCGTCGCAAACCCCAGTATGCTCATCGGCTCAGGCACTGCCCTAGCATCTACCCGATCGATAAACTCATCAAACACCAGCGTGTAGTTGCGGGTGCGCTCCTCAATTAAACCCGGGAAAATCTCGTTAATAAACTTGCGATTATCGGTCGCCGGGTCATGCCAGGTCCGTCCGTTAGGCACCCGAGGATCAGACGTCTGGGTAAACCCATCTTTCTCGCCAATATCCCAGTTTGTCGCCTCAGCCGCCAGCACTGGCATCAAAAAGTCAAACGATTCTAAATCGCTACAGCAGCCGGTCCCCTTTGGATAGAGAGGATTGAGCCCTGGATTAGTTTCTGCCGCAATCCCGTTTTCTGCGGCAATTTCGAGGGCAAGGTCTCGATATCTAAACCAGAGCGGTTTCTCCGTAGCCCCCCGTCCCGCATTAAAGTACATCTTGTCGCCAAATACCAGGCTGTCGAGATTGACCATCAGCAGCGTATTGTCAATGTCTTGCTCACTCAAACTGTTTGCATAAAACTCTGAACCGATGAGCCCGATTTCCTCAGCCCCAAAGAAAATGAACTTAACGGTGAGGTTGGTCTCAGGCTCTAGCCGCTGCGCCAGCTCTAGCAGAACCCCCACCCCCGAGGCATTGTCGTTGACACCCTCAAGGTTGGTGCGATCTACCGTATCGCTGCTAGGGTCATTGTCATAGTGAGCCCCCAACAAAATCTGCTCCCCTGTGATGCCAGGTCGCTCAGCCACAATGTTGTAAGAGGTCAGCGTATCCCCCTGCCATTCATAGGAAAACGGCTGCAATGTGGGCTTATAGCCAAACCCCTCAAGCTGCTGCACCAAATAATCAACGGTTTCTGCTTCCTTTTGAGTACCCACGCTGCGGCCTTTCAAATTTTCGGCCAGGTAATCGATGGTCTCAACCGCAGTCTGACCAAAGTCAAAGGAAGCTGCCTTGGCGGGCGGAGACAAAAACGCCTGGGTGGTGATACCCAGTAACGCCCAGTAAAAGGTTGACTTTTGAATACGAATAGGCACTATGGACACCTTCTAAGGAGAGTGATTCAGATCAATGCCTGAATTTTTACCGGAGTAGCCCCGACAACAAATGTTGCGACCAATACGGCTTGCAGAACACTTCATAGGATTTTCATCAAAGCAGCTGTGTATGAAATTTAGATGACGATTGGGGTTAAGAAATATTGCTCAACTTCTTGCGATACTGGTTGAGTGAATCGTCTGAGTATGCTTCCCTTGGATTTAACCCAATCGTTGAAATCTCTACCCATTCGCACCTTGGTCATATTGGGTGCCGGGCTCTTGATGGGACTCACCCCTGCCCCAACCAACGCCTGGCCCCTCGCCTGGATAACCCTCACCCCCCTCTGGGTGCTAATTCAAAACTCAAAACTTAGAACGCATACTTTACTGACCCTCTCCGCCCTCTGGGGCCTTGGCTACCATGGCCTCTCCCTCTCCTGGATCACCTATCTCCATCCCCTCATGTGGCTGGGCATTCCCTGGGTGCTCAGCATTGTCATCACGGCCTTTGCCTGGGCGTTTGGCAGCCTATGGGGCGTCGCGCTGGTGCTTGCTTGGTCGTCGGGGCTAAGGGCTATTCAGCGGTGGGTAGCCCTATCGCCGTGGGCTCGAGTGCTGGTGGGTACGGCCCTATGGTGTGGACTCGAAGCCCTGTGGAGCATAGGACCCCTCTATTGGTCGTCGCTGTCGTATACCCAAAGCCCCCATAACCTAGCCGTTTTGCACCTGGGGCAGCTATCTGGGCAACTGACCGTCACGGCTGCGATTTTGGCGGTCAACGGGCTCTTGGCAGAAACCATTAGGGCCTGGTGGCAAACTCGTGAAAGGTTCTCTGGCACTATCGGGGGGCAGACAACCTGGTCGGTCAAGTCATTAGCGGGGGCAACCCTGGCAGTTTTGCTGGGGGTTCATCTAATTGGATTTTCTCTCTACCGTCAGCCCTTTGCAGATATCCCTGAGGCAGTGCTCAAAGTTGGCATCATCCAGGGCAATGTCCCTACCCGTGAAAAGCTATCTATGCAAGGGATTCGGCAGGCTAGAGAGAAATATCTACAGGGTTACCAGGCGTTAGCTGCCGCAGGTGTCGATGCGGTGCTCACCCCAGAGGGGGCCATCCCAGAGATTTGGGACCCGTTTACCCAACAGACCCATTTGTTTTACAAGGCGGTGCAGCCAAACCACACAGCGCTATGGCTAGGCACCTTTGTGGTGGCCCCGACAGAAAACTTTCACATTACCCAAAGCCTGCTCTCAGTGGTCCCCGGCGTTACCGAGCTAAGCCAATATAACAAAATCAAGCTGGTGCCCCTGGGGGAATACATCCCCCTACAATCGGTGCTAGGAGAGTTTATCTCACGACTGTCGCCCCTGGATACCAGCATGATTCCGGGTAAAACCGATCAGCAGTTTCAATCGGGGTTTGGCCCAGCTGCGGTGGGTATTTGTTATGACTCTGCCTACGGTTGGGTATTTCGCAATCAGGTCGCCCAGGGTGGTGAGTTTATCATCACGGCGTCTAACAACGACCCGTATCCCCCACGCATGATGGCCCAGCACCACGCCCAGGATGTAATGCGCGCCATCGAGACCGATCGCTGGGCCGTGCGGGGGACCAATACGGGGCTTTCTGGCATTGTCAATCCTCACGGTGAAACAGTTTGGCTCTCAACCCCCAACCAGTTTGTTACCCACGCTGACAGTATTTATCGACGACAAACCCAAACGCTCTATGTGCGCTGGGGGGATTGGGTAACACCATTGCTGTTAGTGATGAGCTTGGGTTGGATAGGTTTGCTCAAGATTCAAGACTGATAGACTACCAGGCTGAATAAAACTACATTGCCCCAAGCGCCTCTAGCTGCTCAAGCACCCGAGGGATTTTGACCGCGTAATTAACTAAGCCTTCTCCATGGCGATTGGTAAGCTGGGCCGAGTTGAGGGCCACAATCCCAATTTCATCTTCGATCACCGCCAGGATCGGCCCCCCTGATGCCCCGCCAAAGGTATCGCACAGGTGATAGACCACGTCATCTTGCTCTTCGGTAATACTGCAATTGACGTGGGCGCTGGCGGTCTCACCAGGGCCAGTTTCGGGATAGTCGGCTGAGTAGCCCACCATGGCCAGGGATGCCTCAAACGGAGATTCTGCAAGCTCTGCTGTGTCGAAAGGCTGCATGGCAATAATGCCGTATTTCTCACCCAGCGGGCGATCGAGTAAGATCAGTGCCCAATCATCAGGGTGAGGAGGCCCCTCCACATCGCTAAAGTCAGTGCCATAGAGAACGTCTACCCCGTAGGCGATATCCTCAGCATCGGCCACAGCTCCCTCAATCAGGTTGGGCTGAAACTCAACCCGCTGAGCCAGCTCCCCCGTATTCGGGTCAATCACACAGTGGGCATTCGTGAGTACGATATCAGCGCCGATCAGGGTGCCGGTGCAAATGTAGGTGTCGTCCTCGGGGGTGACGCCAAAGATGCGCCCGACCGCTGACCAGGGGTAGCTTGTGCTGAGGACGGCGGTGCGCTCGTCACGACCAATCACACCCCGCGCTTCGTCAGCCCCCGACCCTGGGTTGCCGGAGATGCCCAATGCGTCTGGGATGCTGGATTGGGTTGCAGGGGCAAATTGAGAAAGGCTATCGGCAGCAGCCGGGGTGAGTTGGGGCGGTGTGGATGCGGTTACGGGTATTGGGTGAAGTGCGAACTGCCAAGTCAGCGCTTGCGCGATCGCACCCATCACGACCAAACCAGTCACCACCAATCCTCGTTTGACGTTCGACATCACGGGCCTTCCTTCAACGTCGCTATTCGTATAGACAAATAAAACTTCAGACGTTTAGAGCGCTATTCCGAATATAAGCGGTTATTCCTCCGTGGCTCTCCCTGACTTTCCGCAAAGTACAATAATGCTCACAGAGACTCCGTGGTGAACCCCAGGGCTATTTCATTCTAAAAATGCGCTTGAGTGTGTCTAGGCCAAACTTGCAGCGTCGTTCGGCCTGAGCCATATTCGTGAACTCGTTATCGCGATAGATATTTAGAGAGAAGTTACGGGCGACCGCAAAGATTTGAGG
>JBCDDJ010000425.1:0-5891 GCA_039180385.1 Cyanobacteria bacterium P01_G01_bin.38 | reverse complement strand
GAGTATGCAGTTTCGCATTGCCCTGAGTGAGCCCACGAATCGGATTATTCGAATCCTGCTCAACTCAGTCTTTGACCAGTCGCGAGAAAACGTCAAAGGCATTGCGGTCACCGTGCAAGACATCACCCGTGAAGTTGCCCTTAACGAGGCCAAAAGCCAATTTATCAGCAACGTTTCTCATGAGCTACGCACACCGCTGTTTAACATCAAATCTTTTATTGAAACCCTGCACGAGTTTGGAGAAGATCTCAGTGAACCCGAACGTCGTGAGTTTTTAGAAACCGCTAACCACGAAACCGATCGCCTGACCCGATTGGTCAATGACGTGCTTGACCTGTCCCGTCTAGAGTCTAATCGTCGCTATCAGTTCTCAGCCCTGGATGTGCAACCCACCATTGAGCAAACCCTGCGCACCCATCAGCTCAATGCCCGAGACAAGGGGATTACCTTAGAGGCAGCTATCGAGCCCAACCTGCCCTCTGTGTTGGGTAATTATGACCTGCTGTTGCAGGTATTGGCTAATCTGGTCGGCAATGCTCTCAAGTTTACCGCCGCCGGGGGTCGGGTGATGATTCGAGCCTATCGGGTGCCGGTGCCAGTCGATCTTCCCGAACTGGCGGAGACGGTGCGCATCGAAGTAGGCGATAGTGGTCACGGCATTGCTGCCGAAGATCAAGAAGCTATTTTTGATCGATTTTTCCGAGTCGAAAATCGTGTTCATACCTTAGAAGGCACCGGTCTGGGTCTCTCTATTGTTAAGAACATTATTGAAAAACATAATAGCCAGGTTCACCTGGTGAGCGATGTCGGGGTGGGCACAACTTTTTGGTTTGACCTCACCGTGTACGAAGACCCTGAGGTCCATATTGTTGAACTGGAGCCCACGGTCACAGCGGTTCCAAAAGATATGACTGTTCCCAGTGTCGAGCAGCCTGCTATAAAAGCCCAACCCGCTGATTCAGAAAATCTCTCAGCGATTGAGTCTTCTCTCTAGTGTTAAACTCCATTTCTTTTTAGTCATCATCTCTTTTGGTCAGGCCATGATGGACTCAGAGAGGCGCGGACGATTTCCACAATTGTCTGTAGATTTACGATGGTTCATCTTGCCGCTCCAGTTCGTCAGCTCAAGGCTAAACTCTTATCGTCACTGGTTGCGCCATTGTGTATGGCCCTACGCAGGCAGACGCGCCAGGTCAAAAAACAGGCGACTCACTATTGGTTTGACCGACAGTTGCCCAAGCTCGCTGATCAAACCTGTGAAGTCTATCTAGGTGAAACAGGAGCAGCATCCCAGGCTCGCTGTCGAGAAGTGTTGCTGATGCAGCTCAGCCTGAGCCCAATGCAGCTTAAACGCTTTTTGCAAACCCAAATTGGGCAAACGCTGTTAAGCCGTTTAGCCCAGGTGATTCACTGGCCCGAAGATGATCAAAGCCGCGTGGCGCTCAATCGGGCTCTGATGGAAATGGTTAACCAGACCGAAAATTTTTCGTTACTCAGCCTGCTGTATCAGTTATCTCGAACCCTCACGCTGAAGACCGATCAGCTTTTGCACACTGCGAAACAGGTTGATCTGCTGTTAGACACCACTGACACTATCTTAGATCTGTTGCAAACGCTGTCGGCCCAAGCTGTGGATGAGAGCGTCTCCTTTCCCCTAACCCAGGATGACCCCAGGTTGCCTGGCCCAGCGGGCATTGAGAGACGTGTGCTCAAGCTGCGCGATGTTCAGCGACTGTCTGCCGAGGGGCGGAAATATGTGCGAGCGTTTCGGGTGCTGCTTTATGTCCCGACACCCTCTCCGTCAGGCCAGAAGACTCCGGTGGTGGTGATGTCCCATGGTTTGGCTGCGCGCCCTGATGACCTGGCCCACTACGCAGAGCACCTGGCTTCCCATGGTTATATGGTGGCGGTTCCCCAGCATCCTGGCAGTGATACCAATCAAGTGCGCGAAATGCTATCAGGGGTAGCCGCAGAAGTTTTTCGGTTGAATGAGTTTATCGATCGCCCCCTGGATGTGAGCTGCGTCATTGATGAGCTAGCGCACCTGAATGAGGTCGAGTTTGAAGGATGCCTGAATTTAGATGCCGTGGGGGTGCTAGGTCAATCTTTTGGGGGCTATACGGCCCTGGCGTTAGCGGGGGCTACCATTGACTTTGAAAAACTTGAGCAGGCCTGTGACCCGGTCTTAGCTACGCCTAACCTCTCGATGTTGTTACAGTGTCGCGCCCTCAACCTGCCGCGCCAGGCCCATGCGCTCCACGACCCGCGGGTCAAAGCAGTCATGACCTTGGACCCCATCGGCAGCTATGTGTTTGGCGAACGGGGGATTGCCCATGTCAAAATCCCCGTTTTGATCACCACCGGCAACGAGGATAAAACCGCCCCTATGGCGCTGGAGCCAATTCAATTATTTCCCTGGTTGACCACCGAAGATAGCTATCTGGCGGTGATTCGGGGCAAGGCCCATATCCACGACATGGGTAAGTTGCTGTCCGCTTTGAAGCTCAAGCTCACCCACGAGACACCGGTTTTTAAGGTGCATCCTCCGATCATCGACAGCTACTTAGATGGCCTCAGCCTGTCGTTTTTTGACGCTTTTCTCAATCAAAACCCAGCCGCCGCGGCACTTTTGAACCCTGCCTATGCGCGTCAAATCAGTCGTTCGCCCTATGATTTATACTTGATACCTCACGGGGCTAGGGCAGCGCTTAATCAACCGCTAGAGACGTTTCATCAACAATTGACTAATCTGGGAGCTGTGACCATTCAACATAGTGAAGGCTTGTTCAACGGGGCAGGGGGCTTTAGTCTCTATTATCAAAACTGGCTCCCGACCAATACCGTACGAGCAGTGATAGTGATCGCCCACGGCTTGGGCGGCCATAGTGGCCTCTTTGGCAATGTCATCAAGGCGTTGGTGCCCCAGGGGATCGGGGTTTATAGCTTTGATGCGCGAGGGAATGGGCGCTCACCTGGTCAGCGGGGCTATATTAACCGATGGCAGGAGTATCGAGAAGATTTGGCCCACTGTTTGGCTCTGGTCCAGACCCAGTGGCCCGACCAGCCTTGCTTTTTGATGGGCCATAGTCTGGGCGGCGTGACTGCTCTGGACTATGCTTTGCGGCATCCTAAGGGTTTAGCTGGGCTGATCGTGACAGCTGCCCCCTTGGGGAGCAGTGGCGTCGCAGGGGTGCGGATAGCAATTGGTAAGATGCTCTCACGAATATGGCCGCGGTTTAGTTTATCGACCGGGCTGGAGCATGTGCCGCCGTGTCGCGATCGCAAAGTCATTATCGCCTACGCCCACGATCCACTGCGTCACTGCCAGGGTACCGCCCGCCTCGCCACAGAGTTTTTGCAGACCAATCGCTGGTTACAACACCATGCGGGTGAGTTACAGGTGCCGCTACTGATGATGCATGGTGATGGTGATCAGGTCGCGTTAGTCGCGGATAGTCGAGCTTTCTTTGATGCCGTCACCTTATCCGATAAAACCTTTCACGAATATCCAGGTGGCTATCACGAGTTACATGACGACATTAATCACGATGAAGTAATGACTGATTTGACGGAGTGGATCACGCAACGGATAGCGCATTAAAGCTGATTTGATCTTTAAAGAGTCGAGTTTGCTAATAGTAACCCCTTTAATTGGATAGCCTTTATTTGATCAAATGCCAGCCTCCATAGACGTGATTTTCTAAAACAATTTGGATTGATTTTATTGAGTTCTTTTAGACTAAAGAGCCAATTACATTCTCTTTAGAGTTGTTCTAAACAACAGCGGAAGTCACTCTCTGGATGTAGTTTTGTTGCTTATTTTTTATTCAGAGCGTGTCGATCTCAAGGAGCTTGGGCTTTTCAGAAGGCCTTTTTAAGCGATGCAGTTAATCTTTGTTCATCCTAAAGGTTTATTTTTATGTAATCTCTGGTCAGAGGGTAGAGGGTCGCGAGTTGAAATCGCTATACTGAGGATATGATTATTTAGCAACAGCTTATAAGAGAATATCTGCACAAGCCTGATAATTATTGGGTTTAAAGACAGATGTCATTAGCTCCTCAACTATTTCAAAAATAGTTTATTCAGGCTATTCTCTGCATCCTTTTATGCATGCCATCTATTCATTCTCAGATGGGTTCTCAGATGGTATGAGGGGTTGAATTTGTCATCGATTCTTTTGATATTGACTCGATGTACAGACAGCGGTCATTGCCTCATTATCCGCTCCTCTTATTAACTCGGCAATGACAGTTTCATTTGCCTGGCGCAGGTTGTTTTCTCGACAGTTGTTGCAACTACTTCGCTACCAGGAGAGAGGGGTTTGCCCTCTGAAATTTATGATTGCCGGTGCTTCGGCCCACTGCCCTATCTATCTTGCACCCGCTGCTAAAGGGTCAGTTATGTTAGGGCGCACGGTCCCTTCTCTGCTAGATGAGGGATGCAAGGTGACCCAAAACGAGCGTCATCAAGCCGCTCTCTATCAGTGGACCTATCAAGGTTGGCAACGGTGGTCTTTTGATACCTTTCGCACCGCTGCCGAAGAGCTGGCGCTGGGGTTGAGGCAGTGGGATTTGCCTGCGGCAGCCAGGGTGGCTCTATTTTTGCGCAGCGATGTCACCTTTGCCTTGGCTGATATGGCCTGTTTATTGGCTGGTTTTGTGAGTGTGCCGGTAGAGCTTAACCAGCCACCCACCGAAACCAGCTTTATGCTCAAAGACAGCGAAGCGAGTGTTGTGGCAGTGTCAGATTGGCGATTACTCAAACGGTTACTGCGCAGGCAGCTGCCGGATGTTATCAAGCTGATTATGGTGAGTACTACAGGCAACCCGCCCGATGAGTTATCCCGGCAGATCCCGACCAATGTATCACTGGTAACCTTTGCTCAGCTCCGTCAGCAGGGGCGACAATTCCATTCTCCTGAGCGTCTCCAACGGCTGCGTCAGGCCCTTTTACCCCAGGCTTTAGCCACGATTGTCTACACAGCGGATGCCAGCGGGGTCCTGAAAGGGGTCATGCTGACCCATGAGAATTTGTCGGCGGATATCTGGGCGGCGTTTAGCAGCATGCCAAAGCTAACGCTAGGTCAGCCTGAAACAGCGCTTTCTTTTTTACCGTTAAATCATATTTTTGCCAGGGCTTTTCTTTATGGCCACTACCGCTATGGTCACACGATTTATTTTTCGATGTCCAAGCGAGTAATGAAACATTTGCGGGAGGTCAAGCCAACCATTTTCATCACCGTGCCAAGATTGTTGGAGAAAGTTTATGAGCAAATCGACAGTACGGCAACGCGCACCCGTGGCTGGCGGGGCCGGGTGTTGCGCTGGGGCTGGCGATTAGCTCAGCGCTATGAGACACCAGCGGGGACTGGCTGGGGCTACGGGCTACAGCTGTGGATCGCCAGACGACTGGTATTCAGGCAAATTCGGGCTGTTTTTGGGGGGCAGCCACAGTATTTTATTTGCGGGGGAGCAGCCTTAAAAGCCGACATCTTTAGGAGCTTTCGAGGGCTGGGGTTGCCGGTGAAACAAGGCTATGGCCTGACCGAAACCAGCTCGGTGTTGAGCTACACCCGCGATCGCTGGAGTCAGGCAGGTACGGTAGGGGCTCCTATCCCTGGCGTAGAGATGCGGCTGGGAGCGGACAGTGAGGTGTTGGTCAAAAGCCCTTATACGATGCAGGGGTATTACCATAACCCAGAGGCAACCCAGGCGGTCATAGACGCCGATGGCTGGTTTCACACGGGGGACTATGGCGAATTTTCGGACGGGGGGCTGCTGAGGCTGCTGGGCTGCAAAAAAGAATTATTTAAGCTGTCGACCGGCAAGTATGTGGCGCCTAAGCCCATCGAGGCGCGACTGCAACGCTCAAGTTTGGTGCGACGCGCGAT
>JBCDDJ010000424.1:0-5908 GCA_039180385.1 Cyanobacteria bacterium P01_G01_bin.38 | reverse complement strand
GTATTATCGGCGCGTTGATTATCCCGCCCTGGGTAGCAGGCGGCGCGGTTGTGCTCGAAAACCTCTACCTGCGGCCCAAGCTATTGGCCGAGCGACAGCGCCGCCGTGAGGCGGTCCAGACCGAGCTAGCCCTGGCCCCTGCTGCTCTAGTAAGCGCTAACCCAGATACTTAACACCAGACACTTTCTTGGAAAGGTGAGTGGGTGAATGGGTGAAATTAGTTAGAGCGCACTCACCCAACACTCAAAAAGTCCACCTCATAAGTCATCGGCAGTACAAATATAAATCCAAGATAAAGCTAACCCCCCTCATCCTGAAACTTAAACAAGGTGGCTGACAAAAGATAAAGTTTTCTTAGATTCCAGAGTAATTTGGATGGGGTTTAATCACTGGGTACCTTTCAGATTTCCAAATCGGTTGGCTACTCTAGGGGATGTGTATCTAAACCAATTATTTTTACATGTAGTTAGGAGATTAATAAAGCACTATGGAACATCGTGGCGTTACTGTTTGGTTCACCGGTTTAAGCGGCTCTGGTAAATCCACTATTGCTCGGGCGCTTGAGGCAAAGCTGCGGACCATGGGCACCAAACTCGAAGTGCTCGACGGCGATATCGTACGCACTAACCTGACCAAAGGTCTAGGCTTTAGCAAAGAAGACCGCGATGAAAACATTCGTCGGATTGGGTTTGTCTCCCACCTGCTCACCCGCAATGGTGTGATTGTGATGGTTTCAGCGATTTCACCCTATCGCAATGTGCGTGATGAAGTGCGCGATCGCATTGACGATTTTGTCGAAGTCTATGCCTATGCCCCCCTCGAAGTCTGCGAAGAGCGCGACGTTAAAGGGTTGTATAAGAAGGCGCGCTCCGGTGAAATCGCCAACTTCACTGGCATCAGCGACCCCTATGAGGAGCCCCTCACCCCTGAGGTCACCTGTGAAACCCACAACTCCACCGTGGACGAGTGCGTTGACCAGATCCTCTCTAAGCTAGAAGAGATGGGATACCTGCCTGCGGGCGTCTTAGCATAGGTTTATGGGATTTTAGGTGATAGGTTTTAGGGGATAGGTATTGGGCGCTGGCTAGCCCCTAGTCGGGCTCCACGTCTGCCCCCCTAGCGCCTAGCTGTAATGACACATCAGGTTTTACCGATTTGCCTGTACTATCGTTCTCAAGCCTGGCCTCTTTGAGAGGGCTAGCCATTTTGGTTTTTGGCTTGAGGGCAATCACCTCTTGTGTCATTACACCTAAAACCCAGACCGTGTGTTGAGGAATAACAATGTCCCTTGATTATCCTGACGATTTGCAATATACCGATAGCCACGAGTACGCCCGTGTCGATGAAGACGAAAAAATCGTCACCGTTGGCATCAGCGCCTTTGCGGTTGATCAATTAGGCGATGTGGTTTTTCTAGAGCTGCCTGAACTGGGCGATAACGTCGAAAAGGGTGAAACTTTTGGCACTATCGAGTCGGTCAAGGCGGTGGAAGATCTTAAATCGCCGGTATCCGGTGAAGTGTTAGAGCGCAACGACCAGCTGCTCGATGCCCCTGAGCAAATTGCGGATGATCCCTACAACGACGGCTGGCTGATTCGCATTAAGGCAGACGACATGTCAGAGCTCGACGACTATATGACCGCCGAAGAATATAGCGAGCAGGTTGAAGGTTAACTCCAACAGATTTGTCCGAGTTTGCTTCAAAAAATACGACAAAGGTTAGCAATCTATTACAAAATGAAATAATTGCTTTGAACCATCGCGCCTTGCTGATGGTTTTTTACTCTTTGGCGATTTCGAACTAAGTGGAGTTTTCAATGTCCTACGATCAGCATCCTGATGAGGTGAATGTGATGTCTACACTGGCGGCTTCAATCCCGATGACTTCCGTGGGGGCACCTCAATCAAGCTGGTCAGACGAGCTTGCCATTGAGCACGATTTTCCACAGCGGCACATTGGGCCAACCTCTGAGAGCATTCAAACCATGCTCGCAACCCTGGGGTTTGAGTCCCTGGCAGCGCTGATCGAGGCAGCAGTCCCGGCGGGGATTCGGCTACAGCAACCGTTATCGGTGGGGGAGGGCATGAGCGAATATGAGGCCTTGGGTCGTTTGCGGGCGATCGCAACTCAAAACCAGGTGTTTAAAAGCTACATTGGCCTGGGTTACCACAGCTGCATTACCCCCCCTGTCATCCAGCGCAATATTTTAGAAAATCCCGGTTGGTACACCCAATACACCCCCTACCAGCCCGAAATTGCCCAGGGGCGATTGGAAGCGCTACTCAACTTTCAAACCCTGGTAAGCGACCTGACCGGGTTGGAGATTGCCAATGCGTCGCTGCTCGACGAAGGCACCGCTGCGGCTGAGGCGATGTCGATGAGCTGGGGCGTGTGCAAAAACAAGGCGGCCAAGGCCGCGAAGACGTTTTGGATCTCGAGCGAGTGCCACCCCCAAACCATTGAAGTGATCAAAACCCGAGCCCTCCCGTTGGGGATCGAAGTCAAGATCGGCGACCATCGTAAATTTGCGTTTGACCAACCCGTATTTGGTGTGCTGCTCCAGTATCCCGCCAGCGACGGCGCGATTTATGACTATACCGACTTTATTGCCCAGGCCCAGGCAGCGGGTGCTTTGGTGACGGTCGCTGCCGACCTGCTTAGCCTGACCTTGCTCAAGGCCCCCGGTGAATTTGGTGCAGACATTGCCGTGGGCAATACCCAGCGCTTTGGTGTGCCCCTGGGCTACGGCGGCCCCCATGCCGCGTACTTTGCCACTAAGCTTGACTATGCCCGTAAGTTACCAGGGCGATTAGTCGGGGTGTCCAAAGATGTGCATGGTAAACCAGCCCTGCGGTTAGCGCTACAAACCCGTGAGCAACATATCCGCCGTGACTCAGCCACCAGTAATATCTGCACGGCCCAGGTGCTGCTGGCGATTATGGCCAGTACCTATGCGGTTTACCACGGTCCCCAAGGGCTGCATCGCATCGCGATGCGCATCCATCGACTGGCGGTGGTGCTCTCTGAAGGGTTGTCTAAGCTGGGGTTCACCGTCAGTGAGACGCCCTTTTTTGACACCGTGCGGGTCGAGGTTGGGGATCAGGGGCAGGCGATTTGCGATCGCGCCCTCGCCCGTCAAGTTAACCTGCGCCGCATCGACCCAGACACCCTGGGCATTGCCCTGGATGAGACGGTCACCCCCGAGTCGATCACCGAGCTGCTCGAAATCTTTGCCGGTTCAGATCGCCTGCCGGGGCTCGACCAGCTCAAATCGGCGTCGATTATCCCGACAGGGTTGCAGCGGACCTCTGACTATCTAACCCACCCGGTCTTTAATCAGTACCATTCTGAAACCGAGCTGCTGCGCTACCTGTATGCTCTCCAGATGAAAGATCTGTCCCTGACCTCGGCCATGATCCCATTGGGGTCTTGCACGATGAAACTGAATGCCACCGCTGAGATGGTACCTGTCACCTGGCATGAGTTTGGGCAGATCCACCCCTTTGCCCCCCTGCCCCAGACTAAGGGCTATCGCCACTTGTTTGAGCAACTAGAGCGCTGGCTGTCAGAAATCACCGGATTCGCCGGGATTTCTCTGCAGCCCAACGCCGGCTCCCAGGGAGAATACGCCGGGCTATTGGTGATTCGTCAGTATCATCAGTCCCGAGATGAGGGCCATCGAAATATTTGCTTGATTCCCCAATCGGCTCACGGCACCAACCCCGCCAGTGCGGTGATGGCTGGCATGAAGGTGGTGGCCGTTAACTGTGATGACGACGGCAACATCGACGTGGCTGACCTACAAGCCAAGGCCGCAAAACACGGCGATAATTTAGCTGCCCTGATGGTGACCTATCCCTCTACCCACGGCGTTTTTGAAGAATCAATTCGCACCGTTTGCGAGACAATCCACCAGCACGGCGGCCAGGTTTATATGGATGGGGCCAACATGAATGCCCAGGTGGGCCTATGCCGCCCGGCGGACTTTGGCGCAGATGTGTGCCATCTGAATCTGCACAAAACCTTCTGTATTCCCCACGGCGGTGGTGGCCCTGGCGTAGGTCCGATTGGGGTTCAGGCCCACCTGGCTCCTTTCTTGCCAGGCCATGGCCTGATCCCTAGCCTGGGCACAGAACAGTCCATCCCTGCGGTCTCGGCGGCCCCCTGGGGCAGTGCCAGCATTCTGCCGATCTCCTGGATGTATATTCAAATGATGGGGGCGGCGGGACTCAAGCAAGCGACGGAGGTGGCAATTCTCAATGCCAACTACATCGCCAAGCGGCTGGAGGGCCACTATTCAATCCTCTACAAGGGCGAGAGCGGGCTGGTCGCCCACGAGTGCATCGTGGACCTGCGAGAATTTAAGAAATCTGCCGGGGTCGGCGTAGACGACATCGCCAAGCGGCTCATTGACTATGGGTTTCACCCGCCCACCATGTCCTGGCCGGTGGCGGGCACGATCATGGTGGAGCCCACCGAGAGCGAATCCCTGGCTGAGCTAGACCGTTTCTGCGATGCCATGATCGCCATTCGCGATGAAATTCGCCAAATCGAGGCGGGTGAGGTCTCCCAAGACTCGAATCTGCTGACCCAGGCTCCCCACACGGCGGCTGATTTAGCAGCTGAGCCCTGGGACCGACCCTATTCTCGTGAGCAGGCCGTTTATCCGACCCAGTGGACCTGCGATCGCAAATTCTGGCCCGCTGTGAATCGGATCGATCAGGCCTATGGCGATCGCAACTTAATGTGTTCTTGTTTGCCGATGGATGCTTACGAATAATGCACCTCCGTCCCCTCTCTACGCTCCTCCCCGCCCTCCTCACCCTCTTGCCTATGTCCGCTAATGCCCAGGTGACCTGGCAAAACCCGCCTGAGCCGATCGCCTCGATGCTGGATGCTGAGCGGCTACCGGCAGTTTCATTTTCCCCCGATAATCGCTGGATGGTAGAGCTTGAGCGACCGTCGCTGCCGCCGATTGAGCAGCTATCAGAACCAGTGGTTGCGATCGCGGGCATCAAAATTAATCCACAGACCTGGGGGCCTGCCCGTGAGTCGGCTTACCACGGCATCAGCATTCGCCCCCGCGGGAAAGACACGGTCACCCCCGTGGTGCTGCCCCCAGATGCGCGGATTCGCAATCTGCGCTGGTCGTTTGACAGTCAGCGGCTGGCCTTTACCCTGACCCAGGCAGACGGGGTAGAGCTGTGGGTGTTGGATGTCGAGCAGGCCAAGGCCCAGCCACTGACCGGGCCGGTACTGAGCGCAGTCTATGGCAACCCCTGCCATTGGCTACCCGGAGATCAGGGGCTGATTTGCAAAATTCGCCCCGCCGACTTGGGGGCTGCCCCCGAAGCGCCGACGGTGCCCACGGGACCGATTATTTCTGCCAACGAGGGTCGGGTGGCCCCAGCCCGGACCTATACAAACCTGCTCCAAAATGCCCACGACGAAGGACTGTTTGAGCATTACTTCAGTGCCCAGGTGGCCCACATCAGCCTGGACGGGACAATCACGCCGATGACGTCGACCGCTCTAGTTCGCAATGTAGTGCCCTCCCCTGATGGGCAGTGGCTATTGTCTTCCACCATCCACCGTCCCTTTTCGTATCAGGTCCCCCTGGGGCGGTTTCCGGTCCGGTATGAGGTCCTCGACCGCGAAGGACAGGTGGTTTATGAAGTGGCTGATTTGCCCCTCGCAGAGGAGATCCCTGTTGCCTTTGATTCGGTTCGCACAGGCAGACGTAGCATTCACTGGCGGCATGATCACTCCGCCACCCTCTACTGGGCCGAAGCGCTAGATGGCGGCGACTCTCGCCAGCCCGCTGAGTTTCGCGATGCGCTGTATACCTTGCCAGCGCCCTTTGGGGACGCGCCCCAGGAGCTATGGCGTTCAACCCTTCGATTTCGG
>JBCDDJ010000423.1:0-5909 GCA_039180385.1 Cyanobacteria bacterium P01_G01_bin.38 | reverse complement strand
CAAAAATCGGCACCCATTTCCTGCCCATTTCCCGATACGGGCCACTAGATGTGTTCCCAGCCAGCCACCAGCCAGATGACAGAGTGTCATCGTATTGATCAGCCCCCGGGCGAGTTGGACTAGATTGGTAAGGATATCTTTATGCTGGGTAAGTAGACCCCTTCTGTTTATGACTCATACTACGAGACAGCAGTATCCGTCATAGACCCCCCCGATCGCTAAAAACTAGGATTTGTAATGATTAAGCTCTCTCTTTCTACGCTATCCCTGATTCGTTCGGGGCTTTCTACGCTGCTGCTGAGTGCAGCGGGCCTACTGATGTCGGCTCCGGTGCTAGCTCAAAATATCGTCGAGCAGCAGGGAACCCTCGCCCCCATGCGCGATGAGTATGCTTTTAGCGGAGACGCAGGGGAGTCGTTCACGATTGAGCTTTCTAGCGAAGAATTTGACACGGTGCTGTTTTTGGTCGGGCCAGACGGGGCTGAGATCGACATGAACGATGACTACGGTGGCACCCTCAACTCTACGATTGTGATCACGCTGCCCGCCGACGGTGAGTACAAAGCCGTGGCCAGCTCTTTTTCGGGGCAGGGGGGCGGCTACGACCTGACCATCCGCCCAGCAACTGAATATGAGCTTGTGTACGATCGGGCCATCGAGCTGATGACCTCAGAAGATTTTGGGGAAGCGATTGAGGCGTATACAGCTGCGATCGCACTTGACCCCAACGACCCCAGTGCCTATCTAGGGCGAGCCGACGCCCACTGGGGCCGGGTCTATCTGGCTGAGGGCGAAAACTTCAAAGGCCCAGAAAGCCTCACCCCCGGCGACAAAGACGCCATCTTGGCCGACTATGACAAAGCTGCCGAGCTATACGAAGCCCGAGGGGAAGCTGACATCGCCACGGCAATTCGAGATCAGGCCCAGGCGTTGAGAACTGGCGAGACGCCCCTCCCAGATGCGCTTGAGCCCCAAGCAGAACCGGAGGAACCAGAATCCCAGACACCAGAACCCCAGTAGTCCCCAATCAGAATAGGGGTTTCATGAATTTTTTACAGGTGCTTCATTTTTGCTTTAATTGTGTCCGGATGTTACACGAGCATTCCTGCATAGTTAAGTGAGTAGATGAACCTTGACACATCCCTCCAGTGATCTGCTGAGGGATTTTTTTTGCCCATCTTTATCTGAGGATTGTTCAGAAGCAAGAATTTCCCTGTCGGGACGGAGCATGTGGGCAATGCATTCTGGTAATAAACATGGGGTTTTAGCAAAGTGCTTCGTTCCTACTGCGAACAAATCCCTTCCAAAGGAATGACGGTGTCTTCTACCGCAATATAGGCCGCTGTTCCAGCCTCCTGCAGCGAAACCTCATAGCCGCCCGTAAACGCCCCAAATGAGGGCAAGGTTAGCTGCTTTTGAGTGGTATCTAAATAAAAGCAGGGTAATCGCAGGTTATCGAGCTTAGACTGCAGGCGCACCACCGGGTGGACGTGACCGCACACATTCAAACTGGCAGAGCAGTCAGCAACTGGCTCATGGCTGAGCAGCAGCGACCCGAGGTCCAAAGTATCCACGCAACAGTGCATAGGTAAATTACCCAGAGCGCTCACTAATCGGCGATCATGGTTACCCACAATCAACGTTGTTTGAGCCTGGGTTGCTGTCAAAAAATCAGTCCAGGCTAACAATACCTCTGGGGTCAAGGCTTGATCGGAGTGCAATAAGTCACCCAGAATAAAAAGCTGCTGGGGGTCCCATTGCTGGCAGAGGTGCCGCAGTCGCTGCAGGGTTTCATCATTGACCTGAGCTGCAATCGGAATGCCAAAGGACTGAAACGTTTCGGCTTTACCCAGATGCACATCGGCCACCAGCAAACTTTTAGAGGTGGGTAAATAAACTGCCTTATCGGGCAACAGATGCAGATCCAGGTTGTCAATCTGTATCTCATAGCCTGCTAACGGTTTTGCCACATGCCGTCCACAACAACAATCTCAAAATCTTAGCAAGCATTTGATCGCCAAGGGCACCCACCAGGGAAGCCCCTACTTATTCATCATCTGTTGTTTTAACCGCTCAATCCGATCCAGCAGGCTCTCATTTGACAGACGCACGCTGAGCCGCTCAATTAATAATGGAAACGCCAGCGGCGAGGGACGTTTGGTGGTTTGCCAGCGCAGTTGAAACTGGCTGATGTTCTCCAGGGTGCGTTTTAGCCGATGGGCTTCGAGCTGATGATTAATCACTTCTCGCTCAGCCTGGACCAACAGCAGATTCTCGGGCTCGTATTTTGAGAACACTTCGTAGATCAGCGATGCACTAATTTGCAGCTGACTGGCTGTCTTGCGGGAGGAGGGATAGCCCTTAAACACGAGCCCTGCCACCTGGGCGATGCCTCGAAAACGCCGCTGGATCAGTTCTGAAATATTCAGACTGGCTTTAATCTCAGCCTCCAGATTGTCTACCGCAAAGAAATCGTCTGAAAACAAATCTTGAAACGGATAGCCTTTGGGGGCCAAGATCTCAAATCCGTAATCATTCACGGAGACCGTAAAGGTGGCCTTTTGCTGTTGAGCAAAGCGATAGGCCCATAGGAACCCCAATCCCTCGTGAACAAACCGTCCCTCAAAGGGGAACACATAGAGGTGCTGACCTTCGCGACTTTTCCAGGTTTCGATCAGCAGCTGATCGGTGGCGGGCAGCTGAGAGATGCGGTCTTGGGCTGCCAAGATCGGCATCACACACTCAATCTCATCACTTACGTCGGCAGGAATGTCGCCCTTAACTTGATCTAGCTCCGCCCGCAGATACTGACTTAAACAGTCAGAAATCCCCAGGGTACCGCCGGTCCATACGGGTACCACCGTCGATTTCTTGTGAGTGCCTTTGACATAAAGCACCATGTCTTTCATCTGAAAATACTCCAGCTGTCGCCCGGCAAAGAAAAACACATCGCCTTTTTTGAGACGGGAGACAAAATTCTCATCGACGGTGCCAATCTTCTTGCGAGTCGTGAAAACAATCTGCACCTGCTGATTGCCGGTGATGGTGCCAATGCTCATGCGATGCATCCGAGAGATCTGAGTACTCGATACTTTGAACAAACCGTCTTCTTTAATGATTTTTTGATATCGGGGATAGGCTTTGAGACACTGCCCACCTTTCTCGAGAAAGTCTAAAATCCAGGCAAACTCGGTATCGCTGAGGTGCTCGCAGGCGACGGTTTGGTGAATCGCTGCCAGGGTTGCCGAGGGCTCAAAGCCATCGCCGCAGGCCAGGGTCACCAAATGTTGCACCAGTACATCGTAGGCAAGTTTCTGAGGCGGTCGTGACTCGATTACCCCGGCGGCAAGCCCCCGGCGAAAGGCCGCAATCTCAATGAGCTCGAGAGAATTAGTCGGCAAGAAAAAGATTTCGGAGGTGCCCTCTGGAACGTGGGCCGATCGCCCTGCTCGTTGCAACAGTCGGGCTAAGTTCTTAGCGCTGCCGATTTGCACTACCCGCTCCACGGGTTGAAAATCGACCCCTAGATCCAGCGACGAGGTACACACCACCCACTTAATCTCGCCAGACTTAAGCCCTGCCTCGATCGCCTGACGCTCTTGAAAGTCTACGGAGCCGTGGTGTAGGGCGAGCTTATCGGCATGTTCATCGACTGCAAAAGACAGCGCCTGGTACCAGCGTTCGGCTTGCGATCGCGTATTCGTAAAAATCAGCGTTGACTTTTCCATATCCAACGCCGCCACCAGCGACTCAAACATCCGCAGCCCCAAATGCCCCGCCCACGGAAAGCTATCCACCGATTCCGGCAAAATACTTTGGATTACCGTCTCCCGCTTTAGGTTGGATTGAATAATCACCGGCTCAGCCCCAACCCCCACCGCCGTTTGTGCCGCCTCTTCCAGGTTCCCCAGGGTAGCGGACACCGCCCAGGTTTTGAGCGTCGGCTGTAGCTGCCTGAGCCGAGACAGGCACAGCTCTGTCTGGGTGCCCCGTTTCGTGCTCATCAGCTCGTGCCACTCATCAAGGATAATCGCCCGCAGCGACCCAAACCGCTTTTGTGCCCCTACATAGGACAGCATCACCGACAGTGACTCAGGCGTGGTGATCAAAATATCCGGCATAGTTTTCATCTGCCGCGTCTTTTGGGATGATTTTGTGTCCCCCGTGCGCGACTCCACCCGCAGCGCCCAGCCCATCTCCTCAACAGGCCGCAAGATCGACTTTGCGATATCCCGAGACAGCGCCCGCAGCGGCGTAATGTAAAGCAGCTTCAGCCCCTTTTCCGCAGGACTCTGAAGCATCTCAGCGATCGGCCCCATCACCGCCGCATAGGTCTTGCCCGACCCCGTCGGCACCTGGATGAGGCCACTGTGCCCCTCTAGATACACCTCCCACGTCGCCTGCTGAAACCCTAGCGGTTGCCAGCCTTGACGCGCAAACCAGTCGTAGATCGGGGCTAGTTCGTTTTTAAACTTAGACTTTGTTTTGAGTGGCTCTGTACGACGCTTAGCTTGAGGCATTTTGACCAAATTGCGGGCATCTTTGAAACAAGGTAGCACCCTGGAAACCACCATGCGATTACGACAGGCCTTTGGCATTAGCTGCGGCACCTTGCTCGCTACCGGTATTGCCCTGGCGGCCCAGACCACACTGGCTAAAGCTATTGAGGTGGGCGATGTCCCCAACCCTCGTCAGCGAGGCGGTTGGGTGACTGATATGGCAGATATTCTCAGCCCCGCCACTGAGACTGAGCTTAATCAATTAATCAGCGATCTCGAAGCCCATAACGGCACTGAGATTGCGGTGGTGACAGTGTCCGATACCGCTGGAGCGGCATCCCCCAAAGCCTTTGTCCATGAGCTATTTAACACCTGGGGGGTGGGCAAAGCCACTGTCAACAATGGCGTCGTGTTTTTAGTCTCGGTGGGTGATCGCCGGGCTGAGATTGAAACCGGTTATGGCGTCGTCAAGATTTTGCCCGACCAGCGGGTGACCGCCCTACTAAAGCAGCGGGCCGTACCTCGATTTAAAGAGGGCGACTACGATCGCAGTGTGCTGCCGGTCACCGAGGGCATAATTACAATTCTCGAAGATAGTACCCCCTATAGCCCGGTGATCTCACCCTTGATGGACCTGTCAAATGGCATCAAGGTCTTGATTCTGGCTGGGGGTGGGGTTCTCGCTTTTTTTGCACGGGGCCTGCAAAAGGATCACCATGAGCGAACAGTTACACTGCCCAGAAAAACGCGCAGTAGCTCATCCAATTCGTCTAGATCATCCTCGCGATCGTCTAGCTCTGGACGATCTTCCAGCTCACGTCGCTCCGGAGGAGGACGCAGCGGTGGCAGCGGTGGTGGGGCTAGTTGGTAGCTCAAGGATGCTGAAAGCGAAATGTTCATCAAGGAGGTGAATGGGTACTCAAGATTGAACTCAGCCAATCAGGTAATCTGTCTAAGCGCAACTCCACAACGTTGTTGCCACTAATTAAGGGCTCAGCATTGCATTGGTCTAATTTTAGACGTTCATTATGCCAGTGGTTGGGTCACTGCCTATCGTCAGGAGGGAACGGTTTAGGGATCAGTTTGATTACTCGCGATCGCAAGACAATCGACTACCCAGTAGCGTCCCATTCCACCACAAACCCCGTTGCTGGCTACCGTCAGCAAAGGTGTAAGTCCCGAGTCCGTTACATTTTCCATTCTTCATGCCCCCGACGTAGCGATCGCCGTTTTCCAGATTCCAGATCCCCTGCCCGTGAAAGACGTCTTGCTCAAACTGCCCGACGTAGCGCCGTCCGTTTTTGAAGGTAAAGGTGCCGCAGCCGCTGCGCTGCGCGTCGCTAAACTCGCCATCGTAACGATTGCCGTTTGGGAAAATTGTGGTGGCCTGACCATCAGTCGGTCTACCGT
>JBCDDJ010000422.1:0-5969 GCA_039180385.1 Cyanobacteria bacterium P01_G01_bin.38 | reverse complement strand
CACGCGTCAAAATTTGCCTTCCCCCGAAGAAGAATCTCTACCCCAGCAGGAAACGTTACCCTCAGAAGTGACGCCTCTCCCTGAGGGTATTCCTTTACAGCTCGAGGATGTGCTACCCGATGAAATTCCGGATGTTCTTGACCTCGATGCGTGTCCGGCGTTGGCGGATACGCTAGAAACACCCTTTCAAGCCCTTGAAATCGAGGTGGTTGGGAACTCGGTACTCCATAACGAAATCGCTGAGCAGGTAGACTGCTACGTTGGCAAGACAATTAGGCTGTCAGATTTATTTAACTTGCGATCGCGCATCACCCAACTATATCTTGACTCAGGCTACATTACCTCTGGTGCATTTATCCCTAACAACCAAGATTTAACCGATGGTCAGGTTCAGATCCAGGTCGTTGAAGGAGAGATTGAGACCCTACAAGTGAATGGATTAAAGCGGTTACGAGAAAGTTATATTCGTAGTCGCCTGGATGGGGCAATGGCGGCTCCGTTTAACCAGCAAGATCTCGAAGAAAGATTGCAGCTGCTGCAGCTCGATCCAGTTTTAGACCAGATTAACGCTGAGTTAACCGCAGGGGATGGCCCTGGCAAAAGTCTTCTCATTTTGGATATTCAAGAAGCCGATACCTTTGGCGCTGCTTTGACCGGTAACAATCATCGTTCACCCAGCATTGGCTCGGCAGGCGCAGATATCAGCCTGACGCTCAACAATCCACTTGGGAGGGGTGACAGCCTGACGGCCAGCTATGGTCGTACGGAGGGGCTCAATCTATATGACTTGAGCTATTTTATCCCGGTCAACGGCAGGGGTGGCAGCTTAAATTTTAGCGTCGGCAACAGTGATAGTCGAATCGTGCAAGACGACTTACGCGATATCAACATTGAAAGTGATACCGTCACAGTATCAGCCGGGTTTCGTCAGCCTCTGGTGCAAACCCCTGCCGAAGAATTTGCCCTAGGTCTAGATTTTGATTGGCGGCACAGTCAGAGTTACATCTTAGATGACATTCCTTTCTCTTTTTCAGTTGGGCCTGAGCGTGGGCGCTCCCAGGTGAGTGCCCTGCGGTTTTATCAGGACTGGGTAAAACGCAGCCAATCTCGGGTCCTGGCAGCACGGTCCCAATTTAGTCTAGGGCTTGACATTCTTGGCGCAACCGATAATGACTCTGGCATTGACGGCCAGTTCTTTAGCTGGCTAGGTCAGTTTCAGTGGATTGAGCAAGTGTCTCCACGCTTTTTAGTGCTGACGCGGGTGGGGGCTCAACTGACACCCGATGCGCTGTTGCCCATTGAGCGCTTTAGCCTGGGTGGGGTTAGCACGGTACGCGGCTATGCTCAAAATCAGCTGGTCACTGACAATGCAGTGACGGGCTCGTTAGAGTTGCGAATTCCGGTCTCAAATGATCCTAACAAAATACAGCTGACCCCTTTTCTAGATGCGGGTATTGGCTGGAATAACAAAACCCCGGATCCCGATCCGTTGTTTTTGTTGGGGACTGGAGTCGGCGTGCGTTGGGCCGTTAACCCTGACCTATTCCTTCGTCTTGACTATGGTATTCCACTCATTTCTGAAGATGACCTGGGTGATTCATTACAAGAAAATGGCCTGTACTTTTCGATCGACTATCGACTCTCCTTCTGACCCCATTCTTCTGACCTCATCCTTCCAAGCATTCAACTATCCTCAGCGCCCTATCTCGATGCTGTTCTGCACCTGTTCGTCTCAACGGAGCAGGTGTCTCCATTCACGAAACTGCGCATCAACATCTTGAATGTTGTTACCAACAGCTACCCCCATCGCTTCGTTTATGTCTGCATTGTGGGTGCCGGTTAGGGTGCCAATTGCAGAAATAACGGTCTCGTTTTTAATCATCTGATTAGCGGCAAGAGCTAGCGTCGCTGAGTCAGAGTCAGCTTCTGATAGGGCAGCTTCTGCATTGATTTCGGTTGGGCCACGGGGGCTAGTCTCAGCTGCATATGCCTGCCCTTGTAACAACCCATCAGGCAGTTTGACTACTTTGGGTAGACTGGGTTTAACCAGGCTCAAAGCAAACACAGACATTGTCGCCAGCAGGCTAGAGGTGGTGAGTCGCAGGCACATATTCTTCATAAGAGTCTCCTGTGATAGGGACAAATCTGTGCAGCCACGAGATTTATCCAGATGACTTGGTTACACAGTAGAAAGTCTTATGAACTAGGGCATCGAGTAAAACAGCGATGTACACTGCTTCAACCCGTAAATCTAATTTGCATAAACCCGCAACTGAGGATGTAGATTGCCGCGTGAGTTCTTTTAGAAGGAGTGTTTTCGCTCAGCTCAAAGGTTCTCTCACAACTTTAGGAGAGGGCCTTATAAGGGAATTTGGGGGTAAGTCAGAGTTTGTGTTTTCTAACCGAGATTTGCGTCCACGACAGAGTTGCTGTTTTATGCAAAGTGTGGATCTGATTTTGACTTAAAATCTGTCACAAATCTGTCCTGACATGATGTGGCAAATTTCTTATTCTCAAGACATGTAGCAATCATCATGACAGTAACTTATCAATCAGAGCGTCTTGATTTGTTGAAATAATTGACGAACCTGAGGAAAGTACGATGCAACGGTTTTTGACAGCTGTGTTTACAACAGCCAGTTTGGCAATTTTGCAGTTTGTTTTCAATCCTCAAACTCCAGAAAATCCTGTATTGGAGATCAGCCAGGCAGACCTGCCTGAGCGAGACATGTCTGAGCAACCAGCTCAACGACTCTTCACTGGCACTCCCTACCCATAACCAGGCGACCGTCGGCGAGTGGATAAATCTCCTGGGGCTCGATGATGGCATCGCCCAACTGCCAGACATTTTCTGAGGCCTCTCCTGAGTGAATGGATTGGATATCCCCGGTGGGATAAACCGTTGAAGTTGCCCCTGGCTGCTCTGGCAGATTATCGGCGTTGGCGATCACAAAACGACTCTCTCGCTCATCACTACGCGCAATGCAGCTACTTGCCACCAGGTCTTCAGAGCCTAGAAGATCGTCCGTTAACTCGGTCAAACTGTCTTCAATAAACCCCGTGTCTAACGTATTAATCTCTACAATACCGCTCACCCCAAACTCTGAACTCGCTGTGATGTCACTCAGCTTTGTCGGCCTAGGTCGGAAAGCCAGCCCAAAAACTTCCCTTGCTTGAATATCGACGCGTCCGCCCTCCCCTAAAAAAGCATTGGCTGTGATATCGCTATTTTCCTCGGGCACGGCCACAACAAACCCATCCGCAGCACTAATATCAATGTTGCCGCCGTCGCCACTGGCCTCCGCCGTCCCGGCACTGGTCGAGATAGACGCCCCTCGCCGTAGTGTTAATAAATTGACTAACCGGAGATTAATATTGCCGCCGTCCCCCGAAGGAGATACAGCCACGAGTTTGCCTGCGGTATCTAATGAAATCAATGCGCCTGTGATATCAATATTCCCAGCAGTGCCAGTGCCCTGGCTGCTAACCGTCACCTCTGCCTGATCAGAAATGCTTAGATTAGGGGTTGATAGGGTAATATTGCCCCCGGCAGACTCACTCGTGGTTGCCGATATGCGACTGGGGACCGGGGCTGGAGCTGAATGACTTGAATTGTCTGCGCGCCCGGTCACTTCAATGGACTCTGACGCTTGGATTTGTAAATTGCCAGCGGGCCCAACTCCTCCTGGAATCGAGTTTACGGAGATTTCCCCGCCATCCCTTATCGCCAAACGTCTTGTTTGAATATCCAGGTTGCCGAGCGGTTGATTCTCCGACAAACTAGCGCCAGAGGCTGTGATTTGGCTCCTGCTTCCAGTCTCGTTCATGCCTTCAACTTCGATAACGTCAGCCAACAGCCTGATTTCTCCTGGTTGCCCAGAGGTTATCGTTTCAGAAGAAACAAGACCGCCCTCTCGCAGAGCCAGATAGGGCGTTTGGATCGTTAAGTTCCCCCCATCACCTGCTCCAATGACTGCATTAATATATCCCCCAAAGCCGTCGATTTCTACTGATTCATCGGCAACAATCTCAAGATTGCCGGCGTCCCCAGTCACCATATCAAGATCGTTTCTAGGCAAGGCACTGGCACTGACTTCTGAAGCTTCAGTCCGAATACGCGGGGCCCTAATGCGAATATCTCCGGCATCTCCGGCACCCGAAGTTCGCGTGCGAATCGCGCTACCTGCAGACAAATTAACTGACTCTGTAGCCCTGATGTCTACCGAGCCGCCCACCCCATCGTCAGTTATAGCGGAGACGATGGCCCCGTCCCTCAAAATGAGGCGCTGCGTGTCAACAGTCACGGCCCCACCGACGCCGGTGCCCTGGATATCAGCCCGCAACCCGCTGGCTGGGGTTTCACCGGTGACGGGGTCGAAACCCTCCCCTTGGGCATCAACCTGATCAGAGGCAATGACTGTTAAATTTCCGCCATTGCCAGATCCAGACGTGTTGGTTAATACTTCAGCCCCTTCTCTCAGCATGAGCGTGTCTGTCTGGATATTGACGTCCCCAGCTTGACCATTGCCAAACGTGCGTGTCACTAACGAGGAAGCCCCGCCCCTGATAAAAACCCTGGGTGACTCAACTCGAATGTTACCCCCGTCACCGGTCGCACCGGGCTCGACCACAGTTGTGACGGATGCGTCATCCAAGAAAAGCTCTTCGGTTGTGCGAAGAAAAATCTCCTGCTCCCCCAGATCACCTTGGGTATTTGCACTGATTAACGAGAAGTTGTTATTCTCATCGGTAAAAATGCGAGCGGCTTGAAGCTGAGTCCGACCGCCCTGGGGGCCATTTGCATTAATGAATGCCGAAGATAGATTAATGTTTCCAAATTGCTCAACTTCTGTGTAGTCGGTGGTGAACCCAGCTGCGGTCAGATTAATCTTGACGCTGCCCGGCCCGACGACACTGCCAACATCGATTGCTCCTCCCACTGAGGTCAAAATACCTTCATCCAAGAAAATATTCCCCCCCACTAAGGCAAGCCTTTGACCATTTGATACTTGCAATCCTGGGGAAAAGGTGACCACTTTACCATCTGGTAAGGTAGCGCTGGGGGTAGAAAACGGTCCGTTCAAGAAAGACCCAGCGGGGGGGAGCCCGTCAACAGCTTGGTTGACAATAGCCCCCGGAGCCGCTTGATTGAAAACCAGGGCTGAGGGGTTAACCTCGAGTAATCGACTGGTTTCTGGCTGAGTGGCACTAAAAAGACCCTTGTCTCCTAACTCGATCGCATCAGCGGTCGTCACAACAAACGCAGCTGGCACATCGAGACTTGAGTTAGGTCCAAACAATACCCCGTTAGGGTTAATCAATAATAAGTTGGGCTCACTGATGATATCTGGAGCATTAAGGATGCCTAAAGTCCCCAAGATTTCTGAAGGATTATTGCCAGTGATACGACTGAGGATGTTGCCAAGGCTATTACTATCATTGAGAAAGTAGACTCCACGTGCTTCATCCACATTGAATTCTGAAAAGCTATGAAACATATTGCCACCCAGATTGACTCCCCCATCGATCACATCAATGGGGAAGCCACCTGCGTCAGTCGGCGTGACTCTGGATTGGTTGGGGCCGAGGGTGTCATCTGGGACAATGTTGCTTTGGGCCCAAGTGGCGGTTGGGGCGAGTAAGACAAGAGACGTAATTTGTGTGCAAGCTAACACACCCAGGTAAAAAAGGCTGTTTCTCATAGAGAGTTTATCCTCCAAAAAAAGAGTTATTCTCAAAAGGGCAATCTAACGGCAAATGACTCAGCAAGTTCTTGTAAATAGAGTCTGGTAAACAGAGCACGAGGCTATTCATTGATGAGTCCTAAGTAAAACACTTAAGTCTTTCTTTTTACCTCTCTATTGAATAGGTTATAGATTAAATAGGTTGAAGCTCTCGAGCTGTTAAGCAATCACCTAACGGCTTTGGTGTCTCCTCCTTGAAACCCAGGGAGTATGCGCCTTTGGCGT
>JBCDDJ010000421.1:0-5975 GCA_039180385.1 Cyanobacteria bacterium P01_G01_bin.38 | reverse complement strand
TTTTGCTGGAGCTGTCGATAAAACTCCGTCATCAGCATCGCCGTCGAGTCATCAGGCACCTGCCACAGAGAAACAACTACGCTAGGGGTACCCGCCGCAATCAAAGAACGCGCTAGACCAATCACGCCGTCGCCAGTGATGCGCCCGCTGCCCGTGTCGCAGGCACTCAGGACGACCAGCTCAGCCCTGAGGTCTAGATCTAAAATCTCACTGGCGGTCAGTAACCCGTCATCTTCGCTAGAAGGTGCCAGAACAACTGCACCGGGCAGGTCTCGCACACCAAATTCGCTAGGTTGGCCATAGTCGAGAAAACCGTGGGTAGCCAGATGTACAATGCGAGCATCACTCATCTGTCGAACAACTGTCGTCTCGGTTGCCTGGGGACCAATCAGGGCCTCAGTATTAAGCATCCTGGCAATCTCTAAAGCTTCTTGCTCAGCCCCTGGCAGTGGGGGCGGCTGTAGAGGTAGTCTACCGGGTAGGGTAGGGATAGCTGGCATGGTAGGATTCCCAACAATGAGCAAACGCTCTGTCTGTAAAGAAAAATCCTGATTTGTTTCTAACCGCTGATTGATTTCATGGGTAAATTCTAATACTTGAATAGAGGGAGCTGTCAAAATCGTATGCTTCTCGATCAGGTAGGTTCCGTTTTCATCCTGAAGGGCTGCAAAGGGAATCAGAAATAGCCCCCCCTGGGGAATGAAAATGACTTTTGCTTCGGGTTCAGTTGGTAGCAGATCGGCAATGGGCTTGATCAGCAACCGATAGTCATTTTTTAATAGCCGCCTTTGGTCAGGTTCAGCATAGGCATTTCTGTTGACAGCAGCTCCAATCGCTTCGCGGGTTCGGTTCACTAGCTCCGATAGCTCGGCTGTCTGAGTGCTCCCCCGCTGCTCAACAGCTCTTGCTGTCTCGTCAGTGGGTTGAACCTGTTCTATAGCAGTCAAGTCAACTGGGCGAAAGGATACCTCACCTGTGGGTTTAATCACCCATATGATCAATTCTGAGGGATAGGATAAGCTACCCTCAGGGGTTTTGACAGAGTCGTAAAAGATTGAGTACGTGACCAGGGTAGCGTTTTGATCTCTGGCGATTTGTTTAATTTGATTAATATCAGGCGAGCTAGTCCCCGTATCGGGTGCTTGATTTGAAGAGTCTACTGATGGCATTGCTAGCTGCCGAGAGAGCAGATCAACAAAGGCTCTAGCCCGGCTGCGCTCGGCAATTTCCAGTGCCTGATCGGTTTTGCCTTGAGCAATTAGCACTTGTTGAAGGCTGCGATATGTATTGCTTTGCTTATCAAAGATAGAGATTTGATTTTGATCATCGAGCCCGACTCTAAGCGATTCACTCAACTCAATCGAGTCGAGAAAAAACTGCTCTGCTTTATTCCATTCTCCTAAGTCGCGATAAGCAACGCCCAAATTGCTGAGCACGTTTGCTTCGCTAATGCGATCGCTAGTTTCTCGATTTAGGTTTAGAGCCTGCTGATGCAGTTCAATCGCTTGTTGAGGTTGACCAAGGGTTCTGTAAGTCATCCCTAAACCATCAAGTGCGGCGGCTTCCAGAGAACGATCTTCAAAGTTTTGAGCAACTTCTAGAGACTGATTATAAAACTCAATCGCTTTGTCATATCGGCCCAGACTGATGTAAAGATTGCCTAAATTATGAAAAACATTAGCTCTCTCTGAAGACCCACGATAAACTTGTGCGGTGTTGAGATTTCGCCGATAATGGTCAATTGCGGTCTGATACCGATTAAACTCGCGGCTGTTTTCGTCTAGCCTATCGGCCTCTGTCTCATCAGCCAGAATAAATTCTTCCCCTGCATGAAAAAGCAGAGCTTCGCCGGTGTAGTCACCAATGCGGTGGAGTGTATTTAGTGACTGCCGCAGCAGTGCTATGGCTTGTTGATGTTGCCCTGCTTCAAAATACTCACCGGCCTGATCGCTGAGCTGGCTGGCTTCAGCCATCTGACGGCTTACCGCTTGCAAAATACCCAGTGCCTGTTGATGGTGCTCAATAGCCTGTTGAAACTGCCCTAAGAAATAATAAGTCATTCCTAAAGCATTTGAAGCATTGGCTTCGTTTACCAGATTGCCAGTTGATTGAGCTGATTGCAAAGATTGCTGAAAGTAATTCATCGCCTGCTGATACTGTCCAAGTTCAGCATAAATCTTGCCTAAGCCAACTAACGTATAGTACTCCCGTTGATAATCACGGTTTTGCTGATAGCGCCTAGACTGCGCCTGACATACGGTAAGGGCTTCTTGTAAATACCCTGCTGAAATCTTTTGTGGACAAGGACTTTCGTTGTAGCCCGCTCCTGGTCTCTCGAGGATGTTGATGATGACGCTAACTTTACGCGGATCTTGACCAGGCTCTAGTGAAAGCCAGATATCATCAAAATGGGCAAGATCAAATACTTTCCGAAGCGCTGTTACCATTGTCTCTTTGTGAAAAATATTTCCTGGGGTCAATGCTAATGCCGCCAAAACATCGGTCTCTAAAACATAGCCTGGGATGGGATTGCCTTCGGCATCGGTGATCTCAAAGTCGCGGTTTTGAAAACGCACCTGAATATCTTCGATGACCCCCTCTACGACAGTCACCATAACCACGCCATTCTCAACACGTGGCTCACCGACAATCTGAGCCAGGGCGTAGTCATTATCCAGATACCACTGCTTGACCACCTCAATTCCCCCCTGAAACTGACGCAGGTTCAGAATATTGCCGTACTGGTTACTAAATGCTTCGTCTATTACAGATTGCGGTAATACCTGTTTGCCCTCAATCTGTACTGAAGTCAAAATAGAATTGGGCTCAACCTCAAAAGTGACCCGCACACCCGCAGGGATATCCTCGGGGATTGCTTGAACGTTGGCAAAGTAACCGGTTGCAAAAACGGCATTGATGTCTTCCTGAAGTTGAGATCGAGTTATGACACTCCCTGGCTGTGTTTGTACAGCTCGATAGACAATCTCTTCAAGTTCGTCTTCAACACCTTCAACAACAACTTCTGCAATTAACACCCGTGCTTCTGATTCTTTCTCTAAAGAAGAATCAGTCGGTCGAACTTCCTGGTTTTTCAGCTGATGCTGAGCTAGCGGCACCGCATATAGAACAGCAGCATGTTCTGTAACTTTCTGCGTCGTTATCTGAGCAAAGACTTGGGAAATCTTAGGTAGCCTCATTAAAGATAGCAAGACGGTACAGAGCATGGTGACGATAGCGACTCTAAGCCAGCGAAAGCGCATTGTAAAGATTCTCCGTCAAATTTCCTGCTCAAGCAGCTCTACCGCCTGAGCAAATTGAGGATCGGCTGAGGTGCCGATCAGGGTGCGATTGCGTACTAATATCTGTTGCTGCTCGGTGGTCAGGGCAACTGTCACGTCAGGCACTAACCCTGTTGAACTAATATTTTCTCCGCTTGGCGTTATCCAGTTAGCAACCGTAACGGCAATGCCTGAGCCATCCGGTAAACCTCGAACCGACTGAATCGAGTTATAACCTCTAGTTTGAGTGCCCACCAGCATAGCGCGTTGATTATCCTGCAGAGCCGCCGCCAGAATTTCGCCACCGCTTGCTGTCCCTTCGTCTATTAACACAGTCAAAGGCTTATCACTGAGGTTATCTTGGGTTGACTGCTGCCGATTTATCTCTCCATCGCGCTCCATGAAAGAGACAATAATGCCTTCTGATAGCCACATTTGGGCAACTTCAATTGCGCCATATAGCAGCCCGCCATGATTACTGCGCAAATCTAGAATGTAGCCGTTAACCTGTGGCTCTAGTGCATCAATAGCTTGCCGCATTTCAGCTGGTGCTTGGGCACTGAACTGAGTTAACTGGATATAGCCAATCTGTCCCGCTGGCGTTTCTTCGATTTGATAACGAACAGGATGAACTGTGATAACTTCACGAGGAATTTCAAACGTTTGTTCCTGCTGGTCTCTGCGAATCACGAGCGTTGCAGTGGAGCCGACCGTTCCTCTGAGGTGGTCGGCTACCTCAGTAATCGTCATCTCCTGGGTGCTGATACCATCAATGCTGAGCAAAACATCGCCTGCTACAATCCCTGCTTCCAGGGCTGGACGCTCTAAAATGGAACTAACAACAACAGTTTCTTGGGTAGTTTCGTCCTGAGTGATTTGCAGCCCGATAACCCCTATCTTACCTTCAGGATCAACTTGCATGCTCCTGAAGCTTTGCGGGTCCATAAAACGAGTATACGGATCTTCTAGCTGGGCTAGCATATCTTGGATCGCAGTATAAACTTCATCCAGAGAGTTATAAGACCGATTAACATACTGCTGACGAATCGCAGCCCAGTCATGTCCATTAAATGTTGAATCAATGTACTTGCGGTTGATAAGTTGCCAAACTTCATCCACTAACTCATTGGACACTGTTTCGGAAGCTTTTGCAGTCTGGGCTATTGGCGAAACCAGCTGACTCCAAAGTGAGTCAGCTTTGTTGTGTTTGGGGAACGTGATCGCGGATAGGCAGACTGTAACTATCAATAGTTTAAGCGAACGTTTGAGCAAACTGGTTTTGAGTAAACTGGTATGGATATACATCGCAAATTTCTACACAGACAAAGGGGGAACTACAAAACATCTTATTCAACAAAGGCACGGGGCTGGGCAGTCTCATTTCATTAAACCAAACGTAAGTATGGGCCTGTATCTGGGAAAAAGTGCCATCGTCAAAATTATGGCTCAACCTTGCCTCTCCAAACAATTCGTTGTTCTGCTGAGCGGCCACTTAAAGAGCGGATGGCTGTTAGCTCAATTTCTATATTGAGACCAGGCCGCAAATATGGTGAGTCAATCGGAAGCTGACCTAGGTTGAGCGTAAATTGCTGATGGTTTTGGGTTACCAGCGCTGCTGGCACCGGACCATCGTATTGAGTGCTGTAGGCAGATGGTCTAGGTCGGTCTGTACGCTGGTCGTGGGCAACGCGATACTTGAGCCGAAACTGGGTGGTCAGAATGTCAGACTTTCTAGCCCGATCAATCAGGCTTATGCTCAAATTAGATTGATTTCCTGAGAAATCAACCCAGGCGAGCTGAGTGGCCTCTTCTCGTTGCACCACATGCTCAATCGCAAATTGAGCGGTTCCATCCTGTTCAGATATCTGACTGGCCAGCCAAATATCTTCTGGAGAGAAAATCTCAAGTTCACCCGTTTCTGTCAAAGTCAGGGTTATCCTCTCATCTAGAAAATCAGTAGCAGGCTGCAGCGCATTCCAAACTATTCTGTAAGCTTGTTCAAGTCGTCCGCTATATTCGTAATACTCATCTGCCATCACCGAACCTGGTGCCAGGAGTGCCAAAGCGCCCTGGTGGGTCTCCCAAAGGTTTTTGGATAGCGAGATTACCTGATTTTGCTCAAATGAAGATAGCTCAACCCTTTGAGTAGGTTGATCGGGTCTAAATTCAATGCCTTGCTCAACCAGGTAGAGATGCCCCATCTCACCCGCTTCGCCATCTCGTCCAGACGAGCCAGGTGCGCCGCCTGGTTTTGTGATGCAGCGCTCATCTTTAACGAGGAACGTTTTTTCGAAAAGCGTCGATGGGAGAGCGGTCCGGGGACGTACAGCCCAAGGGATATTACCAACATTAGGGCGAAACCTTTTTGAGGGAGAATAGTACCCCCCCTTGCCTTGATTTAAATCAGGCATCTCTATCTCTGGTAAGTCAGGTATCTCTATTTCAGGAACCTCGAAGTCTGGCTCACAGTGACGACAGCCGCTACCGCCCTCGCCCGCCCGCCCGCCCTTGCCGCCTCGTCCTCCTCTGGAAATCACATAGATCTGTTTCAGGTCTTCTAAGCTTTGATAAAAAACGGTCAAAGATCCGCCGTCGCCCCCCGCGCCCCCCCCCCCCCCCCCGCCCCCCGGGGGCCGTAAAACCCCCCCAACGGAACCTCCTTTTTCCTTTTTCCCAACAACTTCACAAGTTGTTCCT
>JBCDDJ010000420.1:0-5990 GCA_039180385.1 Cyanobacteria bacterium P01_G01_bin.38 | reverse complement strand
GTACTGGCGACCAGGGCTAAGTTTGTCGGATGTGACCCGGGAGATGTGCAATGCCTGGAAATGCGATCGCACCATCGCCGGTCTGGTGCTCTCGTCTGAAATTGGTCGGTTGACGGCAACACTAGCCGGTTGGGACGGTGCCCGCATTGGTCAAGACAGCCTTTGGATGAAACCCCCACAGGCTAAGGCCATTGCCATGCACCAGGACGGGGCCTACATCGACTATTTGACCCCGGCGGAGATGATGACCTGCTGGGTCGCCTTGGATAGGGCCACGGCGGCGGACGGCACGCTAGTGTATGTCAAAGGCTCCCACAAATGGCCCCTGGTGAATGTCGCAGGAGAATTTCATGCACCCACCAAAGACTATCGCTGGGCGATGCTTCAGGCAGCGGAGAATGCGGGTGTGGAGGAGCCAGAGCTGGTCGTTGTGGATGTGCCTGCCGGGAGCTGTGCCTTTCACCATGGGCGCACCTGGCACGGGCTGTGCCAGACCACTCGTGATGAGGGGATGTTTCACAGCATTGGGCTGCACACCATCCCGGCTAAGGCTCAGTTTCACCCCACTAATGCTCCTGGCTATATCTACGGGCGCTACAAGCGGGTGGGCGAGACCCAAATGGATGAGAGCTTCTTCCCCGTGCTCTGGCAGCAGGATGGCTATCGCAGCCCCCACTTAGCAGACTATTGCCCAGACCCATTAGCCAGTTCTGTCACAGCCCTTGTGTAGAGAGCTGTCTAGCGCTATTCAAAAATCACCTGTTATTCAGACCCCATCTAGACATTATTTATGACACCTGAAACTTTGAACGGTCAGCCTCTGGGTGGCCTCAGCGATGATTTTGATCCCCAGTGGCTGCTGACCCCCGAGCAGCAACAGCTACAAGCTAAGCTGATTGAGCTATGTGCAGAGGTGTTAAGGCCAAATGCGATCGCATCTGACCGCGACTTAATCTACCCCCGAGAAAACTTCGAAGCTCTAGCGTCTTTGGGGCTGCTGGGCTTGCTCGTGCCCAAAGAGTGGGGCGGGCTGGGCGAAAACCATGTCTGCGCGGCGATGGTGGTCGAAACCATTGCCCGCTATGGCTGCCCCAGCACAGCCATGTGCTACACCATGCACCTCGGCGCGGTCGCCGCGGCCCTGTTTCGGGCCCATGACAATCCAGAATTGCAGGCGGTGCTCAAGCGGCTAGATAGTGACGTTTCTATCGGAACATTGTCCTACTCTGATCCTGAGACGGGTTCCCATTTCTGGTATCCGGTCTCTTCCCAAGCAAAGCAAACTTCGGAGGGCTGGCAGGTCTTTAAACGAGCCTCCTGGACCACCTCCGCAGGCTTTGCCGACTGGTACATTGTCCAAACCACCAGTCCCCATTTCGACGGTGACTTTTCCGATCTTTCCTGCTTTTTGATCTACGGCGACGAAGTTCAGGCCGAGCCCCACAAGTGGGACGCGCTGGGGCTGCGGGGTAATCAGTCTGGTACCTTGTTGGTGGATGGCGTCACCATTCCAGAGCAGCGCATGGTCGGTCCGGAAGGGGATGGCACTGCCTCCAACGACGAGATTGTCGATCCATTCTTTTTGCTGTGCTCTTCTTCTTGTTGGAACGGCATTGCCCTGGGGGCTATCGACATTGCCAAAAAACACGTCACTCGCAAAAAACACGTGGATGTGGGCATGCGGGTGGCTGACTATCCCACCATTCAAGACTATTTTGGCGAGGCCATTATCGACACCAGCGCCTGTCGGATGTATTCCTTCTCGATGGGGCAGCTGATGGATCGGTTGACCAATAATTGCGACTGGTCGGTCCATGGGGACATCGCTGCACTGCCGCGCTCAGCTTATCTGCACTGGTACTGGCAGATCAAATTCGCAGCCGCAAAGAATGTTGCCCACGTCTGCGACAAGATGCTCCATGCCTGTGGCGGCTCTGGCTTTAAAAAAGATATGGAGGTCGAGCGCTACCTGCGGGATGGCAAGGCGGGCTGGGTGATGGGGCCGACCAACGAAGTGCTAAGACAGTTTGTCGGTAAGTCGGCACTGCTCGGGTTCGAGGCGCTCGACTATTGGAACCAGTCTGTGAATGAACGTGTATTGAACAACGAACTCAAGAAACTTGCTCCCGAGAATAAGCGAAAGCTAGCAGAAACCCTGTTAGCTGAGTTAGAAGAGGCTGAAGCACCTTTAAAGAGACCCATGATGGCGGGCGTGAGTGCTTAGGAATCGGCAAGTTCTGAGTTTTGGATTTTAGTTTTGAATTTTAAATGTTGAGGGGGGGTGTTAATTGGCCAACAAGAATTCTGAGATTTATGTTTTACGTTGGGTTGGTTAGCGACTAGAAGTCGCGCCTACAGATACAAGATCGGCCTGTGCCGATTGGGGAAATTGTTGAAACAGCTAGTCCATGTAGGTGGACTTTGTATCTGTAGAGGCGGTTTCCAACCGCCAGATTCAAATGTTTGCCAGTCAACCAGGTTAATGGTGTTGAGTTTTCAGTTTTAGTTAGGAGAGTGAGCCCCCATGACCCTTGCCCAGGAAAGAATCAAAACCGCCGTTAGCGTCAGCCATCCCCTCGATCCCTTAACACCCGAAGAGATCGAGGCAGCGGTCTCAATTGTGCGCCAGGAAAAATCCCTCGGTCCCACCGTTCGTTTTGCCACAGTCACCTTAAATGAGCCCGTCAAGGAGGTTGTGCTTCGCTTTAAGGCAGGCGCTCCCGTTGTGAGAGAAGCCTTTCTGATCTTGCTCGACAATGCCACGGCTAAAACCTACGAAGCGGTTGTTTCTCTGAGCACAGGCCAGGTCATTCGCTGGGAGCATATCCCCGATGTGCAGCCCCCCATCATGTTGGACGAATTTGTGGAGTGTGAGGCGGCGGTTAAGGCGAATCCGGAGTTTCAGGCTGCGATCGCAAAGCGCGGCATCACCGACCCTGATCTAGTCATGGTCGACCCCTGGTCGGCGGGCAATTATGGATTTGAAGATGAAGCCGGCATGCGCCTCTCCAGAGCCCTCTGCTGGATCAAAGCTAACCTCACCGACAACGGCTATGCCCGGCCTATTGAGGGGGTGATCCCGGTGGTGGACCTCAACAAAATGGAGGTCATCCGGGTTGAGGATTACGGCGTGGTACCCCTGCCCCCCGAGGACGGTAACTATTCTACCGAATACGTCAAAAACTATCGCCAAGACCTGAAGCCTCTAGAGATTGTCCAACCAGAAGGCCCCAGCTTTGAAGTCAACGGCCATGAAATCTCCTGGCAAAAGTGGAAAATGCGGGTTGGCTTTACCCCCCGCGAAGGTCTGATCCTTTACACCGTCACCTACACAGACCAGGGAGAAGAGCGCCCGATTTTTTACCGCGCCTCTCTGGCGGAGATGACCGTACCCTACGGCGACCCCCAGCCCAACCACTATCGCAAAAATGCCTTTGACGTGGGCGAATACGGCATTGGCTCCCTGGCTAACTCTCTCACCCTGGGCTGCGACTGCCTCGGTGAGATTTATTACTTTGATGCCTTCATCACCAGCTCTCGCGGCGAAGTTGCCCAGATCGAAAACGCCATTTGCCTGCACGAAGAAGACTTCGGCATTCTCTGGAAGCACATGGACTGGCGCACCGAGCAGACCGAAGTGCGCCGCTCTCGCCGCCTGGTCGTTTCTTTTATCGCCACCGTGGGCAACTACGAATACGCCTTTTACTGGTACTTCTATCAGGACGGCACCATCCAGTACGAAGTCAAGCTCACGGGCATTGTCAGCACCGGGGCAGTGATGCCCGGAGAAGTCCCCAAATATGGCACCCTGATCGCCCCGCAGCTCAACGCGCCGATTCACCAACACATTTTCAACGTGCGGCTGGATATGTGTGTGGATGGCCCCAACAACTCTGTTTACGAAGTAGATATTGTCCCTGAGGAAGGCGACCAGAATCCCTATGGCAATGCTTTTTATGCTAAATCCACTCTCCTGCCCACAGAGCAGTCTGCCCAGCGACTCATTGACCCGATGCGGGGCCGCTACTGGAAAATTGTAAACCCCTCTAAGACCAATGCGATGGGCTACCCCACGGCCTACAAGCTGATGCCGGGGGAGAACACCCTACCCATGGCTCACCCGGACGCCAGTGTCACCAAGCGGGCCACCTACATGACCAAGCATCTCTGGGTCACCCCCTACCATCCAGAGGAGAACTATCCCGCGGGTGACTATCCCAACCAGCACCCTGGTGGGGTCGGTCTGCCCCAGTGGACCCAGGCCAATCGCCCCGTGGAGGATACCGATGTCGTGGTGTGGTACACCTTTGCCCACAGTCATTCAACCCGTGCCGAGGACTGGCCGGTAATGCCGGTGTCAACGATCGGGTTTATGCTCAAGCCGCTGAATTTCTTTAATGAGAATCCGGCCAATGATGTGCCCCCGTCGCCTAAAAAACATGCGTGTTGTGATTAGCCCTAAGCTCTCTCATCCTAACTCCATAAGCCCTCACCCTAAATTCCTCTCCCAGATTTGGGAGAGGGACTTTGAGCTTGGAGGTTTCCTGGCTTCAAATGAACTCCATAAGGGGCGAAAACCTTACCTAACAGCTTTTTTCTCCCCTTCTCCCAGACTTGGGAGAAGGGGTTGGGGGATGAGGGTCCTATGACGGCTCAACTCCAACCTCGATCAAAGACGCTATTCCCAGACATCCCCGCCCCCCTCGGCACTGTCATCGCCGAATACCGGATCGCCCCCGGCAGTGCGATCGCATATCCCGTCACCCAGGGCCAATACATCCAGATCATTGATGTAAAAGGCTCCCAATGCTCTGACTTTTTAGCCTTCGCAGGCACCGACTACCGCGAAGAAATTGACAGCACCGTCACCCGCACCCTCAACGGCGTCACCACCCCTCAAGCCGGTCTGCATAGCAAATATCTCTCCCAATCCATGCAGCCGCTGGTAGAAACAATTCAAGACACCTGCGGTCGCCACGACAGCTTTTTGCTCGCCTGCACCCCCCGCTACTACGAAGACGCAGGCTATCCCGGCCACCCCAGCTGTAGCGAGAATTTCAACCAGGTCTTAGCCCCCCACGGCATCGCTGCCCGACCTGGCTGGCCCGCCATCAACTTTTTCTACAACACTGAGGTTAACTGCCACGGCAATATTGTTTCAGAAGAGTCCTGGTCGCGCCCCGGTGACTATGTGCTGCTAAAAGCGCACCAAGATCTCCTCTGCGCCAGCTCCGCCTGCCCCGACGATATTGATCCGGCCAATGGCTGGCAGCCCACCCCAATCCATATCCGCATTTATGCCGCTAATGAGGAGGCAAATTCGGCGTTTAACCGGGCCATCGGGCGACGGGTTGCCGCCGATTTCCCCCTCCGCCTCACCCAGGACAGCGCCTTTACCCCCCGCATTCGCCAGCTCACAGATAACCTGGTTGAGTACAACGGATTTTGGGTGCCCAACTGCTTTGCCCATCAGGGCGATCAGGCCGAATATTGGGCGCTGCGGCAGCGAGCCGCCCTGATGGATCTCTCCGCCCTGCGAAAATTTGAGGTAACTGGCCCCGACGCCCTCGCCTTGTTGCAATATACCTTTTCTCGAAATATGGAAAAGGTCACCGTGGGTCGCTCAGCCTATGGCTGCTTGCTCAACCCCCACGGTGGCATCATCGACGACGGCATTGTCTTTTGCTTTAGCCCCACCCACTATCGCTATGTCAGCAACTGCGACACCGATGGCGACTGGCTGCGGCGGGTTGCCCACCAGCAGGAATGGGGGGTGACAGTTGAGGCGGTTAGCGATCGCATCCACAACCTCGCCCTACAAGGCCCCAAATCTCGCGAAATCCTCAAACCGCTGGTGACCTTTGCAGTCCCAACCACCACGCTAGACACCCTCGGCTATTTCCAGTTCGCCGCCGCCAAGATCGGCAACATTCGCCTGCTGCTCTCCCGCACTGGCTATACCGGCGAGCTGGGCTACGAGCTATTCGTTC
>JBCDDJ010000419.1:0-6006 GCA_039180385.1 Cyanobacteria bacterium P01_G01_bin.38 | reverse complement strand
TGGGGCCGATGTATCAGCTCAGTGCAATGTTTCACCAGAAATACGATCGCCAGGTGCAGGCCAATCCGAGCACAACCCAGCGCCCAGATTATCAAGAGGCATTGCTCTATTTGCTGCTGGTAGAAACCAGCTGTTTTCGCTACTGGGGGCAGGGCACCTGGACTGACTATGCCCAGGCGTTATATCGTCGGGGCGAGGCGTTGCTAAAGGGGTAAAAGCGAAGGGATGAAAGCTAGGTGAAGGAGATATCCCTTGCTTTATAGGTTATCCAGCCTACTCTGCGAGAAGCCGCAAAGCGTCTACACCCCCAACCCCTCTCACAAGTTTGGGAGAGGGGGGCCGGAGTTCGATACCCCTTCCCTCGAACTCGGGGGAAGGGGTTAGGGGATGGGGGCCGCCAGGATGATGGCTGTAACCCAGTGATTCAAATTATTGCTCTCGAAGACGACTGCTCAGGGGTGTCTGACGGGATGCCAGGCGGGCGCGACCGGCAGCGGCCCAAGCTTGGAGGGCTTCGATTTGGTCCTGGGCCGTGCGGGCCAGGGGCACGAGTTGGCTGGCGGCTTCTAGAATATCATCGGTGGTAAAGTCACGGTTTTGACTAAAGCCAATGTGCATGGCTTCGACAATGGTTTGCTCGATTTCTGCCCCTGAGAAATCGGGGGTTTCATAGGCCAGTCGCTCAAGGTCGTACTGGCTGAGGTTGGAGGGGCGCAGGCGGCTCAGGTGTACATTGAAAATGGATTTGCGTTCGTCCTGACTGGGGAGCCCCACAAAGAAAATTTCGTCAAAGCGCCCCCGACGAAGCATTTCAGGGGGCAGGGCTCGAATATTATTGGCCGTTGCCACCACAAAGACAGGGGAGGTTTTCTCTGACATCCAGGTGATGAAGGTGCCAAACACGCGGCTGGCGGTGCCTGCATCACCCCGGCCATCGGCCCCGGCAAAGGCTTTATCAATTTCGTCGATCCACAGAATGCAAGGGGCCAAGGCCTCGGCCAGTTGGATCATCTGCCGCGTGCGGGACTCAGACTCGCCCACAAGACCGCCAAATAGGCGTCCGACATCGAGGCGCAGTAGGGGCAAATGCCAGTGGTGGGCGATGGCTTTAGCGGTCAAGGATTTGCCGGTGCCTTGAATGCCCACTAGCAAAAGCCCTCGGGGATGGGGCAGGCCATACTGTCGGGCCTGCTCTGAGAAGGCTCCCCCCCGCTTGAGCAGCCAGTCTTTGAGGTTATCAAGACCGCCAATGTCCGAAATCTTTTCATTGGCCGGGTAAAAGTCCAGGATTTGGGTCTGGCGAATGGTCTGACGCTTTTCTTCTAAAATCAGGTCGATGTCTTCGTCGCGAAACTCGCCGTGGGCGGCGATGCCTCGGGCCAAGACACGGCGGATGCGCTCGGCGGAGAGCCCCTGACAAGAGCGCACTAGCTCACCAAGCACGCGCTCAGGGAGGCGGCTGCCCAGGTTGCCCAGCAAGGTTTCGACGTCACTGCGGATGTCGGCCACCGTCGGTAGGGGAAATTCTAAAATCGTAATCACCTCCGACAGCTCGTCTGGAATGGTGAGCTGAGGAGACAGCAAAATAATGTTTTTGGGCTGGGCCTTGAGCAGACGGGAGAGATTACGCAGCTTTCGAGCCACCGCGACGTCGTCTAAAAAACGATGAAAATCACGCAGCACACAGATTGCGGCGGCGCTGCCGGGTAGTTTCTCGATAAATTCCAGGGCTTGGAGAGGGTTGCGGCGGCCAAAGCCGACATCATTGGGGTTGCCCTGGTAGCCTTCGACAAAGTCCCAGACGTAGACGTTGCGATTGCCGTTTTGCTGGGCGGAGGCTGCGATCGCAGCCTCCGCCCGCTCTTCCTCTTGGGTAGGCACATAGATCACCGGATACCGCGCCCGGAGCAGTAACCCCAATTCATCGCGAAAGCTCATAGTTTCTGCCTGCTAACCCCCTATCGCCCTCATTTTATTAGCTATTGGGTTCTCGCTATCGATATTAAACTTTGGCCACATCCAGACCTGTCGTTTGCCCTATGAGAAAACTCAAGTTTTCCAACTGGATGTGGTTTAGCCATCGGAGAGCTGTTGCTTAAGGGCTGACAGCGCTGCCCAACGGTGATCGATCTCAGCCGACTGCTCAGGCTTAGAGCCAGTTTCTGCAACCTCGATACCGGGGCAATTTTGATTACACAGCTGTCGTTGGGGAATAGATAAGCAAAACTGTTCATAGAGCCAGGTGGCGGGTTCAAAATGCCCCAGGGGCGACAGCGTCTCTACTAAATCATTCATCTCAACTTCTCGCTCAACGCCATAGGCATCGGGCTCTGGGTCTTGCAACCAAATAAACTCCGACGTATCGACCTGGATACGACTGTTGTAGTGTTGCAAACAGCGATGGCAGGCCAGGGTCATAATCGTCTCAGCCTGGGCCGAAACCTCTAAAAAATTACCCCGATGCTGCACCTGCAGGTGACCTTTGACTGGCGTGAGACTTTCTAATGCGCTCAGGTGTTCGTCGATTTCCAGGCGTTGCGTATTATCCGGGAGTCGTTTGAGATGGGGAATATAAATCGGTTGCATCGTCTCAACCTTAGCAACGGTCTCAGCTTAGCAGCCCACAGGTAGAGCTAGGACTCCTCTACCTCGCTTGACGCACCACCAATGAGCCGCACCACTAAACGCCGGTCGGGCTCTTTACCTCGGCTAAAGGTTTCTAAATCTTCGTAGGGCTTAAGCAAAGTATGAACCTGACGGCGTTCCGCAGATGACAAGCCGCCCAGTTCAAACTCTTCGCCGGTGGCCTTGGCCTGCTCAATGGCATTGTCCGCCATGGTCTGCAGTTCTTCTTGGCGACGTTTGCGATAGCCGTTTAACTCAACCGTATAAGCCTGTTGCAGATCAGGCTGCTGCCCCAGATTCAGAACGGTGTTGGCCAGATACTGAATTGAATCCAGCACTGCCCCCTTATCTCCCAGGAGGGTTTCGAGCTGAGCCTCAGACAGCGCCGTATGGTCAATGGTCAGCCAGCAGCTACTATCTCCCGAGGCATCTTCAACAAAATGGCTAGTGACATCCGCAGAAATCCCCTGGAGGGTTAGCAGCTTTGAAAGCCATTCAATCCCTTTTGTTGCCTGTTGCTCACTCATTCCAGTCCTATGTTTACAAGTTTTGACCCGGCATTATTTCTTGGAGACCTTTTTCTTGGGGTCGCCAGAAGCTTGGTTAGATCCTTTAGCGCCCTTACCGCCGGATCGTTTTGCCTTGGTCGCAGACGATTTGGCAGCACCGCCAGATTTAGATTTGACTGAGTCTCCTGACTTTGCTGAGCTACCTGATTTATCAGCTGCCGCCTTTCGGGTGCCAGGCTCAAAGGCTAGCTGGTCGCGATCAGTTTTCTTTTCTTTCTTTTGGTCCTCATCAACTAGCTTTTGCAGGTTTTCTGGTAGAGGCTCACGGGATAATATAAATGACTGCGCCGTCTGAAAAATGTTGGCAATCACCATATACATCAAAACCCCAGCAGGCAAGGGGAAAAACAAGAACATGCCGGAGAACAGCACTGGTGTCATCTTGTTCACCATGTTTTGCTGAGGGTTATCGGTAGATGACTGGCCCGTTAGCAGCTGGTTGACATAAAGACTCAGGCCAAAGAAAAGAACCATGCCCAGGATGTCCCAATGGATTTCGCCATTGTCACCCATGGCTCCAATGCGACCCAGTGCCTTAATGAATAAAAAGCCTTTATTCGCAGCCAGACCCGGCACTTTAACCTGAAGGGTTGCATCGCCAGGGGCCAACGCTGTGATGTTGCCAGCGTCGTCCACCTCAATCAGGTTTTCTCCCTTGGTCACCTCCCATCGAGGGGCAACCTGAAGCTCATCGTTGCCATATTCGTCAACTAGGGACTGTAAAGATTGCCCATCGGCTGTTTGTAAACGAATGGCGGTCTTTTCACCCACGACGATACGATTGCCCGCCGGTAAGACTGCCGAGACGGGAAAATGCTCACCATCGGCCACAAAGATATTGCTGGGTTTTGTCGAGAAGGCTTGGGGCTGGATCTGCTCAACTGTCTCCTGAGGGAAAATCTGTAGATTAACTGGGTAGCTCACATCTGCAAACGGCGAGCCCCGCAGGGTGGCAAACAGAGCAAACAAGATGGGCATCTGCAAGACCACCGGAAAGCAGCCCGCCAGTGGATTGCCAAACTCTTTGTAAACCTGACCCATCTCAGACTGCATCTTGGTCGGGTCGTCTTTGTACCGCTCTTGGATCTCCTTAACCCGCTTTTGCATAGCTGGGTTGGCGACCTTCATCCGACGCATGTTGCGAATGGACCCAGCATTCAGCGGATACAGCGCAAATCGAATCACTAACGTCAGGGCCACGATAGCCAGCCCATAACTCGGCACAATCCCGTAGAAAAAATCCAGGATTGGCAACATGATGTTGTTTGAAAGAAACCCGATACCAAAATCCATGCGCGCGTGGCCCGACTCGTCAACTTAAAACTACAATCTGAACTCTACTGTATCCGAATATTGAGGTTGCTGACGGCTTAACTTTAGTTAGCGCCGCTAGCCGCTCTGGCTTTAGCAGGGACTTTTGCCATCATCTGGTTATACAGTTTACGAAAGTGAGGGACCGAGCGCAGCTCAAGACGGCTACCGTCTTTTAGGGTAACCACCATATCGCCCCAGGCTCCCAAACCACGAGGCACCGTTACGATCTTGGCAACCTCTGAATAAATTAGGTCGGTGCGGTTACGCCCCATCCAACCCGCTGTGACCGAAATTCGTCGGCTGGTGATGCGATAGCGCAGCCAAATAGCTCGCACAATAGCGCCCACCGTTAACGGGATACAAATAATGGTGAAGGCCAGTAGCAAGTTAAAAATTAAGTCGCCAACGTGGGGACCCCCCTCATAGTAAACCTCCTCACTGATGCCCATGTATAACCTCCAAGGCTGTCAACTGCTGCTCTAATTCTCGCAAAAATTCGTCATATTTACACTTTACCGCAGCTGACCGGACTGAGATAACGACGTGCCAACCTGGATCGGCCCTGGGCAACAGTTGCTGTAAGCCCGCCCGAATTTGTCGTTTGATTCGATTGCGGATGACTGCCCGTTTACTGACTTTGCGGCTAATCGAAATCCCAAAACAAGGGCCCAGCAAGGCATCATTACCTTGACTGGGCTGGGAAAGCTTGAATGCTTTTACGGCTATGCAATGCCCCCTAACTCGACGCCCCAGGCGGTAAACCTGGGCAAAGGCCTGGGGCGATCGCAACCGGTGTTTCTTAGGTAACGCCAACTTTTGACCTCGCCAGCGCTAGCATGAACGACTGCGACAGCCTGAATCTAAACAGCCAGGCGAATACGCCCTCGGCTGCGACGAGCCTTGATGACGGTGCGGCCATTTTTGGTACGCATGCGGGTCCGGAACCCAGACACGCGCTTGCGCTTACGAGAAGTACCTCCGAGCGTGCGCTTGGTCATGATTGTTGTCTCCTAGCGGAAAATCTGAATGGGTCTAAGCACGGCCTATGATTTTAGCATCATGGACCGTGTTAACGCCATCATGCTTAATTATTACGCCCGTCTTCGTAGCCCAGGGAAAGGTTCCAGATGCCAACGATGGTATTGAGGGGCGCACCCGGAGAGGGCGCATATAGCCCAAACGGCTGTTGTAAGGCCCGATCGGGGTTCCGGACATGGCGCAGCACCACGGTGAAGTAAGTATCCTGAGGGATCTGCTCCAGGAGATAAATGTCTAACCGGTTCGCCTCAGGCGTCCAAACTACTTCATCGATTTCAATTTCTTCGCCCCGGTCGTTGCGGCCTCGATAAACCCTTATGTTGTCGTCTTCCAGGTTAAAGCGACCGTTGTACTCATTAAAGGCATCGGGATAGATAATCTGTAAGTCGCTCAGTGCGCGATCAACGTGATCAGCAGGGACTCTCAGATGGTAATGGGCCCGTGTACTGCGAGGCTCATT
>JBCDDJ010000418.1:0-6042 GCA_039180385.1 Cyanobacteria bacterium P01_G01_bin.38 | reverse complement strand
GGGATGGGACCGTTTGACCTGGCGCAACTGACGGCTCCTGAAGCTGGGGCCGCCATTAACTGGGCGACGATTTTGGCGTTGGGTTTAGGCGATATTGTCGCCATTGACTTTATGGCCAGAGTCTTTGCAGCAGACAGCCCTGAAACTGCCCAGCGGGCTTGTTTAATTGGGTGTGCAGGCACTTTGATTATCGGCATCCCCTTTTCTATCGTGGCGCTGTCTGCTAATCGCATTCTTGACCAAGTCGGGGCAGTGCCAGACGGTCCGATTCTCTTTGCTTTACTCAGTAATGTAATTCCACCTTTTTTAAGCTTGATTGTCATTGTGGCTATCATGTCAGCATCGCTCTCGACTGCTGATGGCGCTATCTTAGGCACGTCTTCGGTGATTGCCCACAATGTTTTAGGGATTCGCCATGCCCACGATGGCCATAGCGGAAGTGGCCACAGCGGGGGTGACAAGCTTTTGCAGATTACTCGACTCATGGCGGTTGTGATTACGTTGTTGGGTGTGTTCTTTGCCATCCAGATTCCTCAGACGGGGGTTTTACTCTTGTTGGCATTTGACTTGGGTTTTGCGGGGCTGGTGGTACCCCTAACTGGGGGGTTATTTTGGGCCAGAGCAACCTGGCAGGGGGCGCTGGCCTGTATCATCGTTGGCTCGCTAACGCGTTTGTTCTTTTTCGTGCTGATGCCAACGATGTTTGGGGCCGAGAATACGCTGGCTTATATTCCCAATGGTTTATTCTCGGATACGTTTGATGGGTTCCCCACGCTGATTAGCCCGATTATTGGCCTGATTGTATTTGTGGTGGTTTCAAACATGACCTATACCCCAGCCACTGCTCAAATTACTGAGCGTCAGGGTGTCTTAAATCGTTTGTAAGTCAATCAATTGCAAGACCTCTCCTGTAGCTACTTGAATGGAGTCTGCTTGAGCTGTTGCCTGAGATGACCAACGCGATGGCTCAAGCTGATTGACATACTGCATATACTCCACCAGGGGGGCATCAACCGACAGCAGCGTCTTGGGCTCAAAACGAATATTGTCGTAAATCTGTCCATCTTCATCCCGCAGGAAGTAGTAACACAGTCGGGTCAGCAACAGCAACAGCTGAGCGATTACCCAGCCCAGCAGCCCTTTGCGCTTGCGGGTCACATAGACCGGCTGGATCTGAGTTCCCCCATCGGGCAGCGGCACGTAGGCATAGAGCATGTGCAGCGGTGGGATAAACCGCACTTCTTTCATCATGGTAAGCAGCCCCAAGCAGCCGTGGGCATAGCGCATCGAATAGGCATAGGTTGTCCCTAAAAGCCGTCGCCCTATCCGGGCGCGCCAGGTATTGTCCGGCAGGTCTCCGGTGAGGGTGAAATCGATGACGTTATTTTCGGTGTCTCGCTCCAACGACAGTGCCATATTCACGGGCAGTTGATGCACGGTTTGCAGGTGCTGCACATCGATACCGTTCATCATGCAGATGTGATGGTGACACCGGCGCACCAAAGGACGATCGGCCTGGGCCATCACGGCGTACCCCTTAAGCTCGTCAAACTCGGCCACTCCCGTGGGGGCAACCGCATCGGGATAAATCCAAATAAAGCCATATTTCTCAGCGGTGGCGTAGGGCTGTAGTGTGGCCCCCGGTGGAATATCGGACTGACACGGAATGTCCTGACATTGGCCCTCACCATCAAAGGCCCAGTGGTGGAAAAAACAGCGAACGTGGTTACCCTGCACATCCCCAATGCCCAGATCGGTGCCCATGTGGGGGCAGTAGGCATCCAGGGCGCGCACCTGCCCATCTTCACCCCGAAAGACGGCAATGCGCTGACCACAGAGATCAAAAGATTGGACCTGGCCAATCCGCAGATCGCGACTGGGACAGGCCAGGTACCAGCCTTTGGCGACAATGTCTGGATTGTTAAAAATGGTCGGTGATACGGTGCCCATCAATGTTCTCCCCGCTGATTTGAAACATGGGTGCTCAGGAAGCGGGGCAGTGCCCGCCGCTGGGTGGCTAAATAGCGATCGATTGAGGCTTTTGCCATGATCGACATCTGTCGATTTTGGGGCCAAACATAGTCTAGCGGTTCGAGATAGGCTTGATACGCTGTGGTTGCCTCATGGTGGGTTTGGTAACTCTGGTATAGCCCCTCAGACGCTCCGGTAAAGCAGAGGCGCATCATTTCTTTAGCATCTTTATCTTCCAGGTTGAAGAGGTGCGATCGCAATAGCCGATACACCGTCTCATACAGCGCCGGGTCGTGCCAAAAAATCCCGTTAATCACCACCGAGAAAGTCCTATGATCCTGCTGGCAGCCGCGAATCCCCAGATTTGCCACCTGTTGCTCAAACGCGCTGGGGGCAGGCAGCTCGTTAATCACCTCCTGAGAAATCAGGGTAGAGCTGTTGAAATGAAAGCTCTCATCCATAAAGTGGTAGTGAGAAATCTGGCTAGGAATTGGGGCCGAGTCAATCTTGCCTTGATCAACATCATCCAGACAAAAGCGGCTGAGCTGATGCTGCACCAGTTTGCCATTGAGCGTCCGCAGCCCCCGCACGGTGAAATACTGACAGGCCAGGAACGTGTTGCCCGCTGAAAGCAGCCCAAACGCCTGGAGCTGAAGCTGTTTCCACCTGCGCTTGAGCCGATTAGCATCCGCAAAAATCATTGTCTCGGTAAACGGTCCCCGCATTGGGTAGGTGAATAAAGGTTCACCCAACAGCTCGGTTTCTACCTGGCGGGCCACGGTTCGAAACGCATCAATGTGAGCCCGCTCCTGGGAAGACTCCAGATCGAGCATGTCGCAAATCGTGCGAAACCCCTCATGGGCATAGAGCCCCGCCGCGCTGGTCTGGTTAAAGAAAATAGTGGCAATCTCAGCCGAGATAATCTGTGAATAGTAGGCCACCCAGTACAGGTGGTTGAGCACCCGCCGCTGGTCCGCGCTGGCTTGTTCCCAAAGTGGGGTGCCATAGAGCAATGAGAATCGCTCAGCCTGCCAATAGGTGTCGCGGCAGTTGGCATAGCAAAAGTCACGGGCAACGGCGTCTAGGCGGTCGGTGTGGTCCTGCTGCTGGTTGCGGCGGTAGTTGAGCTGGAGCTTGCGATCGAGGGGGGTGCGGGTGGTGGTCGCGGTCATTGGAGGGTAGTGGGTGGTGAGAGGATAGGGAAGATGGGGAGGATGGGGGAGATGGGGAGAGGTGTAGGGTGGGTCCATTCATACGCATCGCCCCGGCGGTAAGGGTGAGAAAAGATTGTGTTGGTCCAACGTTTCTGCGATGTCTGGGGCGACCGGGGTGATTAGCGATCGCAACACCCCCAACCGCATCCCACTATGACTTTCCGTATCTAGCTCCGTCAGCAATTGAATGCGCTGGGGGCGGGACAGATCGCCTTTGACCGTGGCAATGGCCTCAATTAATCGCTGTGGCCCCACCCGCACCATCTGCAAAAACGCCGCCAGCGCTTCAATTACTACAAGACGGTTGGTATCCGACAAGTTTTTTCGGTCAAACAGCGTTACCCCGGCCCCGTGGTGCCGCGCCTCGGCATCTAAAAAGCTGTGAAACAGCTCAGCCAGAGCCGGATGGCGACAGTGCCTGCTCAGGCTGCGATAGTGACTCAGCCCCCACCCCTCCAACACCACCTGGAGCACAAATTGCAGCACTGAGCGATCCGCCGTTTCTAGCAGGGATGCTAATAGCTGCAAAAAGGGATCGTTGTTGCCAAGCCTGTCTGGTTTGGCAACAAAAGGGCTCAGCTGGGCCAGGTGGGTGGTTTCATCGGCGCTAAACAAGGCATAGAGCATTCTCTCCTCGGTGGTCTCGGCCAGCAGCGTCATCTTCGCCATATAGCCTACGCCCGCCTTTTCAATAAAGTAAGATTCGGCCAGCAGTGACTGACTTGCCAATTGCAAGACATGGGTTTGCTCCCTGGCAGGGGCGGCTTGAAACAAAGCGGTCTGGGACAGATCAAAGAAAGCGGCATCCCAGGGGGGGGGTGAACACCCATCAGGTTCAGGCCTTCCCTTTTGCCCGAGGGCTGAGGTCAGCACCCGGTGCAGCTTGTGGGTAGGGTCCAAGGGGGGCAAATTAAACCCCGCGACAGTTGCTGTCATGGGGTTGACCTCCAAGTTTTCCAAGCGAGGGCGGGCTGATGCTCGACGTGTTGTATAAACTGCAAAATTGAGCGGTCGGCTTGCAAGGGCGTCTTAAAGTCAAACCGAATGCCCTCAAACACCTGTCGGTCACCCTTGGCAAAATAATTCGCTACAATCTGGGTGAGCCCGAGCACGGCCCGATTAAACAACCAACCCGGAGGGCCTGAGCGCTTTGGAGTCAGCAAGATCATCCAGCCTTCGGTGGTACCTCCGGCGGCGGGTCGTAGCGCAAACATTAAGTAAAAATGTAAAAAATCAGGCCCCAGGGTAACGGTGCCAGTGCCGCCGTACCAGTAGCAAAGTCGATAGGTGACTTCGTTTTGATATAAAGGCCGAATCAGCCGCACAAACCGAGACGCCTCACCGCCCCGCGTGATGTTGTTAAACTGCATCGCGCCCTGGCTCAGCGTCTGGGTCTCAAACCGAATCTCAAGGGGCAGCTCATGCACCGAATTAAAGTGATGGGCATCAATGGCGTTGATTAACAGCACATTAGGGTGACAGTTACGGCAAAAGCGGCTGCTCAAAATCGCATTGCAGGGCCGATCGCTCAGTTCTGGGACATGGGGCAGCGGCGGCAAAGCCGCTGGCGACCCGCCAGGATTTTTGCCCGTCCAGACCCACACTAATCCGTAGCGCTCTGCGGTCGGCCAGGACTGCACGCCCGTCTCCGGGGGCTGTGCTGCATCGGGCACGGCTACACAGGCCCCGGTTTGATCAAATTTCCAGTGATGTAATGGACAGCGAATCTGATCTTGCTCGACCTTCCCTTGGGCCAGCGGAGCCCCCAAGTGAGGACAGTAAGCATCCAGAGCCACGGGTTTCCCTGCCTGGCCTCGATAAATCACCAGATCTCTCCCCAGCAGAGTCACTGACCGGGGTCGCCCTGCTTTGAGGTCTCGCGAGGGCAGGGCCCAATACCATCCCTGGGCAAATCGCTGGGACTGGTTAAATATCCGTTGTCGAGATGCTTTCGGTACAGCCGTGTTCTCTCCATCAATGCCCAACATAAGTCCCTAGAACCCTAGATACTACCGACATATTGTTTTGCGACCGAACTCCTTAAACTCCCAATCCATCCAGGCCGATTTCGTAAAGAGTGTCAAAATATTGCTGAGGTGCGACTTAACTGTCCAGGGGCTTACCTGTCACCAGTGAGGTTTCCCCAAACCACATGCGTCGCCCCGCCGCGGTCAGATTCTCAATGGCAATTTCGGTCAAACAGACCAGCTCATCCCCTTGGGCATGGCCCGGATTTCGCTGGTTAAAAAACTTAACGTGCGGATTTCGCAGCCGCTCAGTCGGGATTCCCCCCAGATGGCTCCTCAGCTGCTGTGCCGCCGGGAAGCGCACAATCCCCGCTGCCTTGTCATACCATTCACCAAACTGACGGTGGCAGAGGAACTGCATCAGTCGCTGATGCCAGGCCGGGGTGGGCTGGTTGTGGCGAGGGTAGAAGGTCTGCCAGAAGGTGGGTAAAAAGCGGTAGGTGCGAAACCCGGATGAGATCAGCAGCCAGTAAAGCCGGTCGCCCTGGTAGTGCGATCGCAACCCATTTACCGCCGCCACCCAGGCCCGCGATAGGACCGGGCTTGACCATGCGCTCGGGTCCATAATTGTATCGCCGGAGTACACAATGGTCAGTATTTCGCCTTCAAAGGGGATGTCGTACATCAGCAGGGTCGAGAACCCTTTGAGGTCGCACCCATCCTTGAGCAGAAGCACCCAGTTTTTGAGGCTCAGGTCTGTTTCAAAAACCGCTGGGGTGACGCCGTCAAAATGGCAGCTCAACAGGGTGTGCATGGCTGCACGATCGGCTGCCGTTAATTCACAGGTCTTGACTAATTCAGTCTGCATAAGTGACGTTCTCGCTGCGTTG
>JBCDDJ010000417.1:0-6092 GCA_039180385.1 Cyanobacteria bacterium P01_G01_bin.38 | reverse complement strand
GGGGGGCACAGTCGGTTGATTTTAGAGGCAGAGCCGTCTGTGCGGCTGGTGGCGATTGATCAAGATGAGATGGCGCTGCGGGCGGCGCGGGCAAATCTGGCAGGGTTTGGTGAACGGGTTACTTTTTGGCAAGGCAACTTTGCAGATTATGGGCCATCGGCGGATTTGCAATTTGCCGGTATCCTGGCGGATTTGGGGGTGAGCTCGCCCCAGTTAGATACGCCGGAGCGGGGGTTTAGCTTTCGCCAGACGGCACCGCTAGACATGCGGATGGATCGCTCTCAGGCGCTGACCGCTGCTGACATTGTTAATCACTGGGATGAAAAGTCCCTGGCGGATCTATTTTTTAACGAGGGTGAGGAACGTCTGTCGCGACGCATTGCCCGACGGATTGTGGAGCGGCGACCGTTTCAAACCACAACCGAGCTGGCGGAGGTGATTGCCTACAGCGTGCCAGCCAAGTATCGCCATGGGCGCATTCATCCGGCGACCCGGGTGTTTCAAGCGTTGCGGATTGCGGTCAATCGAGAGCTAGCGGTGTTAGAGCATTTGCTGGCCGAGGCTCCGCAGTGGCTCAAACCCGGCGGGCGCTTGGTGATGATTAGCTTCCACAGTTTAGAAGACCGGCGAGTCAAGCACGGCTTTCGTGGCCATAGTTTGCTCAATGTGATCACTAAAAAGCCCGTGGTGGCCACCCCAGAGGAGGTGGCTGCAAATCCGCGATCGCGATCGGCTAAGTTGAGGGTTGCGGAGCGGCTATAGCGATTTTTGCCTACCGCAGCAGCGCCGCAGAGGGTGTTGCGCCAGTCAGGGTGAGGGTGTAGGCAAAGCTCGCTTCCCCATCTTCTTCCCAGCCGACCAGGGTTTGGTCATCACCCAAGAGCGGGTCATTGTTATGGCTGGTGACGACTGCAAAATAGATGTCGGTTTTTGGAATCACGAAGTCAGCGATCAATGACTGGCGACCATCGGCGTCGTCATTGTGGGCCAATAGACGTCCGCTGCGATCAAAGATAAACAGCTGGGAGTCGTCACTGGTTTCAAAGGTGCCTGACAAGACGCGGGTGACGTCTAGATCGAGGGTGATGCGATCGCCCAAACCGGCCAAAAAGCCAAAGGTTTCGTGGCCTGTGCTCACCTGTCCGGCGACCACATTAAACCCGTCCGTCGTGTCGATGGCGGTGGCTGAGGCCAGCGCGAAGGGCAGATCGGCCAGTAACTCAGGGGGTATGGCGGGATTGACCTCGGCTTCGGTGCGATCGTCAAGTTGAACAATGGGGCCACGCTGGGAGGTGATACTGGCAATCGCTGCGCCCCAGTCAATGGGGGCAGGCTCCTCGGTGGCGTCTGCCGGGACGGGGACAGCCAGGGTGCGGGGATAGATGCGATCGCAGCTAGCATTGTCAGGCATCATCGCCCGCATTTCACTAAGGCCCTGCAAATCTCGACGAAACTCGACCAGGCGATGGCGATAGTCGGTAGAGATGGCTGGGGAGCCGATCAACGTGCTGGTGATCGCCACCGCTTGCTCCCACTGATTAAAGCAAATTGCCGTGTTTAGCGCCTCAAGTTGCTGATAGACCTCGTTGACTGGGCTGGCCTGCCCGACGGAGGCCGATAACAAAACGGCTGCGACCGTCGCAACCCCGCTAGATTTTGCAAATACTCCGCGCACCATAGTGTTCTCAATGTCTAAACTTCAGCGTGGTCTAAACTTCAGCGTGTGATTATCGTCTGCCTGGGTTGGGCACATTAAAGCAGATTCTGTGTACATGGGCTGATTTGGGCCCAGTATGCCCTGACCCTTGGAATATAGCAACGTTCACATGCTTCCAGATGAACTTGACCGCCTCAGGCTCCTTGTCGTCGATGATGAACCCGATAATCTCGATCTGCTTCATCGAACCTTTCGCCGTGATTTTGAAGTCTACAAAGCCAACAGTGGTGCCGAAGCCCTCCAGCTCTTAGAAGAAAAAGGCGAAATGGCGATTATCATCTCCGACCAGAGGATGCCGCAAATGAATGGAACGGAGTTTTTAAGCCGGACCGTTGACTGGTTTCCTGACACCATTCGGATTGTCTTGACCGGATATACCGATGTCGAGGACTTGGTGAATGCCATCAACGATGGCAAAGTCTTTAAGTACATTACTAAGCCCTGGACGCCGAAAGCTCTCAGGGCAGTCATTCAGCAAGCCGCTGAGACCTACAAAGTGCTAAAGCAGCGCACCCATACCCTAACCCGTGCGCTACAGAAAGAGTCTTTATTTAATGCCGTTATGACCGCAATTCGCGGCTCGCTTGATTACACCAGCATGCTGCAAACGGTGGTTGAGACCCTGGGCAAAGCCTTTGGGGCAGACTGTGCCGTGCTTTATCCGACTGAGGTTTTGCAAGGTTGCGATAGTCTCCAATCGTTGCAAGAGCATGTCTTGACCTACTGTCGCCAAGGTGAGCCTGAAAGCCCCCAGACTCAGATTAAAGATCGAGCCCTACTCGAGAATATTCCTGCCATTGAGGCACTCACTCAGGTGGTTTCAGACACTATTCATTCTCAGGAGCAGCCGATAACTCGATTGACTGCTCCGTTTATCTATCAAAACACCACCCTGGCTGTGATCAACCTCTATCAGCAGGTCGGCGGCAGCGGTTGGTCCCAGGGGACGCCTGAGCTACTCAAGAGTGTTTCGGAGCAGGTTGCGCTGGCAATCTCCCAGGCAAAGCTTTATCAAAAGAGTCAGCGACAAACCGCACAGATGCGGGCTGAGCTGGAGGTGGCTCGACAGATTCAAAATAACTTGCTGCACCAAAGCTGGCCCGATATCTCAGGTATCCAAATCCAGGCGCGGTGCCACCCAGCGCGGGAGGTTGGGGGTGACTTTTACGAGGTGTTTGTCCATCCCCAGGGTGATATCTGGCTAGCCGTCGGAGATGTCTCTGGTAAGGGCGTCCCAGCGGCCCTGTTTATGGCCAGTGCGATTTCGGTATTGCGCCGTGAGCTGTCTCAAGAAAACGCTCCTAGCCCCGAGGTGGTAATGCGCAATCTCAATCAAAGCCTCTCGGAGGACTTGGTCAGTAACAACTGTTTTATCACGATGGCGCTAGTGCGCTATCGACCGACTGAGCAGCAAATTGTGTACGCCAATGCGGGGCATGTCTATCCGCTGGTGTGGTCGCACCAGGCCGTGATTGAGCATCAGCCCACCAGTCCCACCTACTTAGAGACCCGAGGGGTACCACTGGGGATCTTGCCAGAATGGAAAGCCGCTGCGGGTGAACTAAGGGTGCAATCAGGGGATGTGGTGTTATTGACGAGTGATGGCATTACTGAGGCAACGGTAGATTTGTCGGGGCAAAAAAATGCTCAGGTGATGTTGCAACAAGAAGGTCTGTGGCAACTGCTGCAACGTCAGCCCGTTGAGCTGAGTTTAGATGGTTTGCTGAGTGAGATACGCAGCCCAGACGGTGAACAAGAAGACGATCAGACCCTGCTATTACTGGAGGTGATTTAAATGATGCAAACTGAGTTGACAATCCCCAGTGATTTGAAGTTTTTGGCGGTTGTCGAAAACTGGCTGCTAGAGTCACTAAAGTTAGAAGTAGGTGCGCAAGTGGACTGGTCGCAGGTAGAGCAGCGGCTACGGTTGGTGATTGTTGAGGTGTACTCCAATATCGTGCGCCATGCCCACCAAGAGAAGCCCGATGTGCCGGTCTTGATTCGGATTGAGCTCAAGGGCCAAAACCTATCGCTAGAAGTCTGGGATCAGGGCAAGGGGTTTGATCTTGATGATTATGCTGCCCCTTCCCCCGCTGACTTTCAAGAAGGGGGCTATGGCTGGTTGATTTTGCACCGGATTATGGACCGGGTTGAATATCAGCTCCAGGTGAACGGTCAGCGCAACTGTCTCAAACTGGAAAAAGATTTTGCGGAAGCATCTTAGGGTTGGGTAGTGGGTGGTGGGCTTCGGCGTGAGCTCAGCCGAACGGTGGTGGGTAATGGGTGTTAAACCTAAAATCTGAAACCTAATACCTTCTCTAGTCATCTTCTATCGCCCCATAGCGGGCGGCTTGTGGGTGAGATTGGCGTAATAACCAGGCCCAGAGCTGATCACCGTAGGAGAAATGCCACCATTCGTTGGGGTGTTGGCCAAAACCTGCGTGTTGCATCACGCTGACCAAACAGCTGCGGTTTTGATGATATTCCTGACTCGCTAAATCGGTTGAGCTAGCGTAGTGATCGGGGTGGGAGCGTTCTGACAATTCATCGATCTCAGAGCCCATAGGGATGGGCTGTTGCTGGGCATCTATCAGGGTGATGTCGATGGCAGCTCCGGTGCTATGGGGCGGCGGTGTTGCGGGGTCTGGGCTGGGGGGTGCCCAAAATTGATAGACCTGGGCCATGAGCTGTTCTCTCTGCTGGGTAGAGATGACTTGGGTATCCAGGTTGTGTGCTCTCAGCAGCTGACCATAGGTGTGATCAACCATAAACTGTTGCACCGCCAGGGGGCGATAGGCGTCAAAGATTTGAATTTGCCAGTCGGGCTGAACCGTTTGGAGATAGTGTTGGGCCTTGAGCAATCTGTTTATAACCCCCTGACGCAGAAAGTAGGGAGAGCGATTGCCGTAGGGCGCACCCAGTGCGGCATATGGGTGGGGACTCACCACAGAGAAGTGTTCTAAAGGAATAGGGACCAAGGGATCACCACACTCCTGAATGGATATTTGATAATAGGGTTTCATAAAATAGGGACAGCCCGTGCACCACAACGTGCCAGGTTAGAGCAGCCCGGTTTCCCCCATCGATCGCCTCAAATCATTGGTAAGCTCTAAATGGTTAGCCCACCGATTGAGATAGTCAAAATCCAGCCCCGTACCTTGCACCTTCAAGATCCCCAACACATCCCGCCATTGTTTCTCTGACGAACTTCGCTGTCGCCAGCGGAGCTTATTCAAAACAACATCCTCAGGCGATGCCAGATAGATTCCACTGATCAGCTGTCGCCGAGCAAACTTAACTGTATCCCACGCTTCACCACTGGCAATCACCCAGTCGGCCCGGGCAATGGTTTCCTGGTGAGTAATTTGTAAGGTTCTTACCCGCCCTGAGACGGCATCCTCTACCCCCGGTACATAGAAGTTAGCTGCTTCTAAAGCTTACATGCTTAATGACTGGCAACAAGTTGACGCTGGCGCACCACTTCGACAAAGTTAGCTAAGATTTGTAAACCCGCAGTCGAGGACTTCTCGGGGTGAAACTGCACCGCCATCAGGTTGTCTTTGGCGACGGCGGCGGTCACCTGCTGGGTGCCGTGGGTGACCGTGGCGGCAATCACGTTGGGGTCGGTGGGGGCGGCGTAGTAAGAGTGGACGAAGTAAACCCAGGCATGGAGCGGGATGCTCTGCCATATTGACGCGTCAGGCTGACGGATATCAAGCTGGTTCCAACCCATGTGGGGAATGGTCAAACTGGGCTCGGGGGTGAAGTGTTTAATCGTGCCAGAGAGGACGCCTAGCCCGGCTTCGGTGCCTTCTTCGGAGCCGTCGAATAAGACCTGCAGGCCCAGGCAGATGCCCAGGAAGGGCTTGCCGCTGGCGATGATGCCACGGATGGGCTGGGTCAGGTGGCGCGATCGCAAATGCTGCATTGCCGGGTCAAATGCGCCAACCCCAGGTAAAACGACCCCATCCGCCGCTTCTAAATCGCTTACTTTATCAGTGACAATCGTGGTAGCCCCCGCCACCTGCAGACCTTTGCACGCCGAGTGCAAATTGCCCATGTCGTAATCAATGACTGCAATAGTTGCCATAAGCTTCTCCTGACCAATGTCAAACGGACGCCACACCCCTTATCCTAATCTTATTTCTGAGTTGTGGATGATGGTTGATGCGCCGATTTTGATGACCTCGTTTCAACCCTGGCGAGCCCATCAGGTCGAAAACTCAAGCAATGTCTTGCTGGCGGGGCTGGCTCGGGCCGGAGCCTTGCCGCCCAATACGGTGTGGCTGTCTGAGCTGGTGGTTAATTTTGAGCTAGCCCCGGCTCGGGTGATTAACCAGATCTGTGTGCATCGACCCCAGCTGGTGATTTGCTG
>JBCDDJ010000416.1:0-6092 GCA_039180385.1 Cyanobacteria bacterium P01_G01_bin.38 | reverse complement strand
GGCTCAAGATGATGACGAACGGTGGCTAATCAATCAATCTGTCATGAAACAGCTCTGTTCTAGGAGTCAGGCCATTATTAAACGAGTCTTAGAGAGCAGGGACGATGTTAAACAGCATCATGATAAATATGGAATGTATGGGCGACGCTGGAATGTTGGCAAGGATATTGAAGGGTTGAGACAGGCGATTGGGGGGGCGTAGAGTGGGGACTCTGTTTGCTCTTTTTCTATAGGCGGTTAACCTAAGCCAAGCGGTCGCCCGCACAGAGCACCAATCTTCGCCGCCTTCACACCGGCCTCTACCACAAGCACAGAACGACTCTAGGCTTGGCTCAGGTTCTGGTGAGGTAGATAGTAGCTGTGGTAGTTGCGATCGCATTTTTCATCGCAGCTGTAGCTCCCGAAATTACTCCAGCCATAATTTCCCAAATTTACAGGGGGGTTAGTTAAGAGAATGGAGCAATTCATAGCGTGACGGACAATGGTATACCCGTCTCAAAGTGCAATCGAGGGGGTTGCCTTTTGCTGGGCCACCTGCAATACACCTTGGGCCATACCTTGAGCAGCTATATCCGCTAATGACTGCCAATCCTCTTCGGTGAACAGGGTTGAGAACAGGGCAACCACTTGCGATCGCAACGCCCTTTCTGCCATCGGCAAATGCTGATCATCCTCCGCCACCAGGGCATCTAGCCACGCCTCCTGCTCTGGCGTCAGCTGCTGCAGGTGTCGCCGCACCACTCGCCGCGCTTCGGTGTAAACCGCCTCAAAACTTAGACCCAGTTCCCAGGACTCCAGCCATTGGCATAGCTCCGGCATCAAAATCGACTGTATCCGCATCTGCCGCCGCATGGTTCTAATGGCTTCGGGCGACATTGATTTCAGGGCCTCAACATAGGGTCGCATCCTCGGCCCTGCTTCGATCCAGCCATCACCTTCAATACGAGTTGTCTCAGCAATCCAGGCATCATCACAAGGTGCAGTCAGTAACGCATTCACCTTGGCCAGTCGTTCAGCAAGCATTGGATCATCCATCGGTTGGGTTTCCTGATGTGGGTTACTCATGGCTAAATCAAACCGTACTCGAAGTATACCAAGCCATCTTTTTCTGGGTCAGGGCCATAGTCAGGCATATTCAAGCGCTGATAGAACCCCTCCACATTCGGGAGTGAATGTAACCCCACTCGGCCACCATAACCCAGCTCAACACTGCGTAATCGAGCAAAGGTCAACAGTCGTCGCCCGATACCGCGCAACCAGGGCGGTTGCTCAATAGGTAATCGATTCCACGGCGCTGAGGCAATCGCCTCGACGTATACCAACGGCCACCGCTGGGGTAGCTGAGAACGATGCCACTGGGTCTCGATAAAAATGAGCCCCTGGCTCAGGCCATCCACATCCAGAGAGTAAGCTTCATAGCGCTCTTGCTGTTGGGACTGATTCAGCTTGTAGTCCCATATCCACCCCGCATCGGGTTGATTAGTCGCCCTGAGAATCGGTTTCCAAACTTCTTCGACATCTTCGTAGTGGCGTTGCTCCATCGGCACAATTTGCCCTTCTAAGACCTGCCCACCACTGGTGGTTAGCTGAACAGTTCTGGTCATTACAACAGGGCGAAGAGCAATACCCAAACAAAATCTACTCAGTCATCATAGGGCATTACTCTTACTTAAGAGTCTCTCAGCAGAAGGCTAATCGTGCCCTGATCAATAAGCTGCCATACAGCCACACTGGCGGTCCTGTACCGGGTTACGACCGGCCAGGGGCTGTAGCTCAGCAGTCGGCTTTTAGTTAGGTCGAGTCCCTGGCGCTGGGCCTTTGCCACCATTCCCAGGCGAATATACGAATCAGTCGCTTCTGGCAAGTAATGTGTCAGTTGCGTTGGCGGCAGCCTCTCCATCGGAGAATCGCATTTTTCGCCGCAGCTATGATTCCCAGCATTACTTCGGCCCATAATTTCCGAAATTCACAGTTGAGATCGCATATCGCCACAGTCACCAGCAACCGGGCTACCGACACTCACTGACTGACGCTTCAGCCCCTCTATGCCCTGCTGTCGATACTGGCACTGAAGACGGCACAGGCTGTGTAGGGGATGGTCGCCTAAGCAGCAGGCTATTTGACCATACAGCGAAGGTTGCCCTCGCTCCGATTCTGGTAAGTGTAGATAGTTTCTGTGGGACAGTGAATATAAGTGTGACTGGGTAGTCAACTCTTGTCAAAGGTGAGTACGATCTTTCCTCTAGTTCCGCCTTGTTCTAGTTGCTGATGTGCTTTACTAACTTCATCCCACGACAGGGTGGAATCAACAAGAGGTCGAAGCTTATCTCGCTCAACTAGCCGCGCTAAGTCGTCTAGCTTCTCTCGATACTGCGGTGTAAAGACAAAGTGCATCGTCAGATTTTTGCCCCATGCCTCAAGTAGAGAGAGCGGTTGAGCAACATCTACAATACTGACTAATCGACCAAATGGACTAAGAACGCTCGGACTACGCTGAATCGTCTCTCCTCCAATCGTATCCAGCACTAAGTCAATGCCTGCTCCATTTGTTTCGCTGCGAATCACTTCTTCATAGTTCTCACGCTTATAGTCGATGATGCGATCCGCACCTAAGTCCCTGACGAAATCGTGATTCTTCTCGCTACATGTGGCAAAGACGTATGCGCCTATTGTTTTCGCAAGCTGAATCGCCATCGAGCCGACACCGCCCGCGCCCGCATGGATAAGGACTGTTTCCCCTACTTTCAGCTTACCTCTTGCTACAAGACAATCCCATGCGGTGCCACCTGCTAGCGGAAGACAGGCAGCTTCTACATGGGATAGATTGATAGGCTTCTTGGCAACGATATCAGCATCAGCCACATGATATTGAGCGTAGCTACCAGACTCTCCAAACAGACGCGGGGAGTAGTAGACCTCATCGCCTACTGTGAACTCAGTGACCGCTTCACCTACTGCTTCGACGATGCCAGATATGTCCACGCCGATGATAGCTGGCAGCGACACTAAGTCCTTGTAGTCACCGCGACGAGTTTGATAGTCCACCGGGTTAACTGAGGTTGCGCAGACACGAACTAGAACCTGTCTAGAGTTTGGTTTCGGCTTAAGAACAGTCTGGACTTCAAAGCTATCGGTATCGCCAAAAGCTGTCAACACGGCTGCTTTCATATATTCCATCTTTAGTATCTCCTTGCTATAGAATCGACAGTGAAGAGGCTTCCAATGCAGCTCAGCATAGGTAGCTTCCTTGTCCACTCACAAGCAGGCACTGTTTGGTGGTGTAGTTACCGTTTAGTAGAAAATGCAGAGATCACAGGCTTCTGATTCAACAAAGAATTTCGTCTCTGAGCAACCAAGTGTGACTTCTATTGTGGAGAACACCTTAGGCTGCAAATGGATGTTGAGGGTCTTACAGCTCATTCGTACAGATGTTAATCGTCCAGGCGCAATGACTCGTGCAACCGAGGGACTGACAACCAAAGTACTAAACGAACGGCTATCGGCTCTAGTCGAGTTCGGCATTGTCGAGAAGATCGCTTATCCCGAGATACCGCCGCGCGTAGAGTATAAGCTGACGGCCTTCGGTTCCCGATTCGTTAGACTTCTAGATCTCATTGATGAGCTAGAAGAACAGCGGTGATGTTTTCTTCTAACACCTGAAAAGTCAACTGTCAGCCGTCCTGAGCAGGCACATCTCTGAGCAGAAAAAAGCTAGGTCGCTAATTTCATGACACTCCTTATCTCAAAAATTCACGTCATGTTTCATGACACTCCCTCAAATCTCAGGTCGAGATCGCGTGTCCAGGTGTCGAGTGCCACGTGACAGGCGGCGCTGCCACTGACTTTGGTTTAACCCAAGCGTCTCATAATTTCAGTATCTCCAACATCACAGGCATCAAACCAGGCCACATGCCAGGCGGCAGCTCCACCGGATCATCGATCTCTGCTGTTTTCTGCCACATTTTCTCGACTGGATCGTACTCCCACTCATTCCAACAGACAAAGCCATTTTGCACTCTGAACTGGTAGCCTTCGGCCTGAGTGCCATCTGGCACATACGCCTCAACGGCCAGACCCTGATTATCAACAGTCCATTCTGTCCACCACCTACGGCCAGGGATACAGCCTTCAACGATCGCGTGAATTTTGAGATCGCATTCCTTGATCGCCTGGGATATCTCGGCAATTTTCAAGGCATCCTCCCATAACGAACCCCGGCAGCATAGAGCGACCGGGGTCAACATCACCCTCTGCCTAGACTGTCAGTGGCAGCTGTCGGCAGCTGCGCGGTCGAACAGTTTCGGTATTGTAGTATATATTTACTAATTTGAAACTCAATCCGCTCATGTCCCTATCAGTCCAGCTTTGGTGGCACTCGATAACGAGTAAAAGCTTACCTGCGCAAAATTAAGACTTCAGCCGATAGACACGAACCATGCCCAACCGACCTACCGCCATAGGCGCATCCGCCCCAGAGCCTGACCCAGAGGCGCGGCTAAATGTCATTTGGGCTGAGGTGATCGATCGCGTGCTTTCCCCAGGCCTCCAGACCTCCCTCAGGTCTTCTGTGAGACTCATCGCCTACGACCAGAGCACGGCAACCCTGGGCATCATGGGGCATTCCGAATACGACAGAGACAGCCGCTACCTGTCGCTCCTTCAAAGGTTGCCAGATATCCAGGATGCCTTTGCCAGAACCGGCAGGCCCCGCTCTGAAATTCGGATCGAGTTCATCCAGAGGGAAAGCGTGTATCAGCCCGCAGGATCTAAGGCAGGGCTGCTCAAAGCGGTGCTTGATGCCAGCGGCAAACCGACGATGGTTGCCAAAGCCCTGATTCGTGAATGCACCGATAGCGAGATCCGGGAAATCATCAGGCTGCTGGGTGAGGTGCTACCGAATTGATTCGGGCGCAAATTGGCCCAGGCTTTTCCCGTACTCCACACCAGAATAGGCAAATTGGAAGCGTCAGCTGTCTAGTGATTCTAACTGCCACAAAAGCTGATTGCCTTCTCGTCGAATCCTCGAAACCACCCAGTTTCGCCACTCCCAAACGTCACCTCGGCTGGTGACTGCCGATGCATTGACATCCATCAAATCGGCAAGCTCGGAGCTGGTCAGCAAGTAGCCTTTTTCAGAAGCTTCATCAGCCATCTGGAGGGTCTCCAGGGCATCTCGAAGGCGAGAGACTCGGCTGGCTAGGGGGGCTGATTTGCTTTCTATGTTTGGCATGACGATTCTGGGGGAGCATTTCTTCAGTTCACAACGGTTCACGGTTAATCACGGGGGCAACCGCGTCTAACCGGGAGGGCCAGGGGGGAGATCTCAAAATGAGCAGGGGAGTTAGGCGTAGTTTACCAATCGTAGTCACCATAAGTCGCTGACCATTTCACCGAGTCGCGCGGGGTACCTTTGCCTCGATTCTGGTGATAGCCAAAACCGGCATTGTACTGCTCAAGCATTTCAACCGTTTCAGAATGACGCGCAAGGTAGTCTTGAACTCGCGTGCTATTTGACCCACTGAGTTTTTGAATCACAGTCGGGGTGATAGCCCACTGCTCCACCTCGGGCAGTCCGGCGTTATGCTCCTGAAACGCTTCGATGCTACGCCGGATTTTTTCGTCAGCGCTGCCAGGGGTGCGATCGCCGTTTAAATCAGCATTGCTGGCCTGTGTCCAGTCGTCAGGGGTCGGCTTATGCGATCGCTTCGGCTTTGGCGCGGCTTCAGCGGCCTGTTCAGCCTGTTTCTCCTTCAATAGGTCTATATGCTTGCGGGCCAGGTCAAGGCGTTGCTCTGCGTTGTAGAGCCTGCGCTCTAGTGCTTCATAACGATCTGCCATATCGAGCAGCTGGGCAATCTTATCTTTGTGGGTGCCACTGCCGAAGGCATCGAAGCGTTCTTTCAGCAGCCCATCGATATGGACGGTGGCGCGTTTATCGGCCAAGGGTTCAGCAGCTGGCTGATCTAGCTCATGCCGAAGAATGCCGATCGCTAGCGGTTGCCCCCGGTCATCTACGCAGTAGTAATCCTCATAGTTGGATGCAGAGCTAGCCCCTTGGTGACCCAGGTAGTCTTCTGCAAATGAGCCAATCG
>JBCDDJ010000415.1:0-6096 GCA_039180385.1 Cyanobacteria bacterium P01_G01_bin.38 | reverse complement strand
GGTTCAGGAAAATCAACCTTTATGCGATCGCTCTATGGCAACTACCGAGTCGATAGCGGCTCAATTTGGATAAACCACGAGGGCCATTGGGTTGACTTGCCTCAGCTACAGCCCCATGAGCTGATTGCAGTGCGCCAGCAAAGCATTGGCTATGTGAGTCAGTTTCTGCGCGTGATTCCCCGAGTGCCCGCTATTGAAGTGGCCGCAGAACCTCTGATGGATTTAGGCATTGAAACTGAAGTTGCCTATGACAAAATTCGAGCATTATTCAAGCTGCTCAACCTACCAGAACGACTCTGGTCGCTATCACCCACGACTTTTTCGGGGGGCGAAAAGCAGCGGGTCAATATTGCTCGGGCTTTTTCAGTAGACTATCCGATTTTGCTCCTGGATGAGCCTACCTCTGCTCTGGATGCTGTCAATCGAGAGGTTGTTATTGACCTGATTGAGCAACGGAAGCAGCAAGGCTGTGCATTAATCGGCATCTTTCACGATGCCGAAGTCCGTGGGCGAGTCTGTAACCGTCTCTTAAACTTTGATGGTTAGTGTAAGGCACTCCGTTTTAGCGTGAAATAAAAATTACCGGTTATTTGTGATTTGTGATGAGATTAAGGGAGTTAGCCACTTGCAATGAACGAAACCATCTACACTAACTATCGTCTCCAATTGCCTGACGAAGAGATTTTGGGCACTCTGGTTGTTCATGATGGGGTGATTTCTGAAATTCAGCCGGGGAAGGTAACACAGGGCCAAGACGGTCAGGGTGACTATCTGCTGCCGGGGTTGGTTGAATTGCACACCGATAACTTTGAGCGGTGTATGTCGCCACGCCCAGGAGTAAGATGGCCGATGGCGGCGGCGGCGACGTATCACGACCGAGATTTGGCATCGGCAGGGGTGACGACGGTGTGCGATGCGATTTCGATTGGGGATGTGACTCCCACGTCCATGCGGATGACGATGTTTGGGCCGATGATCGACACCCTGACCGAGCGACAACAGGCGGGTAAGTTCTCGGTAGATCACTGGCTGCATTTGCGCTGTGAGCTGGGCTATGACCATGTGTATGATCTGGTAGAACAGTTTGCCGAGCATCCCTTGCTCTCCTTGCTATCGCTGATGGATCACACGCCGGGGCAACGGCAGTTTGGCCAACTCGAAAAGTACAAAGAATATTACATGGGCAAACACGGCGTCACTGAGACCCAGATGGAAGCCTTTATCCAAGAACGCTTAGATGCCCAGCATCGAAATGCCGATCGCAATCGACTGGCGCTGGTAGCGCTGGCCAATCATCGAGACATTGCGATCGCAAGCCATGACGACACCACCCTTGACCATGTCCAGCAGGCCATCGCCGAGGGAGCCAGCATTGCCGAGTTTCCTACGACCTTAGAGGCCGCAAAAGCAGCCCACACCCACGACTTGCAGGTACTGATGGGGGCTCCTAATTTAGTGCTAGGCGGCTCCCACTCAGGTAATGTCTCGGCCATGGCGCTGGTGGAGTTGGGGCTGGTAGATATTATCTCATCAGACTATGTGCCCCAGAGCCTACTCCAGGCCATGTTTTTGATCGCCCAGCAGCAGGCCCTGCCGCTGTATGAGGCCATGCGGCTATTTACGATTAACCCAGCTCGGGCGATTGGGTTAGAGTGCGATCGCGGCAGCCTGGAAATCGGCAAACGAGCAGATTTCATTACAGTGCATGATGACGGGGTAGTCCCTAGGTTGACGATGGCAGTCAGACAGGGAAAACGGATTGCTTAGAAAGTATGCAATTGGTTGATTGTGATTGGGGAGTAGGGATTGGAGATCGGCAAATTGCGAATATCTTGCACTGGACGCATACCGTGACGCCCCTACATTCTCACCACCCGCCACCCACTACCCATCACCCATTACCCACTACCTATCCCCCCCTTCGCCTTTCCCCCCAAAGCTGGGTATTGTAGAGGCATACTGACCGCATCTACCAACCTATGGGCAAAGGGCATCAGCGGCACTCAGCTTACTGGGTGCGCGTCGTTTTTCTGGCAGTTTTTTATTTTTTAACCGCTCAACTCTCCACGGCAGCATTGAATATTGAGGCCGCCGCCTCACCCCTGTGGCCCCCCGCCGGGATTGCGCTGGCCGCGCTGCTGCTCTACGGCAAGCGGCTTTGGGTCGGGGTCGCCCTGGGAGCCTTTTGGGTCGCGTTGATCGACGGGCAGCCCTGGGGCATTGCTTTGGCTATCTGCTTTGGCGGTGCCATGCAGGCCCTGGCCGCTAGCTACGTACTCCGCTTTAGAGGTCTGCATCTGCGGCAGTGGCGGCTACCCGATTTGGTCAAGTTTATCTTTTGGGGCGTGATTGTCACGCCCTTGATCAACGCCATCTACAGCACACAGGTCGGTTACCTGGCCGGGATGCTCGAAACCGGCGAATTGTTTAGAAATGCCGTTTTGATCTGGTTTGGCGATGGCATGGGGGTTTTAGTGTTGACGCCAGCGTTACTGATCGGCGTAGCTGAGCTGAGAAACTCCCGCCAAACCGCTAAGGCGATTCGCACTGAGCTGCCCTGGCTGATGGAGCTTTGCTTCTGTTTGGGCTTACTGGTCAGCGTCAGCGGTGTGGTGTTTGGGTCAAAAACGGAGAGTGCGATCGCACATTACCCCCTCGAATACTTGCCTTTCCCCTTTGTGGTGTGGGCCGCGTTGCGGTTGGGGCTTAGGGGGGCCACCTTTGCCAGTTTTATGGTCTCGGTGATTGCCGTGATCGGTGCGGTCCACCGAGGCGGTCCGTTTATCACCAAGACGGCTGGCAACTTGAACGAGGCGATTTTATTGCTACAAGCCTACATCGCAGTGATTAGCGTAACGGCGTTAGTGCTGTCCGTAGTGGTCACTGAACGTCAGCAAAGTGAGGCCAGTCTCGCTCGTAGTGAAGCCAGCCTCGCGAACGCCCAGCGCATTGCCCAACTCGGTAACTGGGACTGGACCTTAGACACCCCCCGTTCAAATATGGCCGGTCGTTTAAGTTGGTCTGACGAACTGCATACTTTGCTGGGCTATCAGGCCACATCGGTGACGCCAAGCCAATCTCTGTTTTTAGAGCGCGTCCATCCACAGGATCGAGGCCGAGTCAAGCAAGCTCGGGCTGAGGCCATGACGCATCACCAGCCCTATGCCTTTGATTATCGCCTGGCCATGCCCGACGGGACAGAGCGCATCGTAAATGAACAAGTCCAAATCGAGCCCAGTCGGGTTACGGGCACAGTCCAAGACATTACCGAACGGATAAAAACAGAAGCGGCCCTGCGAGAAAGTGAAACCCTCAGAGAGACCATGTATCGTTACATGAGCCAAGATCTGGCCGAACAGCTGCTCCAAAGCGGGACCACGACCCTCGGCGGGGCACGTCAGTTTGTGTCGATCTTGTTTGCGGATATTCGAGGATATACTGCCTTGACCGAGCAGCTGCAAGCCGAGGAGGTCGTCGAGCTGCTGAATGCCTACTTTGAGACCATGGTAGATGTGATCTTTAAGCACAGGGGCACCTTAGACAAATTTATTGGAGATGCCATCATGGCCGTGTTTGGCTCCCCCATCTCCCAGGCCGATCACGCCCAGCGTGCGGTTGAGACAGCCCTAGAAATGGAGCACCAGCTGGTGCGATTTAATAGTCAACAGCGTCAGCAAAACAAACCCACTATCCAAATTGGTATTGGCATCAACTCCGACGATGTGATTACCGGCAATATGGGGTCTAGTAAACGCATGGACTTTACCGCCATTGGCGATGGGGTCAACCTCACGTCTCGCCTTGAGGGCGCGACTAAGCTTTATGGTTGCTCCATCATTATTAGCGAAAACACTTACCAGCTCTGTAAAGAGAATATCTGGGTCCGCGAGCTAGATTATATCTGCGTGAAAGGCAAAACCCAACCTGTCAATATTTACGAAGTGCTGGGGTTGCGATCGCAGCCCCTTACCGACAAGCAACAATATCGGATAAGTCTCTACCATCAAGGACGTGAGTACTATCAGCAACGAGCCTTTCAACAAGCAACCGACGTTTTTGATGAGCTGTTGACCCATGCCCCCCAGGATCAGGCTGTAATCCTCTATCTTAAGCGCTGTCAGCAGCTACAACAGAATCCCCCCAAAGAGACCTGGGATGGGGCTTGGCAGCTGAACGCTAAATGACATCTAGACAACGTCACAAAATTCAGTCTTCTGGGATAATGCGAGACAACTTTTCAGGGATGTCCATCATAATTGCTCAGAGCTTATGACTTACCGCTACGGCTTAATCAGTCTATTGACGGTGCTCTTGATCAGTTTTGACCTGTTGACCCGTCAGGTTATGGCCTGTTCGCTGGCAGCATCACGGCATTCTCTTTATGGGCCTGCATATTGTGGGCAGCAACAACAACCTGGGACGCACCCTTTCCAACGATGCTGAGTACACTCCTCGGAATGCCGCCAACCATCCCGCATTGTTCGCCAAAAACCAACATACAATTACACAATTTAGGGTCAAGGGTATGCCATCAACATTAGCAATTCAAGGAGCCCAGGTACTCACCCCCCAGGGGTGGTTACCAGACACCACCGTACTCGTCGACGAAGGACGCTTTGCAGCCATTGCCCCCGACACCACGCCGCCCAACTACCCAATCCTCTCTGCCAAGGGGTTACACCTACTCCCGGGCATCGTCGATATCCACGGCGATGCGTTTGAGCGCATGATCTGTCCACGCCCAGGGGTTTCATTCCCCCTAGAGATTGCCCTGGTCGAGAATGATCGAGCGCTGCTCTCGGCAGGCATTACCACCTTTTACTATTCCATCACTGACTCCTTTGAGCCAGGGCTACGCAGTCGAGAGATGGCCCGCCAGATCATCCAGGCCGTTCAGACCGATCTCAAACCTCACCTCAAAGCCGATAGCCGCATACATATCCGCCATGAGCAGTCCAATACAGACCAGTTTGAAGAACTGTGCAACTGGATCAGCCAGGGCCAAGCGCAACTCATCTCCCTGAACGATCACTTGCCCCCCACGATGGATGATGAAACCTTGTATCGCTACACCCAAGGGCTACGCCAGCGGATTAAACTCTCCGAGGGCGAGATTCGTCAGCTGATCGAAGCAGCCTTTAATCGACGCGATTTGGGTCGAGGACAAACCGACAAGTTGGTGCAATATGCCCATGCCCATCACATTCCCCTCGCGTCCCATGACGACGAAACGTCGGAAGAGGTGGCCTTGAGTTTAGCCAGGGGGGTTGCGATCGCAGAATTCCCCGCCAAAATCGACCTGGCCGCCCAGCACAAGCAACACGGCACCGCCATCCTGATGGGAGCCCCCAACCTCCTGCGGGGTGGCTCCCACGTCGGCTACATGGGCGTTGCCGAGGCCGCCCAGACCGAGGTGGTAGACTGTCTCTGCTCTGACTACCACTATCCCTCTCTCCTCCACGCCCCGTTCAAACTTGCCGAAATGGACCTGATGGCGTTTGAAACCGCCTGGCAGCTGGTTTCTACCAACCCTGCCCGTGCTGCCAAAATCGATCATCAAAAAGGGGCAATCTCACCTGGATTGGATGCCGATTTTCTCTTAATGGATCTCAGCCAGTCCCCTTCAGTCGCACTGAAGGCGGTCTATGTGAAGGGGAAGAAAGTTTTGGAGGTTTAGACATGGCCCAATTTATTCTCTATGCCTGCCCTATCGGCCCACTCGCGGAACAACTCGAAACCTATTTCGAGAAAAGCCAACAGCTTTGTGGCCCCAACGCTGCCCATGCCTATATGCCCCACTGCACGCTGACAGGCTTTTTTAACGATGATGAGTGTGCTATCGCACCCTACATCCGCACGCTAGAAAACGTGCTAGCTGCAAATCGTGCACTCATCCCTAAGCCACCGATTCTCATTAAACAACTCACGTTTCGCTCCGATTGGCACGGGCTAGAGCTCTCAGCTGATGGGTTAAAACAACTGGTTGCGATCTTTGCCGACCAGGCAGCCTCTCCTACCCGTCTAGAACCGTTGCGATTAAAAGACTGGCTGCACCTCAGCCTGGCCTATGAATTTAATGCCCCCTGTGAACCCAGG
>JBCDDJ010000414.1:0-6099 GCA_039180385.1 Cyanobacteria bacterium P01_G01_bin.38 | reverse complement strand
GTGAGCACGCCAACTGTTGTTTCGGTGGGGCCATAGTGATTAAAACTGCGACAGTTGGGGGCCAGCTGTTGCACCTGTTCTATTAATGTCCACGGGCAGGCTTCTCCCCCGAGTACGAGGCGCTGACGCGGTAGCAGCGATTGAGGATGCGAAGTTTGGAGGAGGGCCTGGAGATGGGAGGGCACAATTTTAAGACAGTCAATCGGCTGCTGCTGAGCATACTCAGAGAGCGCTTTGGCATCACGAGCCCGGTCAGGGGTCATTAGATGGAGGGTCCCCCCCTGGTACCAGCAGGGAAAAAGCATTGTCTGGCCCAGATCGGCGGCAAGGGTAGAAACAATTGCGTAGTGGGCCGCCGCTGGCAGCTCCAGGCGTTCTATAACACTATCGATATAGGTGAGGAGTTGGCGATGTTCGACCGCAACCCCTTTAGGCTGGCCGGTCGAACCCGAGGTGTAAAGGATATAGGCGAGGTTAGCTGGGGTAACCGCACTCATGGGGTTAGCCGTGCTTTGCAGCAGCAGCCCGGCGCGATCGCGCCCGAGACAAACTACCTGATCAGGGCCCTCGATCCCATGGCTCAGCAGCTGTTGTTGAGTCACCAAAATGGGGGCTTTGGCATCCTTGAGTTGACAGGTAACTCGACTGGCTGGCCAGGTCGGGTCGAGGGGAAGATAGGCGCTGCCTGCTTTAAGAATGGCCAGGAGTGTGATTAATAGCTCCGGCGATCGCTCCAGATACAGGGCAACGATCACCTCAGGCCCAGCGCCTAACTGTTGCAGGTGATGGGCGAGCTGGTTGGCCCGGCGATTGAGTTCTCGGTAGGTGAGACGCTGGTCTTCAACGATGAGCGCGACCCGCTCGGGGGTTTGCTCAGCCTGTTGCTCAAAGCGTTGGTGCAGACAGCGAGGTGGCCAGCGAGGTGGCAGGTCTCTAGAGGAACGAGGGCTGCCTCTCAGCGGGTCTTGAATCACCTGCTGCGTGCGATTGCTTAAGCTGAGCGTGTCCAGGGTGGCAGCTGGCTGTCGGCTGACATGGTTGAGCAGGGCGTCAAGTTGGGTGGCGAGGGCTGCGATCGCAGCCGCACTGAGGACAGTCTCGTTGTAGTGAATTTCTAAGTTCAGGCGCTCGTCTCGCTGCACCGCCGTGAGCTTCAAATCTGGGCGGTCGGGATACACCCAGGTGCGATCCAGCGTGAATTTGATCCCGTCGGGGGTCGTCGCAGTGACGGGGTTGAGAAACTCAAAGCTAACGGGGAGCGTGACGAGACTATCGGGCAGATCCTGCGGCAGGTAATCTTGCCACAGGATCAGGTCGTGCCAGGTCTGCTCCACCCGCCTCAATAATGCAGAGAATGGAGTCGCGCCCGCCAGATCACACTGGAGTGGCAAGAAACGGGTCAATGGCCCACAAACCTGGACGAGGGCCTCATCTTGGCGACCATCGCCGGCCACGCCGATCGCGATCTCAGGTTGTTCGGTCTGTCGCCAAAGTAGGCAGAGCCAGCTGGTCAACAGAACGGCTGGGGTTGAAAACTCAGATTGCAGCGCGATCGCAACTTCGGCAGCGATGTCAACCTGATGAACCTGGGGGGTAAAAGAGGGTTTCTGAGTATGACGGTAGCGCAGGGGAGGCAGTAAGGCGCTATGAGAGGCCAGCCCCTGCTGTTGCCAGAAGGCTTGCGCAGCTAAAGCCGTTTCATCCGTTTCGCTCAGCAATTGGTTTTGCCATTCAGCAAATTCGGCATATTGTATGGGCTCGTCGTTTGCCCAGGGGGAGGCTGCACCATACCGCTGGCTGAGCTGCCTCAGCACAATTTGATAGGTTTGCGTATCGGCACAGAGCGCCGGCAGCGTCAACAACAACCGATGGTCTTGGCTACCCAGCTTAAAGAGAATACAGCGCAAGCAAGGCGGCTCCGAAGGGTTTACCCGGTGCTGTTCTGTTGTTTGGGCAGTCCTTATAGCCGCTGCTGGGTCAGCGACCTCAGCGGTGCTTAAATCAATCGCCCGCCAAACGATCTCCCCTGGCGATTGAATCACCTGCAGCGGCAGCTTAATGCCCGGTGTTTGCTGGAAAGCCGTGCGAAAAATTTCATGCTGCTCTACGATTTCCTGGAGCGCTTTTTTGAGCCACGGGGGACGAAGGTCTCCTTGAATCGTCAACAGGCACTGGGCTGGCAACGCCCCCCTCTCTCCCTCAGACCGCTGCCAGATCTGGCGCTGTTGGGGGGAGAGACGGAAACCGGTGATTGTAGGGGAAGACATAGGCTGTGATGCATTAGGGGGATGCAAAGGAGAAGGATTCGGCGGAGATAGGTAGCGGGTAGCGGGGAAAGGGAAAGAGAGAAGGGGGAGGAGGTTGTTTAGCTCTCAGGCTTTTGGGCATCTAGTTCGGCCTGGGTCATGATCTCTGCCATGGCCACGGCGATTTTGCGCGGTCCTGTATAAGCCTGCCGTCCGTGGGCGATGAGCATGTTGTCGAGCATCAGGATATCGCCTTGCTGCCAGGGAAAGATCTGCTCGGCTTGGGTATAGGCTGTCTGTAGCGCGTCTAAAACGGCTGGCTCAATAGGGATACCATCGCCGTAGTACACCTGGCGAGGCAACCGCGCTTCTCCAAAGAGAGATCGTAGCGACGCCTGGGTAGGCTCATCTAAATAAGACAGGTGATGCAGCTGTAGCTGGTTGAAGACAACCCAATCGCCAGTTTGAGGATGGCGAACAATCGCCGGTCGGACTTGCCGGGTTTGTAGGCCATCTGCTTCCAACCATTCCCAGTCCATTCCCGTGGCTCGACAACGCTGTTCGACCACAGTGCGATCGGGGGTTTGAAAGAAGTCTTGCCAGCTGACATCCAGACCTTTGATGTAGTTGCGCACGTACATCAGCTGCTTTTGAAAGATGCGATCGCGTACCTCAGCGCTTAAAGCCTGGTAAACCCGACGACAATCAACAATAGGGGTGGCCCCGCCTTGCTGTGCTGGTTGCAGACAGCAAAACCAGATCTTTATGGGCCACTGTTGTAAATGAGAACTTTCGTTGTGAAACAAAATAGCCTTATCTTCAGGATAAGGGGTCGAGCCGTAGACCTTGCCACTCACACCGGCACGGGGCAAGTCACCGTAGTCACCAAAAAGCTCCGGGCAAATCGCCTGGGCGACCTGCTCAAAGGCGGTTGCTGTTTTGATAGAAAACCCTCGGAAAAGCAGCGCCCCCTGCTGGCGAAGCTGTTGGTGAATCGCAGTTTGTTGGCCCGCCGCCCAGGTGGCTAAATCTACAGCCTCGTGGCGGGGTTGAATCGTCTGCACCCCACAGGGGAGCACCTGGTGGGTTACCACATCAGTGGCGGAGCGCTGTACGGCCTGGGGGGCAACCCGCTTAAATTGCTTACGCCGTGCTGAGCTAGATGACTTTGAGGGCGGCTGAGTCACCTGATTCGCGAGCGATTCTAAAGAACTATCTGGATGATTCACGATGTGTTGTAAGAGCGCTTCAAACTGATGGGCCATGCGCTCAATTGTGACAGCCGCAAAGCGATCGGTACTGTAGTTCCAGTCCACCGTCATGCCCGACGCTGTTTCATGGAGAAAGAGGGCAAGGTCAAATTTGGCTGAGCCTGATGGCAAATCTAGAGGTGTCAGGGTGACATCCGGCAACGTTAGGGTCTGCAAAGGGGCGTTCTGCAGGACAAAAAGCACCTGAAATAGGGGGGTAGTCACACCCCGACGTGATGCTTCTAAAGAAATCTCTGTAGCGGGTTCTGTTTGTAGTGCTTGAGCCTGTAATGCCTGAACCAGCTGAGCAAAGGGCAAATCTTGGTGAGCATACGCCCCCAGCGCCACCTCTCGCACGCGCTGGAGCACGTCACGAAATGTTGGGTTGCCCGATAGGTCGGTGCGCAGCACCAGCAAGTTAACAAAAAAACCAATCAGGTCCTCCACTTCCGCCTGATTGCGATTTGCAATGTCAGTCCCAACGATCAGATCGGGTTGCCCAGTGTAAGCATACAGCAGGGTTTTGAAGCCCGCCAAGAGAGCCATAAATAAGGTGCCGCCCCCCTCCTGGCCCAAAGCTTGCAGCTGGCCGACTAAATTTGCCGAGAGCTGGACGGTAGCCGTAGCTCCCCGGAAACTCGGGACAGCTGGAGGAGGATAGTCGGTGGGCAGGCGCAAAACGGGCAGTTTGCCCCCCAGTTTTTGCTGCCAATAGACAAGCTGCTGTTCCAGGATATCTCCTGTGAGCCACTGACGCTGCCACAGCGCAAAGTCTGCATATTGAATTGGCAGCACCTTGAGGGGTGCCTGCAAGTCAGCGGTGCTAGCGGTATAGAGCGCTGCTAGGTCTCGCACGAGCACTCCCATCGACCAGCCGTCAGAGATGATGTGGTGCATTGACCACAACAGAACAGAGTCATGGTCACCCAGGCACAGGATACGGGCTCGAAATAGGGGCCCTTGAGCGAGATTAAACGGCTGCTGGGCCAGGTCGATGGCCAGCCGCTGCACCTCGGCCTGCTGCTGGGCGGGTGTCAGCGATTGGAGGTCAATGCGCGGTAGCGTGACTGCCAGGGCTGCGCCAATTTGTTGTACGGGCTGTCCCTGTTCTAGCGGGAAAGTGGTCCTTAGACTTTCGTGCCGCTCAACGATGGCTTGGAGGCTCTGTTGTAGGGCATCAATGTCTACCCTCCCCGTCAATTGGACCGCCGCCGACTGGTTGTAAGCAACATTGCCCGGATCAAACTGATCGATAAACCATATTCTCTCTTGGGCAAACGATAGGGGCATCGGCTGCTCACGAGACATCCGAGGAATAGGCGCGGCGGCAGCAGGTGGCTGATCGGCGAGCCAGGGAGCCAGGTCTGCGATCGTCGGTGTCTCAAACAGCTGGCGCAGGGGCATTTTTATGCGAAAAGCTCGCCGTATCCGAGCACTGATTTGGGTCGCCAGGAGGGAATGCCCGCCGAGGTCAAAGAAGCTGTCATGAATGCCGACCCGCTCAACCGGCAAGCTCAGAATCTCGGCAAAGAGCCTGGCTAAGGTGACTTGGTGGGGCGTCGTGGGGGCAACGAAGCCAGTGTCGGCGATTAGATTATCGGTGGGCATAGGCAGGGCGCTGCGATCAAGTTTGCCGTTGGGAGTCAGGGGCAAAGCCTGTAAAGCCACGAACGCGCTAGGCACCATATAGTCCAGCAGATGTCGCTTGAGGAATCTCTTCAAATCTCCAATGTCTAGATCATCGTCATTAACGACATAGGCCACTAAACGCTGATTGCCCGGACTCTCTTCGTGGGCCATAACCGCACAGTGCTGCCCCCCTCCATAGCGACCGAGCACCGTTTCAATTTCACCCAGTTCGACCCGAAAGCCCCGAATCTTCACCTGATGATCCACTCGACCTAGAAATTCAATCGTGCCATCAGCCCGGTAACGTGCCCAGTCCCCTGTTTTGTAGAGACGCCCCGCTCTAAAAGGATTCGCAATGAATTTCTCTGCTGTCATCCGGGGGCGATTCAGATACCCTCGGGCCAGCCCCGCCCCGCCAATGTACAACTCACCGGGAACTCCCACCGGGGTCAGCTGTAGCTGGGGGTCAAGAATATAGGCATAGGTGTTCGCAATGGGGCGACCAATGGGGGGGCGACGAACGGCACCCACCGACGACGAGCCCTCTTTTTGCAGGTGATTTTTTCGAAAGGGCACAGGCGAATATCCCAACGCTTTGAGATAAGTGTTCAAAAGAATTTGCTTGTCTTCTGTGAGGGAAATATCCACTTAAAGTCACCTCCTGGCAGCCTGTATTTAGAAAAATTTGCGCTTACAAATACTTGACGAATCGGTTGTTGCAGTCAACTAAAACAGTGGTGGGCTGCATGGGGGTCTCTGCATTTTCAAATGCCATGATGATAATCTCTTCGCCCTCTTTGATCAGGTGCGCGGCTGCCCCATTCATACAAATTACCCCTGAATCTTCATGCCCTTCGATCACATACGTCTCTAACCTGTGGCCAGAGGTGTTACTCACGATCAGCACCTTTTCATAGGGCCACATATCGACTTTTTCGAGTAGTGTTTTATCAATCGTGATGCTGCCAACATAG